>JAQYWO010000345.1 GCA_029379215.1 Rhizonema sp. PD37
ATATCATGTTCACTATTATTACTGATATTTCTGGCAGCAACCCCGCCCTAGTCAAGCTGCCCTTTACGTCCTCTGACTTTGTTATCAGTGCGGGATTTTGCGGAAACATGAATAATAATGGATTAATCGGACATGATATAACAGGATAAATAGTTTTTGCTTAAAGGAGGAAATAAGAATGGGTTTAGGTTTGCATGGGCGTATTTACTCATCATCGGGATGTAGAACACGTGATGCATGAGTCAGGTCAAAATATTTCGAGTTGTGCAAGAAAGACTTCGATGAAACCCTAATAAATATGAATAGGTGATGAAAGGAATTTTATAGACTAGTGAGATTCTGAATTGGTCCGTTAGTATTACCAAGATTAAGTAAGACCATAACATCAGGATAAAATGAACATACTACACCACATATTTTTATATTGTGATTAAAAATAAATATCTAAATACCCGATTTTATCATAGAAGATAGTATAGATCGTCGTAAATAAAGCTAGCATTTGAAATAGGTGAAAAAAAGAGCGTATAAGTCTTTTTCTTTTACCTTTTTACGTTTTACTTTTGTCTTATCGTACTAGTTAATTAGGGAGAAGTTACGATAGGGATGGTAGCCGTTGCCTTCTCTTCTCATTCTTCGGAGACGCTGCTTTGAACGCCAACGACATCGCACTATATCAGGTAGTCACAGAGATACTTTGACCGTTTTCAGATGAGTCTATTAGACATCTCCAAGAAACAATGTAGAGACGCGTTAGTGAAGCGGTATTTCGTGCCAGTGCCAATGTCTTAAGTGCCTCTTTAACGGATATGACAGTAGTTACGCTCACCCCATGCATCTCCAAGACAGTTGTCATAAACTTGCGGGCGTCTTGGGTATCTTCAACGAGCAGGACTTTGACTCCATTTAATAGTTGAGAACTGTCTGAGGTTACGTCACGTCTACTGACGACAGACTTAGACTCCGAAACGAGGAGTAGTGCTCAAGTGCTGGAAAAAAGCACGCGCTACAACCCACACGTTTATTTGGCTTGATCTGGGCGATCGCTCGCGGAATTCTGGCTCCATCTGGCTGGGAGCGTCCTGAATGAGATCTGCATTGCGTTTCCCAAAAGAATCCTCTAAAGCAAAAGTCAAGCTCACCTTTTATTGTATCGAATCGCACAATCTAAATGTGGCTTTTAGACATCTCCAGAAATTAACTATGCGTTCGTTCAAATCCTTGGTAGGGGCGAACGGCAGGAGCGCCCCTACGTCTTTTTCGGAGATTTCTTTTATGTCGGCGATCGCTTCCGAATCAAGCTGCTTCAACAAATAATTTTCAGTACAAGAAAAGCTGAAAAATGTCGCTGAAAGTGCAGGATTACAAATACGCATCCAAGGAGAGAATTTAACTCATCACTGATAACTTGCTTTTTCTCTTCCATTAGTAACGTGTTCTTTTTGTTTCAAGGAGGCAGAGCCCACCTGTGGCGATCGCAATTCTTGGGTTGATATTTCCGGTTTTTTGTCGTACACCGAACTGAGCAAAATGTCAAGAACTCCACTCTGTCGAGCCGACTTAATGGCTTGATGAGTAATTAATTCCCCAACATTGAGGATCACATCATCTTGTAAACTCAGAATAACGCGAGTTACAGGAAGTCCTAAGGCGTATTTGATCCGTTGTTTTTCTATTGTTTCCGCATTGGAGTCCTGAAGCGAGGTAAATTTCTGTAGCAGGCGCTCCCAGAGATTGCCTACACTTATTTGAGCCTGTGTTGCACCGCCACGGATCTGCTCACTCGTTTCCGACAAGAACCCGCTAGCGTTCAAACGTGCTGCCTCGCTCTTCGTTAACCCCACAGCATTCAGTAACTCTGACTCTTTGCGATGAGTTTTTGCACGCTCAATGACCTGTTCGGTAACAATCTGCCCTGGAGCCGCAATGAAAATACCGTCCTCAGTCCGGACTGCTCCTTGTACGCGTCTGCCCAACGCAAGAGAGATCGTTTGGCTAGCAAGGGCGGTGTTAGCTGCACGGCTTAACTTAACGGTAAGACTACCACCAGTGGCTCGATAAAGTTGGTCAAGTACGCCCAGACTATCAGCGACTTCCGCCACTAATGGTGTGACGAGATCACCAATGTTTACCAACTGAGTACCATCAGGAGCCATAACTGCTTGGTTAACCGTCTTGCCAACCACAAAAATCTTTTGTTCAACTGGGTCAACAGCTGTATTCGTAAGCGACGCCATAGAAGTGCGCTTCGTCTCTAAGAGTTTTTCCGAAGCAATCTCGGTCGTCTGTTGTAACCTCTCCTGAGCTGCAAGAGTGGAAGAATGAAATTTCTGGTTAATTGGTGCTGATAAGCTGCCACCAGTGGCTCGATAAACTTGGTCAAGCACCCCAAGATGCTCGGCTTCTTCAGTTATAATTGTTGTGACAAGCTGATCCCGTGCAATCACTAAAATGCCACTATTTGTGAAAATGTCCTCTTTTACTGTTTTGCCGATCGCAAATGCCTTTTGCTCCTCAGGAGAAACAACAGTATTTGTGAGTGAGGTTACTCCGCTCAGCGCGACCTCTTGAATCTTGTTATTGACTGCCTGCGTTGTTTCTTGAATCTTGTCATTGACTACCTGCGTTGTTTCTTGTAGCTTGTCATTGACTGCCTGCGTTGTTTCTTGTAGCTTGTCGTTAGCGCCTTGAGCTGCCAACTGCATTGTCTGGGTGGCGATTTGTGTCTGTTCTTGTAGTTTCTCAGCAGCCGTCTGCATCACGCCCCTGATGCCACCAACTTGCTCTTCCATCATGTCAGCGACTTCCGGCGGCACAAAAGTCACATCCGTACCGATATGAAGCGTGTGAGGTGCAGGAACAAATGAGCGACCAGAATAGGCATCAGCAAACAGCCCACCTGAGACATCATAGCCTTCGACCTCTCCAGTTTTGTCATCAAAGTAAAGGTCAACCATCGTGCCCAGATTGCGCCCGTTGGTTGTGACAATCCTAGTACCTTTAAGTATGTTGCTGTGCTTAAGAATCTTCTTAATCTCAGACACCTGATTCACTCTCTTAATAGCACTTTTATTCGGAACCACAATCACGTCAGGTCCAAACGCCTGGATGCTACTAAATGGAATGACTTGGGCACTACTAAATAACCTAGCTTCAGTTAAGAGAATTCCTACAAGTTTATTGCTAGTTTCAGCAAAAACTAAGTCCTCAACTCTGGCAATCCGTTTACCCGTGTCGTAAGCGATCACTGACCTACCAAACGCATCACTGCCTCTACGCATATTCTTTTCCTACATGCTTGAAATTACTTAAGTGTTGATGTATCTGGAACTGGCTGGCTATCGAGTTCACTTTGATTATGTATAAAGCTGCCATCTTTAATAGAGTCTGGAATCAAGTGGGTGATCCCAAAATATTCGAGCAGTGTCCCTGCATAAACAGTAATTACGAGGAGTACAAAGGCTTGCAACCCTCTATTTGCTCGTCTACCGCGTAACCTTGTCATTATATTTTTCCTAAAAACAAATAAATGATACTCTGCGAATAAATTTGCATAACATGTTCTTAACATTTATAAGATATAAAAGCTCTTATGCTAGGTCAAGAAGTATACAGTGAATTATGTATTTGATGATATTAATTTTGTTTAACTTATGCCATCTTTCAGGAGATATAGATCAACCAAAATTAGGTTAACCTGAAGTCAGGGTATTTCTTGCTGCTTCAATGAGATCGCATTCGTTTTCGACTTGTTTGCGTTCTTCTTTATCAGGACTTACGCAACTCTCACAGGCGAGCACGAAGGTGCAAGCCCCCTTGGGGCATCGCCATCCATAAATAGACTAATGACATGACGATTACCGGACGTTTCAATTGTTGAACTAATATAGTTTGAGAGTAATCAGTACTTCAGTTTAAAGTTGTAAGACAAGTTTTATTGGCTATATCTTTAAGCTATCGCCAGACTAAGATGCTTGTGCCAACATAATTTCTTTGGATAGGAGTTTTGCAGCACTGCCAAGATTCAACGCCAGTTAATTGTTTTAGTAAGGGTTGTGTTACTCCAAGCCTCACGCAGAATGCCGATTTTCACAAATCGAGTCACTCTCATTAGTAACGTAGGCGTAGCCCTCCGCAGGCATCGCATACGCTTACGACTCGCTACAAGGAATATCAGGGCAACAGGTTTTGTAACCGTTCTGCCAGAAGGCTGAGTTGATTGTATGTATCGGCAAGACGCTTACCCTCTACATCCACTTCTTGATTTGGATAATTTTGCAGAATTTCAATCAATGACAATTTATTATCTTGCTGAGCTGATAAAACTACAGCTGAGCGCAAAGCTTGTTGGTTCGCTTGATCAGAGGGAGTATGAATTGTCTGACCAATTTGGTCAAGTAAAAATTCACCAATGGGGTTATTCAGTGCGCGATCTAATAGAACTGGACTAGCTGTGACTTCTTTTCTCAAGGTATTACGAACTGTTTGTGGGTCTTTATGAGCCTGACTCAAGAAGAAATTTAGCCTTAATGAAACTTCTCCAGTTTCGGCTAAAGTTGTTAGTTCACTCACTGGCACTGTTGCATGAAAAATACCATACTTGAAGACAATCTTTTCGGCGGCGATCGCACTATTACTATAAAATAAAACTCCGACACACGCTATTAAACAAAAAGTGCTTTTTAGTAAGCACGTTACATATTTCATTACTTGTTTTACGCCTAGGATATACTAGCAGTCTCGACCTGATATTATACCATTTGTCAGTATTTCTTTAGAGATGATTTATCGAGGACTCTATTATTTTAGTGTCGCATATGACAAAGGCAAAGCCGAAGATCCTGTTAAGTATTTTGCGGACATGCGAAAATCAAGATTTAGGAGTAGTCAAAGCCAAGCGATGGCCACTCTGCCCGATTGCCCTTGAGAATTCTTGTTCTAGGCATTACTAACAGCACGGATGGCAGCCGTTGCCTTCGGCATCGCTTACAAACTTTGTAGTCAGTGATACTTTTTATCAGCCACTGTTTAAGCAACTAGCTTCAGTAGCTCAAAAAGTTTTGCGCTCGTCAAAAAATAGTAGTTTATGATACTGTTTTTCCGGAAGTCTAAAAAGTTAATTGTTTTTGATTAATTATAAAATTAACTTATGAGCAGTCGCCTAAATTAATGCAATCGACCAAGGCAAACGTATCTAAATTAGTCTTAAAAAAAACATAGGTTGGTGGAGCAACACAAGAAAATCAGAATTCGTCGTTTGATTTATCTTCCAGGAGTCCTATAATATCTACTGGCAGTCTCGACTCGATATTACATCATTTGGCAGTCTTGTTTGACATAAAGTCACAGAGTTACTCGCTTGGATATCGTCAGGCGTTAAAGCTTTAACAAGATTTGCACCTCGGAGATTAGCATTCCTTAAATCGGCTGTCTCTAGTTTGGAAGCTTCTAGATTTGCTCCTTGTAAATTGGCATCAACGAGCGAAGTTTCCCTGAGGTTTGCTCCACTCAGATCGGCTCCTTCCAGATTTGCATTGTGCAGATCTGCCCACTCTAAGTTTGCGCCTCGGAGATTGGCGTTCTTCAGATTAGCTCCTTGAAGGTTTATTGAGCGTAGATCGACGCGTTCCAAGTTTGCTCCCGACAAGTTAACTCTTGATAAGTCACACCCAAAACATCCCTTTGTTTCTTGAAGCTGCTGAATTGTGTGTTGCCGAACAAATTCATTGCCTTTGCTAGTTACGTAGGGAGTTAGAACAAGTGTCATAGTAATCAGGGGACGTAGTAAGGGAATCATAAATAACATTTATTGAAAGCTTTTAAAATTTTTAATTTCGCGTACTGTCCAAGTCGTTCCCGTTGGACATAGCCCTTGTTGAATGATAGGGTATAAGTACCAGAGAGATTGGCTAGCTATGGTTCTCGCTATTGACGCGATCGCTGTTAGCAATATTGTTATTGTGTAATGTTTCGCTCAAATTTTGTTGAGATCAGAGATATATTTTGATATGATTTCAAATCCTATTTTTGCAATAATAGGTTAGCTTATTTTTCTAGCTAATTCTCTATATTTGCAGATATAGTTGTCATACTCCCAAACCGTCCGTTAGCTGTAGACGTTATGTTAGGTGGTAGATTACCTATTTAATGAACTGCAATAGACTTGGAATCGGGGCACAGAAGCGATCGCTCCCTTGCAACTTTACAACGAGTTTCATGAACTCTTTGTTAACACAAAACGCAGTCCTTTATAACTTGAGCCAATCTACGAATGCCCTCTTGAAGTTGTTGGTGTGTAAGTTCAGAGTAGCCAAAGATAAACTCACCTGTGCGAAAAGCATTGAGATAGTAAGGTTGGGCAGATATCATCCCCACATCAACTTGGGCGGCACGTTGAATAATCTCCTCATCACTGATGTGCGTGTGCAGTCGCACCATCAAATGAATTCCAGCCTGATCGCCTAAAATAGTTGCTCGCTCCCCAACGTGAGTGTTCAAAGCTTGCACTAACACTTGACGAGACTGGTCATAATGCGATCGCAGATCCGCGTTTACAGCAGGAAATTACCTTACCCGCTTATATACAAAACTACACTCCACTGCACCGAACATGTGATAACAGTAAATGACGCCCAGAAACAGGATACATCAGGGCGCAAGTGGTCAGAAGCCGCACAACAATTTTATGCGTGGCTAATGAGTCAAGATGAGTTGCCAGAAGTTATGAACTCGGATTGGCTTGGCAAGCAAAGTTTTGAAGGGAAGAAATTAACCAAGGATAAACGGGTGACTCTTGTTCACGAATTGGTAACTGAATCACTTGCCCAGTTGGTAGAAGAGGATAAAAGTTTCAAGTTGATTTAAAAATGGAATTAAAGAATAAACACTCTGCTTGTTACTTGGGGTTTCGATTGTGGAGAGTGTTCATGTTAGCCGTCCTTATAATAAATTTAGAGGCTGGCAAAGATTAATTACGAATGACTCTGTCATCATCTGTTAAGATTTTGAGCAGTTTTCTGGCAACCACAGCAGTGATAACTGCACCACCTACCCACTTGATCGCATCAGCAGTTTTGATGGACTGTGAGTAGCGGATGAAGACCTCTTCTGTGAGCCATTTAGTTGTGACTTTTAAATTATGAATCGGCGTTGGTAATAGTTGTAAATAAGTACTTTGACGAATGAGATGACCGATTTCGCCTGTAATTTGAAAGCGATCGCCCAGGTTAGCCGCACTCTCCTCCAATCCCAGTTTTAAAAGTGTTCCACGTAAGTTGACGTGATTGGGCACAAGATGATCTCCTAAAGTCATGGCTTTCAGATTACGAGCAATAGTTGCTCCTTGCTGATAAGCAACTTGGGCTGTCGGAGGTAAAGGTTGAGAATTAATCTGTTGTTCTGGAAGCTTTAGCTGCTGATACTGATAACCTGGAGCGGTGGATGCTGACATATCAACTGTACAGTCGCCACCTGCAAAAACTTCGGGAAAATTAGGCAGTTGTAAAGTAGAGGTAACTTTTAAGCGACCGCGCTGATCTCGGTGTTCATCAGGAATAGGCAGCGTTTTGATAACTGGATTTGTGTTCGTCCCAGTCGTCCAGACAACAGTGCTAGCTTCTAGTATTTCAGATTGCTCATAGCGCTTGTATTCTAAGATATCCGGACGGATAGCAGTGACTTGCGCTCCTAAAAATAATTCTACAGCAACCGTTCGCCGTTGCAAAGCTTTTCGAGCTGTGTTACGCAGACGCTGATTCACATCCCCTTCAAGGATCTCTTGCCCCTGATGAAGCAGCACGACCCGAATTTCTTGAGCGTTGCCACCCATTGCTTCATACCAGTGTGGCAGCAGATCCGCCAAAGTGCTTGCCATTTCTACGCCTGCCGGCCCTGCACCAATGACTGCTACGGTTAACAGTTTACGGCGCTCTTTAGGGTTTTCTATTTGCGTCGCTTGCTGTAGGCGATCACGTAATTGGCGATCAACTGCAATCGCATCTTCTCCGGTTCGGAAAGGCAAGGCATACTCTTGAGCGCCCTCAACCCCAAAGTAGCCTGTCACACTGCCCAAGCTTAATACTAAATTACTGTAGTCATAGCAAGTCCCCGAAGCTAATTTGATTTGTTTGTTGACTAAGTCAATTGATGAAACTGCATCTTTTACAAAGATCACACCACTACCCTTAAGCAGTTCCTCAAAACGCGGACGGACTTGCTGAGCATCCATCTCACCGCTAAAGTACTCATAAAGCAAGGGCTTAAAGCAGAAACGTTCCTCTTTGTCAATCAGGATAACTGAGCGAGGATAGTGTTGGTGGCTGAGGTGCAAAGCCGTAAAAAGCCCAGTGAAGCCACCGCCTAAGATCAGAGTTTGGTAAACGTGATTGCTCATAAAACTGCTTTTTAGCCCAAAATATCCGCGCTCTCGCGATCAGAATCAGCAGTCTAGAACGAGATCAGAACTTACCCATTGACAGAAAAGTGATCATGTGAAATCAAATCATATTTCTGTACCAGATGTTCTAGGATCAAGTCGCAACCTACTATCACACTTTATTATGGCTGCAAAGCTGAGCTTTCGTGAACATTAACCCAGGCTGATCAATCGCACTGCCATGATCTCGTAGATTCATCAGTTTTGCTTAAGTCTGTTCATTAGCTTGCTAGATGTAGCATCCAGTGTGAATGCTATGTCAGATTTCAGCGTCATTTATATCAAAAAATATCAGAGCAAATGTACTATGATGAGCGGTGATACTTAATGCGTTGTCCTATTCAACGAGCAAATTGAGCAAAAAAAAGCTAACAGTTAGAAGACTTATATTTTTATGGATAATACCTTGTTAATAGTACATTTATAAAATAAATTAGATGAAACTTAATTATAAAC
>JAQYWO010000346.1 GCA_029379215.1 Rhizonema sp. PD37
TATAAATTTCATACTTTTGACGTTGACAAATAGTGCAATTATGTGAATTTTTATACAAATTATGCAATTAAATTGTCAAATTTATGACAATTTAAGATTGACAAAAAATACTTTACATGTTTATGTCATATATTCTTGAAAGTAAATCAAGCAAAATATATGACTTTTATGTTGATATTACATGTTTATTAAGGTGTTTTAATAGATAAGTAATTTATTGAAACTCATTAACTTCTTTAATCATGAAATTATTCGGTTTCAACCAAAAGAAAAAGAAGGAACAAAGTATGAGTAAAAAAGCGAGTACTACACCTGCTGTTGATTTAGTGATTGTCATCGATACAAGTCCTTCGATGAAAGATGAAGCACAGGCACTTAGTGATGCGACAGCAGGAGCGCTCGCCAACGCGAAATCAAGTTGTCCAACAGACTTAAGAGTAGTTTGGTTGGGTATCGAAGGGACGTGGAAAGGGACAAACTTCGATACCTCGATCAGAAGTTACCTGACACAAAAGTTAAAAGTAGGAGAATCAAAACTAAAGGGAAGAAAAAGAGGAGAACTATCGGATGCGGGAGCGCAAGAAGATGCAGCTCGAGCGATTGAAGATATCTCAGATTACTTTGACTGGCGAGCTGGTGCAACACGCACAATTTTTTACCTCGGGGATGAAGCACTCGAAGGAGGAGGAGATAAAACAGAGCCAAAAGACATTATAGCTGCGAATTTGGCGATCCAAAAAGCTCAAGCAGTAGGAGTGACAGTTCATACCTATTTCGGAACATCGAAGAGCAAGCATGTAGAAGGGATAAAAAGTGAATACGCTCGGGTGGCAACCGCAACCGGAGGACAATATTTTACGGCAGTTGACGTGAGTTCTGGTTTTAGCGGAGTTTTAGAAAAAGTGATCTGTGGCAGTCGCACAGCCAAAACCATCAAACTTAAACCAGGAGCAGTTTATATCCAAGATTTTGTCGCCAATGAATGCAGCAAACTTTATACTCTAGATTTAACCACTAGGATCGCAACTCTGATTGGGGAAGTCATCACAGAGGTATCGGACATTGCATTTGTCGGTTCACAACTATATGGACTTGATCGCGAAGGCGATAAGACGAAACTAGTAAAAATTGACTTGATCACAGGTGATGCCACACTCATCGGTAATACTGGACATGCATGTGCCGGTTTAGCGTATAATTTTTTACATAAAAAGCTTTACGCCACGACAGCGAAACAGCTGATTGCGCTCGATATAGAAACAGGTAAAGGAACAGTGAGCGTCACGGTAGCAGATCAAAGCTATAACTGTGGCGAAATCGCTTTTGATGCAGATGGCAGAGCTTATATAACCTTGATCGGTTACGACAAGAAGAAGTTACTAGCTTTGTGTAATTTAGAGACGAAAAAAGTCGATGTCATAGGTAACACAGGCTTTCCGGATCTGGCAAGTATGGAATTTGTCGGCTCGGAACTGTATGGTGTGACAGGTAACTTCTTTAAGTTAGGTAAAGACGGTCAATTAATCCGTATTAATACGGAAACTGGGAGAGGAACTTTAGTAGGCGTCACAGATCCGCTGCGTCGTTGGGCAGGGATGAGTATTTATGAACCAGCTCGCAACGTGACAACGGTTTCCACCCCTGTTGTAAACACTGAACAAACATCGGTGTCTACAAAAAAAGAAACAGTTTCCACCCCTGTTGTGAGCACTGAACAAAAATCAGTGTCCACTAAAAAAGAAACAGTTTCCACCCCTGTTGTGAGCACTGAACAAAAATCAGTGTCTACAAAAAAAGAAACTATTTCCACTCCTGTCGTGAACACTGAACAAAAATCAGTGTCCACTAAAAAAGAAACAGTTTCTACCCCTGTTGTGAACACTGAACAAAAATCAGTGCCTACAAGAAAAGAAACAATTTCCACCCCTGTTGTAAACACTGAACAAAAATCAGTGTCCACATCTTCAGAAAAAACTGACAAAGTCACACCATCAGTTGAAACTACTGAAAGCAAAACTATCCAGGAGCAAGGTATGAGCATTTTAACCATTGATACTAAAAACAATTGTTACGTGATCGCTCCCGACCAAATGAATCATTTGCAACAAAACGTAGCGAATTCATTTACTTTAGAAAAAGGAAGTTTTGAGATAAAAATTGCGAAAGGAAGCTATAGTTTTGCTTCAGCAAAAACTGGAGAACCTTTCGTACTGCTATGGATATATGGATTAAACGGAAACACATTTACTAATCAAACCACAGGTTTAGAAGTCGGAGCAACATGGACGACATTAAATGGGTATGAAGATAGTCTGAAGTTGCAAGTAAAAAACAAAGTTGTACTCTGTGCGTTGTTTTTTGACGTGAACAACAATGAGAACAGTGGTTCAATCGATTTACTAATAACCAGTAATAAGCAATTCTTTAATCCACTGACTTTAACAGTAGATAGCAAGCGAAATTGTTATGTACTAGATGAAAACCAATTATCATCGATAAAGCAAGATAATACAAACTTTACTGAATTAAATCCCGGAAACTATCGCCTCAAAATTAGCTCTGGGGATGCCACATATTGGTCAGATAACAAGAAATTTGACATCGAACCTTGGGCGTTAATTAGGATCAAAGGTGGAAAGTTCATCACAAAACTGACAGGCGTTGAAGTTGAAGAAACTTGGTGTTCACTCAACGGGCTCAAAGATGAAGTCATTTTAGAAGTTAAAGAAAAAACGACTTTATTAGGTTTATTTGTTGACACTTTCAAAGAAGATAACTCTGGGCAAATTATTGTCTCTATCGAGTCAGTTACTGCCGCTGAACTCACTCAGAGTACGAAAAAGCAACAAAAGCAGGAAACAACGACTACGACGACAACCACCACTGTAATCAACACCGGACGTACAGGGGAATCTGAGAGTCGTGAATCTGTAAGTCGTGAAGCAGTGGGTGCAAGTAGTTCAATGCAGTTCACTTTCCATTTTAACGAAGACGAATTCAAGAAAAAATGGGAAGAACAGTTACAGCAGATTAATACATCAATGTCGGTGGTACAGCAAGGCGAGGTGACGCTAGAAGCTAAGTATTGGGATCAGCTCGAACAATGGCTTCTGAAAAGCTACGAGAAGCACTTCAAAAGTCTGGCTATAGAAGTGGCGAAAGTCAGATTCTCGATGGATGCCTATACGCAGCAGATGGAGTTTAGTCTTAACCAGCAGTTACAAAACTGGTCAGGCTACTTAGATAAGCTTCTGGAAGATCGAATCAACGTTGAGATCACCAAGAAAGTTAACCAGCAGATAAGTCAGCAAATTGATGCCTCTTTAGAGCAAAAGATACGTAATAACGTCGAATTAATTATTAGCAACGTTGTCAACAAGCCAGAACTCAACTCTTACATCGAGCGGCATGTAGATCGCCAACTTGACTCCTCCTTCGAGCAGAAGGTACGTAACAACATTGGATTAATCATCAACAACGTTGTCAACAAGCCAGAACTCAACTCTTACATCGACCGACATGTGACGAGCCAAATCGACTCACTATTCGAGCAAAAGGTGCGTAACAACGTTGAAGTTATTATTAATAACCTTGTCAACAAGCCGCAACTTAATCAGTACATTGACCAACATGTGACGAGGCAAATCGACTCTTCTTTGGAGCAAACGGTACGTAATAACATCAACTTAATTACTCAGAACCTTGTCAATGATAATACTGATTTGAATCAGTACGTCAACAAGCAAATAGACTTGACTTACTTGCAAAAAATCCAAAGTAATTTGAGCGAGATAACTCGTCACATTGTGACTGACAATGAGCAACTCCACTCTTACGTCGATCAGCGCTTACAGCAGACACTGACCAATAACACGGCAGTGCAGAACTCGATTGTGAATGTGGTCGTCAACAGTCAGGAAATTAATGCTAAGCTTGATCACCTACGCAATGACTGGAATCAGACCTTCATCAGTCTAGCCACACAGCATGTAGATCAACTGATTGACACCATTATTAGCACAGAGACATTTAACAGCGCTGTGACTCAAAGGATTGTCAATAATAATGCACGGATCAATGAATACGTGAATGAGCAAATTGACAACTCTTACGAGCAGAAAATTCAAAATAACTTGAACCTGATTACACGCCACATTGTGAATAACAATGAGCAACTCAACTCTTACATCGACCAGCGCTCTGAGCAGACGGTGATTAACAATCCGGCAGTCAATCAGGCGATTGTCAACCTGGTTGCTAACAGCAATGAAATTAACAGCAAAATAGAAAACCTGCGTAACGATTGGCATCAGACATTTATTCCTCTGGCAAAACAGCATGTGGATCAACTGATTGATACGATCATCACCACAGAGACATTCAACAGTGCTGTGACTCAAAAGATTGTCAATAACAATGCACAGCTCAATCAATACGTGAATGAGCAAATTGATAACTCTTACGAGCAGAAGATTCAAAATAACTTGAACATGATCACGCGCCACATTGTGAATAACAATGAGGAGTTAAGCCAGTACATCGACCAGCGCTTACAGCAGACTGTGATTAACAACGAGACAGTCAATAACTCTATAGTGAACTTGGTCACCAATAGTACGGAAATAAACAGTAAAATCGATCACCTGCGTAACGAATGGAATCAGACATTTACAAGTCTTGCGACTCAGCATGTCGAGCAACTGCTTGAGATCATCTCCGGCACACAGACATTCGACCGCATCATGACTCAGAAGATTGTCAATAACAATCCAGAGTTCAATGAATACATTAGCGAGCAAATTGACAACACTTACGAGCAGAAGATTCAAAATAACTTGAACCTGATTACACGCAACATTGTCAACAACAATGAGGATTTAAACCAGTACATTGACCAACGCTTACAGCAGACTGTAATTAACAACACTACAGTTAATCACGAGATTGTCAACCTGGTCACCAACAGTACGGAAATTAACGGTAAAATCGATCACTTGCGTAATGAATGGAATCAGACATTTACAAATCTGGCGACTCAGCACGTTGACCAACTGATTGAGATTATCTCTGGTACACAGACATTCAACCGCATCATGACTCAGAAGATTGTCAATAACAATCCACAGTTCAATGAATACATTAGCGAGCAAATTGACAACACTTACGAGCAGAAGATTCAAAATAACTTGAACCTGATTACACGCAACATTGTCAATAACAATGAGGAGTTAAGCCAGTACATCGACCAACGCCTACAGCAAACTGTGATTCACAACACGGCAGTCAATAATGAGCTTGTCAACCTGGTTACCAACAGTACGGAAATTAACAATAAGATCAATAATGTCTACAGAGATATTGATGTCAAGATTGAGAACGTCCGTAATGAGTGGAATCGTACATTCATTAGTCTGGTGACACAGCACATCGATCAATTGGTTCGGATACTCGGCGACACAGATACATTCAACATCCAGATCGCCAACTCGGTCAATATAAAGGTGGACGAACTTCTCAACCAGATCGTGAGAATTAAGAGTGAAATGACTGCAATCATGAACACTGCAGACAGACATCTCTATGAGTGGACTTTGGGAGAACTAATGGCCATCAAAGGCTGCTTAACTGATCGTCAGGTTCTTGTGGAGCAGATAGTCACTTTCACCACTGAACTTAGAGGCAAGCTCGATTCCACTAACTGTGTGGACATCAACTCTTTCCAACCGTTCAAACCTCTCTCCCTCGATCAGAAGCAACCCTCATCCGTAAAACCCCAGCAACTACCAGGAAGCTAAAGCAAGAGAATTACATCCACTTGTCTAGATACAGACAAAGAGGAAATGATTAGCCCTGCCTGAAAACAAACCGACTGCCAAACAAATGTTTGGCAGTTTATGCAATAACCAGTCATACACAAGCAGCAGCCACATTAGACATCTCCAGAAATGATTTAATGTCCGTTAAATCACCCAGAATAAGAGAAAACCTTTCTGCTAAAGTGACGCTTTGGTGGGTAGAGATTTAAGCGGAATTCAGGCTAATTTAGCGGACATTATATGATTGAGCGAACAGCCGTACCGCCTCGATCTTTAGTTTTGACAAACGCATAATTAATTTTTGGAGATGTTGACTTCCCTTGCTGAGTGTAAGATTACCTATCTTCTGAATCTTCAAACTTGGCGCTCTTGGCGTCTTGATGAACCAGCGCGCATGAGGCGTTTTCCCGCCGTAGGCGACTGGTGTTAGCGTTAGCGAAGCGTTAGCGACGAAGGAGCGTCGGAACGAGCGTCAGGGCGGTTTTTTAATCAGTATTCTTCTGGCGGTTCGGGAGTAATACTCATAAAGTCGTAAAATGCACCTTGCTTGAAGGTGGATTACACAAATATCAAAACGGTATTTGCGTTCGTCCCTTTTTAAAACAAAAACACCGTTATTTAGGTCAAATAAGATGTTTCTCCATAAAAAACACTCTAGTCTGACGAAGATGCAGCTTTCGGTGGTAGTGCTTTCCTTAACTACTACTCAATCACTGCTCGGATCTTTCCCCTTGACTCGAGTTGAACCCGTTTTTGCCCAATCTAGTAATCCAGCTCCAAGTCCAAGTCCGTCTTTCCCACTTCCCCAGTCGCTCCCTCAGGGGACAACAGTGAAAGTGGATGGTTCAAGCAGTATGAGGGTAATTAACGAAGCCCTTCGTCAACGGTTTGAACAAAAATATCCCGATACTAAAATTGAGCTGGCAACAGCTGGAAGCGATCAAGCATTAACGGCACTACGGCGAGGAGACATCAATTTAGCAGCCATAGGACGTCCACTCACTTCTCAGGAGAAGGCACAGGGACTCGTTTTCGTTCCTGTGAGTCGGGAGAAGATCGCTATAATCGAAGGGAAGGACAATTCATTTCAGAAAGATCTCTCTTTCGAGCAGTTTGCGAAAATGTTTCGCGGTGAGATTACGGACTGGTCAGCTGTAGGAGGCTCACCTGGTAAAATTCGATTTATTGATCATCCGATTGACGGTGACACTCGGCGATCGCTCTCCACCTATGATATTTTCAAAAAAGCCCCGTTTCAGAGTGGCGCAAACACAACTCGCCTAGCCCAAGATGACACGACAAGCATTGTTTCAGCACTTGGTAAAGATGGAATTAGTTATGCGATCGCCGATCAGGTGCTGAATTTGCCGAATGTCCGGGTGATCCCGATGCACAAAACTTTACCTTCAGATCCTCGTTATCCCTACTCTCAGCCGAGGGGCTATGTCTACCGTGCCCAAAGTACAACCCCTGGATTACTTGCTTTTTTGGGCTTTGTCACTTCTGCCCCTGGAAAGGAAATTGTTGCCGTTGCCAAACAGCAGGAAAGTGATGCCGTGCGTCAATCGACAGCAGTTGCTCCTTTGCCCATACCGAATAATGCCCAGACGGGGGTGGTACAGACATCTACAAGAAGTGAAAATAGCGGATTTCCCTGGTGGCTTCTGTTACTGCTGATCGCAATTCCCTATCTGCTATTCTTGTGGTTGTTTCTGTTACGACGTCGCGATCGTCGCTCTGTCGCCACAGAAGATGCGATGAATATCAAAAGCGCTCGTCAAAACCGAGAAATTGCCGCTATATTGTTGCCGCAACTCCAAACAGATATTGCAGAGCGTATTGATTCAATTTTGGTTCTCAGAATGCCTGAGCAAACCCGAGAGATTACCAATCTATTACTACAGCAACTCCAAACAGATTTTGATGCGCGTATTGAGTCGATTATGAATCTCAAAATGGCTCATCAAACCCAGCAGATTACCAGTTTGGTATTGCAGCAACTCCAAACAGATCTTGATCCACGTATTGAGTCGATTATGAATCTCAAAATGGCTCATCAAACCCAGCAGATTACCAGTTTGGTATTGCAGCAACTCCAAACAGATCTTGATCCACGTATTGAGTCGATTATGAATCTCAAAATGGCTCATCAAACCCAGCAGATTACCAGTTTGGTATTGCAGCAACTCCAAACAGATCTTGATCCACGTATTGAGTCGATTATGAATCTCAAAATGACTCATCAAACCCAGCAGATTACCAGTTTGGTGTTGCAGCAGATGCAAACAAATCTTGATCAGCTCATCAATATTGACTCAATCAAAGCAGCTATTTTTTCAGAGCTGAAAAAACAACAATTCTACCTTGAGATGTCTTCTCTCAAAGCCGAACTCGAAAACTTTTATGCCCGTTTAGAACAGTTTGAAACTCAGTTGTACTCACGAATTAATCAACGAGACACAGAGTTTTATAACTGGACTCACTCGCAACTCCTCACTCTCCAAGGTTGTTTGACAGATCGCCAAGCCCTGATTGAACAGTTCGAGTCTCTCAGCATTCGACTTAAAACTGAACTGGATAATGTGGCGTGTGTTAACCCTAATAGCTTCACTCCTTGGATGGGAATCGGAGTACAATCGCAACTGTCATCCGTGCAACCGCCACATCTACCAGAACGCTAAAGCGTGAGAATTACATTTAGTACGCAGGGCACAGAAATAAAGATACTGTATTAGATAGTAGATCCATTTACTACACCGAAGCGATTACACAGGAGCTTAAAAAGTGAACAAGTGACGGTAGTTTACTCCGGTTGACTCCGTTATTTGGCTACCCTGCTCAATGATTTACAAACAAAATATAGGCTCTTAGTAGCGATCTCATGAAGCTAAGACCACACAAGTCAGAACCTTATTATATTAGCTATTAGCCCGAAATTTAATTTCGGGCTTTACACAAGCGATCGCTTTGTGTGTGACAATAATTCAGATATTCGCTCTTCAGTGGTGATGACTAGTGATATTATGTCCGTCGAATCACCCATGCGGAAAAGAACCCCACCCCCAACCC
>JAQYWO010000347.1 GCA_029379215.1 Rhizonema sp. PD37
TCCTTATGGCAGGCCTCGCGATCGCCCGAGTGGGAAAACTTTTTGGTTTACTGAACATAGTTACTTACTGATTTTGCGTAGCTCCCGAACGCTACACCCTGTCTTTTTCTGAAGCAGTGCCCGTAGCGTAACGCCGTCAAGATAACCAACCGCTTGTGCGATCTCTTCAACACTTGCATCGGTGGTCTGAAGGCGGTGAATGGCTTGCTCAATTCTTAGATCCTGGACAAAGGCGATAGGAGTGCGTCCCAGAACCGCCTGAAATCGCCGCTGTAAAGTTCGTTCGCTGACACCCATTGTTTTTGCTGCATCTGTCATCGTAAAGCTATTGAGGTTTTGACGTACCCAATGCTCGAAGCGTTCGATTAGCGAGTCATTATGGGCTAAATGATTGGTCATGGCATATACAGTCTGGGATGGCCGCCCATCAATCATGAGATATCGAGATACCCATTGCGCTGTTTCAGGACTGTGCTGACGGACTATCCATAACGCTAAATCAAAATGCGCTAACGCTGCACCTGCGGTCACTCGCTGCTCCTGCACCACTAGCATTTGTGAGTCATCGAGGATGACTTCAGGGAAACGTTTACGAAAATCAGGTGCGAGCCACCACGAAGTCGTCGCACGTCCACCGTCAAGCAAACCCGTCGCCGCCAGAATGTAAGTTCCGGTGCACGCCGCAGTGACCAAAGTGCCGGATCGATACCAGTGCTGAATAACATTTTGAGCCTCAACCACATCAGGACGCTGAAGCGCCGCACCTAGCGTTTCAGGCATTTTATCGGCTAGCGCAGGAACAACCACGAGATCTGGACGCGGCAGTGATGTTGCTAGTGCCGCTGAAACATGTAGACCGAGACGAGTCTGTATTGATGGACGCACACCTGTAGCGGTCACCTCAAATTGAGCCCTACCTCCCTGTTCTGAGATGATTTCATTCGCAAACGCAAAAGTGTCAAGGATGGCGGTAAGACCGGTGTCGAACATGTCATCAACAATCAGAACGAAAATCCTCATGTCGGGAATGCTATCTTTATTGACGTTTACGACAATATGATAATTGCTTTTCTATTCGTACACTAAATTTCGTGAGCTCACACATCACACTTTCTTTCAATTAGGAGATCTACGTACTATGCTGAGCCATGCTCTTGTTGTTAAGATCGTAGCCAAGACTGATCGCTGTGAGGATGTTAGTCAGTTTCTCTCTGAAGCGCTTCCTCTTGCACAGGCAGAAACCTTCACACCTGTTTGGTTTGCCTTCCAAGCTAATGCAACCACGTTTTATATTGTTGATGCATTCTCCAATGCTGACGATCGCCAGAAACATTTAAATGGACAGATTGCTGCTGCACTCATATCTAAGGCATCAGAGCTACTAGCCGAACCTCCCTCCATTGAGCAAGTGGATATCGTGGCAAGCAAATTGCCCATGTCAGTCTAGACAGCCAGTGGAGATTCAGGAAAACAGAGCAGGTATAGGCTTTGCTCTGTTTGAAAGAACATAGGGGGCTAAGTACAGCTTTGCATTAATTCGTAGCGAATTGACAAAGGAAAACTTTTGACGGTAGGGTGAGCAACAGGAACTTACCTCAACCATTAGACTCGTCCGGAATATGATTTGGGTACAAAAAAATGGTAAGGAAAATACTTGCGCTTTTTCTCTACACCCTTATCCCCTCAAGTGCGGCTTTACCAACTTGCTACTGCTTTCTCAATAGCCTCATGAGCTTTTGCGACAGACTGCTCACGAGCATTATCATCCAAACCGAGGTTTTCCACATGGATGAATGAAAGATCTGTAATCCCAATAAACCCAAAAATGGCTCTGAGGTAGGGTTCTTGAAAATCGTAAGCTGTAGCAGGACTTCCGGGTGTAAAACTAGCACTACGAGCAGTGATAATCAATACCTTTTTTCCTTCTTCAACTAACCCTTTAAAGGCACCTTCCTCAGTAACAGTAAAGGTACGACCAACGCGAACAATTTGGTCGATGTAAGCTTTAAAGGTAGAGGGCACGCTAAAATTGTACATCGGTACACCGAAGACGTAGCGGTCAGCTGCTAAAAATTCATCGACTAAGGTATCTGACAGTTCAATTGCCTTAGCGAGTTCGGGTGTGCGTGCTGGCGGTGGTGTGAAAGAAGCAGCAATCCACGGTTCATCGACATGAGGAACTGGATTGTGACCTAAATCGCGGTAAGTGGCTGTATCTTGAGGATGAGCGTTTTTCCAAGTTGTGACAAATTGGTTGGAGAACTTGCGAGAAAAAGATCTTTCCCCACGCGGACTAGAGTCAATATGCAGAATATGTGCCATGAATCAATTCCTCATAGAAGTACAAGCTTCTGGATAATAGTAGTATTTTATACTAAAAAATTACTACTATGGCAATACCAATTTATTCGTAAAACAAGCGCGTTTTAACTATTGACTGTTGAATGTTCACGGCTGTAGGGGCAGGTTTTACCGATTGACTTATCTGCTTCAAAATTAATCTGTCAAGGAAGGCCCTTACTCTTTTTTTTTTACGATTGACTTATCTGCTTCAAAATTAATCTGTCAAGGAAGGCCCCTACTCTCTTTTTACCGATTAACTTATCTGCTTCAAAATTAATCTATCAAGGAAGGCCCCTACTCTTTTTTTACCGTACTAACTTTAAACGATGTAAAGTTAAGATGAAAAGTAGGCACTAAAAAGTAAGATACTTACCAAAAAGTAACTATGAAAGCTGAAGCAGAAAATCATAACAGGCTGACATGTGAGGTTGAGTCCACACTCAAGGTGATTGGTGGACGTTGGAAAGTTTTAATTATTAGAGAGTTAATAGAAGGTGTAAAACGTTTTGGTGAATTGCAGCGATCTTTAAACGGAATTACTCAAAAAATGCTGAGCCAGCAATTAAGAGAGTTGGAAGAAGATGGAATTATTCATCGTGAGGTTTATCCACAAATTCCTCCCAAAGTAGAATACTCACTAACGCTTTTAGGAGAAAGTCTGAAACCAATTCTTTATGCAATGCACGAATGGGGTATTAAATATTCATCTCAAATAAATAAGAGAAATTAAAATACTCAAAAGTCTAATAGTTTAGATGAGTATACCAGACGCGGAAATAAAGTGACCCTTCGGGTTCACCAGTCGCCTACGGAGGGAAACCCTCCTGCAGCGCAGGTTCACCATTCCGAACAGCGTTCAATCGTTAGATTTCAAGCTTTCTATTTACAATTGGAGATACTTTTATTACACCGGGTGAGGAAATCAACATACTATTAATTCATTGCTATCAGCGCTGGCAACTGAGCCTTTTTTTATTTTCAATTTTGCGCTTGCAGTACTAGGGATCCAAGGGAAAAATCTTGGCACCCATGTAGATAGAGTTAGTACAAAGCAAGACAGGGCAATTTGATATCAACACTGGTTTAAAAAGTCTACAAATAATCAATCATAAGTACTGCTTAATTTTGTAATAGCACGATGGTTATTTGTATTCGTTGTCAACCGTTGTCTATTGAATTCAGGATTAGAGGTGATGCGGTCGCTAACAAGACCGGGTATTTTTAGCTACTGACTGTACTCGGTGCTGAGGTGAGTGATTGCCTGTTTGATCCAATCTTCCACGTAAGCGTCTTTGGGCAGTCCAATATCTTCACTGACAATATGTAAGGCATGACTGACTTCACTAGCAGTGTAACCCAATGCTAGGAGAGTCATTTGCACCTCTTCTAAAATTCCTGGTGCCGGGCCACCTGTAGCCACAAATAATCCTGCTGACTTACGCCACTCGATCAACTTACTTTTGAGTTCCAAACAAAGACGTTCTGCTGTTTTCTTACCCACACCAGGAGCTTGAATTAACAATTGAATATTGCCAGTGATAATTGTTTGAACTAAATCTGGGAGTTCCAAGGTGTCTAGTAGGGCGATCGCCAAGGCGGCACCAATACCACTAACACTTAATAAGTGACGAAACACTTCTCTTTCTCCTGGTGAACCAAAACCGTACAGTAACGGCACTTCCTCTCGGATTTGGTAATGGGTGAAAATTTGCACTTCACCTCCTGAGTCTGGCAGTTGTTTTACCAGTCGGGCCGGAATTTGCAAATCGTACCCCATTCCATTGACTTCCAAAGTGAGAATACAGCGATTACCACTACAGTTTTGAATACCAGCGACAATTCCTTTGAGATAACTAATCATTTTAAGAAACCAAAATGTTTTAAGCCTTCCAGTATGCCACCTGCACAAGAATTTTGTGCCAAGTAACGGTAGACGTTCGGGTGTTCATTGTGCCATTGAAGTAACTCGGTCTGGGCATTCCCAACGATAATTCCCCGTTCTTCTCCATTCGCGAATAAAGCAATATCATTGCCAGAATCACCACAGACTACCGTATGCTCTGCTACAAATTTCCATTTTTGCTGGAGAAACTCTACTGCCTGACCTTTATCGCTGCTCTTGGGTACAATGTCAAGGTCTTTGCCGAAGAAGGTAGATTAACTTTACATTTAATTTAGATTTCTGCAACTCTGACTCAAGCTGTGGTAAAATAGTGGGTAATGATTGCTCAAGGAAAAAAACTCACTTTTAAAGGACGCTGTTTTGATTCTGGTTGTGGTTTGAATTAAGGAAATTGAGTTGTTGTTGCGACTACCTTGTGACGATTCCATCTTGAAGAAATTTGTTCTGACCAAGTGGAATCGGGATTAGGGCTACCGTCAATGTAAATTTCCGTTCCCACAGATAAAACAAGGGCATCTGGATCTAAAAGATTTTTTGCCTCTTTCAGTTCTTGGTACAGATCAGGCGATCTCCCTGTTGCGTAAATAATCCTAGTGCCGTATCCTTGGCGATTTTTCTGCAAGCTCTCGTTCAATTGTGCTAGCGCCTGATCATCGCCAACAAGGGTATTATCTAAATCTGTTACGAAGAGAAATTTAGCCACAACATCCTCCTTTGTCAGCTTTACACCAAAAAGTGTATGCCGTTTTGGTACTTTTGAGTGGCTCTACACCAAAAAGTGTATGCCATTTTGGTACTCTTGAGTGGCAATTTGAACTTTTCCACTACAAAAAGAGTTGTATGCTGACTTTAATATAGTAGCAATCAGCTATCAGCATCTTAGCTATAATAAAGTCTGTTAACTGTTGATCAGACTTGCCTTATGGCTAATTCCATTGGAGGCTGATAATTGAATACTGACTGTAAGACGAATGGGAAAAAAGAATGCAGCAGATGGATTTATATAATTTAGATGCAGACAGCGATCCCCAATCCAAAATCCAAAATGGTGTAAGCCTTTGAGATTCTCATTAAGTCTGTGCAAAACAGGAGCGTTATGGAATGGCGATTATCCCAAGGTTTTCTCTTCGATTAGCAGCCAAGATAAACCGGAACCAGAACCTCAGAACCCGATTGGGAATAGCAATTGGCAGTATTGCTTTTCTACTGTCTATATCAGCAAGTCTGATTGTCGGACACACTATCAGCGAACAGGTTAAATGCGATGTAGGTCGATCACTTGCAGAACTAGCTTACCAGATGACGGATAAGCTAGATAGGGGAATGTTTGAACACTACCGTGATCTTCAAACTATCAGCACGCTTCACGTATTCAGCAATCATCATTCATTATCTCAACAACGTGTTCTCTTGAAAAAGCTGCAAAGCACTGACAATGATTTTGCCTGGATAAGTTTAGTTGATCGCCAAGGCGTTGTTGTTGCCAGTACTAACCAATCATTAGAGGATAAGATTACATCACATTATCCTCTGTTGGTCAAGGAGCATAAAGCAAGTTATGTCAGTGAAGTGGATAACGCTATGAAAGTGGCAGAATTATCACTCACTCCAACTGGGAAACCACTGCACTTTTTAAATCTGCTCGTTCCTATGACAGATTTTCAAGGACATTCACAAGGTGTCTTGAGTGCTTATTTTAACTGGAATTGGGCTTATGAGGTCGAAAAATCTCTGTTGCATTCTTTGGACAACAAAATAGAAATATTTGTTCTTAGTCAAAATGGCGATTGGTTGTTGACGCCGCCAGAATTTAAGGCAACATCTCTATCCTTAAAAAGTCTTCAAGCTGCAAAGGGCGGAATGAATGACTATCTGATTGAAAACTGGTTTGATAATCACACTTATCTAACTGGCTTTGCCAAGAGTGTTGGGTCTCGTGGGTTAGGGTGGTTGGTGTTAGTCCGGCAGAAAACAGATGTGGTGTATAGTACTGTATGGCATCTGCAACAGCAAGTATTTTTTGGGAATATGGTGCTATGGGGATTATTTGCTGTTTTGGGTTTGCTGGCAACGATGGCAATAACTAATCCCAGCTTGGCGATCACAGTGGCACCCGACGGCAACCGCGCAGGCGATCGACAACCCAAGCAACTAGAAGACGCTCGTTTGGCTTTGAAAAAAGAAAGAGAAATGAGTGAACTCAAATCCCAATTCATAGCCATTGCCTGTCATGAGTTTCGCTCACCACTGACGACTATTCTCTTGTCTTGTGACTTTTTACGAAACTACAGCGACAAAATATCAGAGGAGAAGAAACAGCGTATTTTTACTCAAATGAAATGCAGCATCAAACACTTAAATCAGGTATTAGAGGATGTTTTGCTGATTAGTAGATCACAAGTAAGAAAACTACAATTCAACCCTACCCCCCTCAATCTCACTAACTTCTGTGTAGATTTAGTCGAACAGCTAAGGCTGAGTGCTGGCGAACAGCATCATCTCAATTTTATCAGTCAATGTGCCTACGATTCTTATGCCGACGGTATACCTCTGGTCGATGAAAAATTGCTACAGCAAATCCTCACAAATTTGCTTTCAAACGCTATTAAGTATTCGCCGCAAGGTGGCAATATCCAATTTAATTTGATTTGCGATCGCAATAGCGTAATTTTCTGTATTCAAGATGAAGGTATTGGCATTCCAAAAGAAGACAAAGCAAATATCTTTACCTCATTTTTTCGATGCAGTAATACAGGCAAACTTCCAGGAACCGGACTGGGATTAACTATTGTCAAAAATGCCGTTGAGTTACACGGAGGTCACATGACTGTAGAGAGTGAACTTGGTTTGGGTACAACTTTTACCGTCATACTGCCACTGAATCATACCATTGCAGGAGAAAAGAACTTTCAGTTTTTGTAAAAGCTTCAGTTATGTAGTTAGGATTGGGATGGGTAATCGTGGTAATTATTTACCAAAGAATCATCAGTCGGCTTCCTACCCATCAGTTGATACAGCAACGGTAAAGAGAATTTTGATGCTGTTCCTATAGCTACAAAAAATCGTTACCAAGCTCGACTTGGTAACGAAATAATGAGGTCAGTATTCAGCCTGAAATACTATGCATTTTTCAAAGCTGGCTACTAAAGACTAAGTGCTTTTAAGGATTAAACCTGCTTCCAACACCAGTGAAAAAGAGTACAACCCGCTATCAGTTTTACGACTTCTAACACCCAATAGCTACCGTGTAGCAAATTCATATTTTCTGGAGTTTCAATTGTCTGAAACAGATTTAACTGAAGTCCAAGCGCCGACATTTGTGGGGTTAACAAATAAGTATCAATCAAACAAATGGTTACTAGTATTACAGATAACACAACGACATTACGACGCCAGTTAGATTGAGTCTTACTTAAAGCCAAAACGGCAGTTAGTGCTAAGCCAGCGGTTAATAATTCAATCCGATTGAAATTCCAAAAAATTGTGTAGCCTGCTGTAGCGAAACTCGCTTGAGTCATCATCCCAGAAATATATAGACTAGGCATAACTACCCAGTCCAAAATTAGGCTAGCACTGAGCCAGAAGCCCAAAGTCAACATGGCAACAGATTGCCAAACTGGACGCTTAAATTCTACGTTGGAAATAGCATTCATAAGGAATAATTGCCTGTGTGATGTTCTTAGTTTCTTACTTTGCCAGTGGTTTTGACAACAAATAGCAATTATCTTTTACAAAACAGTTAGTATCTTAACATTGTGGTCGCTTTTGTTTGTTCAGTTCGTTAATTAATGTTAAGAATGTAGTGATGTTTTTAAGCGGGCGCACTCTATACAACAAACGCGCTCCAAATAACACCCCACTTGGGAGCGAGAAGTGGGGGATTAGGGTAGGACATTAAAAAGCTGTATGGCAAAGATATGCATAACATTGATTATGTATGGATGCCGTATCCAACCAATGTTAATCCCAAAGACATTGTTGAGGTTACAATTTCACCTCAACACGGAGACTTGTATAGCCTCTTCGTGTACAAAGTACCGGAAAATACTCCCTTGGCGATCCACTCGTTCATGGACTTCCAAAGAATAATTCTTCCCAGCTAACAATGATTATCATTCTTTTTGAGAAATTTGATTCCTTGGAAGTCCCGAATCTAGTGAATCTCCCCGGCTTCTAGCCAGGGTGCCACCCGTTCGCCAGAAATAAGTAACAATACTCAGAGATTAGCAGCAATACGTAGTATAACCCGGTGGACGGTGACATCCTAACTTCAACGCAACACTAATACTAGGAACGGGATAATCTCCTCAATCCTCTCAATTAATGATCGAGCACTCAAGTATGTATTAACCGGATGCAGTTAGTTAGATGAGTCGTTTGATTTTTGATTTATCTAAAACCCTAGTCTATCACCGTCAGTTCTCAATAATCGGAAATTCTTGAGAATATATCTATGTTGGGAAATTCCTACTCTGTAAACCTTTCGCCTTTTTGGGTAAGAGGAGAATTTATGTGTATACGCTAAATAGGAAAAATATAGTATACAATAC
>JAQYWO010000348.1 GCA_029379215.1 Rhizonema sp. PD37
ATATATTGTTGGTTCTAGACACCCAAAAATATTATTCATTCCCCAAATACGCTTCGATAACCGCAGGATCGTTTCTCACAACTGATGGTTCGCCCAAAGCAATCAATTGCCCAAAATCTAAAACAGCAATGCGATCGCACAAACCCATCACTAAAGGAACATGATGCTCTATCAGAATTATTGTTAAATTAAAACGTTCGCGTAGACGACGGATAAATTCACTGAGTTGGTGTTTTTCGCTATAATTCATCCCAGCAACTGGTTCGTCTAGCAGTAGTATTTGCGGTTCTAAAGCCAGGGCACGGGCTATTTCTAAGCGTCGTTGATCGCCATATGGAAAGTTTTTAGCTTTTTCTTCAGCCCTTTTGCTCAAGCCCACTAGTTCTAGTAATTCTAAAGCTTTTTGTTTACTTTTATATTCTTCTTGGGTAGTTGGCGGTAGTCCTAAAACTCCTGTTATTATCCCGCTCTTTATATGTAAATGACGAGCGATTATTACATTTTCTAACGCTGAAAGTTGACCAAACAAGCGAATGTTTTGAAAAGTGCGAGCGATACCTAAAGCAGCGATTTGATGGGGACGCAGTTGGGAAGTTTCTTTACCTTGATAAAGTAGTTGTCCGCTAGAACGTGGAATTAAACCAGTAATCAAATTAAAAAGCGTTGTCTTGCCAGCACCGTTAGGACCAATTAATCCAAAAATTTCATGTGTATTGACTGTAAAAGATACATTATTTACCGCTACTAAACCGCCGAAGCTGCGAGTAAGGGATCTTGCTTCTAATATTGGCGATTTAGAGTTGTTAGTGGGGTTTTCTTGTATCATGTATGAGTTTATATAATTTAGAGATTTTAATTTTTGTGTTTGCGTCTCTTCAATAAATCAGGTGTAATTAAACCTTGGGGGAAATAAATGGTGCCGATAACAATGAGCAATCCAAAAATGATTAATCTTCCATCTCGCAAAAATTGTGCTAACCAGCTAGGTAAACCGCCTGTATCTGCCGCAATTCGCAAAACTTCTGGTAATGCTGTAAAAGCCATACCTCCTACGACAGAGCCTAAAAAAGTTCTGGAACCACCAATCAATACAAAAGTTAAGTAGATAATACTAGCATCAAAGGTTCCTTGGCGAGCATTCCAAGTATTTAGAAAGTGAGCACTGATTGCCCCAACCATTCCGGCGAGAATACACCCAAGTGTGAAAGCTAAAACTTTGTAGTAAGTTAGGTTAATTCCCATCGCACCCGCAGCTAATTCATCTTCACGAATGGCTGTAAATGCTCTGCCTACTCGGATGCGTTCTAAACGGTAAAGTAAAACCATAGTAACGATGAGCAATGGCAGCGTAATCCACAAATATTCGATTGGTGATTGGAAAGGCTGAGGAATGCCAAAGATGCCAATAGCACCGCCTGTAATTTCTAGATTTAGGGATATCACTCGCAAGACTTCCACGAAGGCAATGGTAGAGATCGCTAGATAAATCCCTCGCAACCGCAACGTGGGAATTCCCAACACAACACCCAAAAAACCAGAAACCACACCAGCAATTAACATTTCCAGTAACAGCAAAGGAACACTGGTAGAGGTAAACACTTTTGTTGATAAAATCGCTGCAATATACCCACCCAACGCATAAAATCCAGGGCTAGCTAAAGACAACTGCCCAACCATCAGGGGTAAGTACAGCGACAATCCCAGCAGTGCCCCCAATACCATAGAGACGATAAGTGATCCGTAAGTTGTGAAGAATTCTGCCATTTTTTAAGTTGGACAAATGACTAAACTTTCTGAATATACCGACGTCCTAGTAAACCTTGAGGGCGGACTAATAGCATAATAAATAAAATCCCAAAGGCAACTGCATCTTTATAACCCGAATATTCTGATGGGACAAATGCTTCTACCAATCCAATGACTAAGCCTCCTAACACTGTACCGAGAGTACTGCCCAAACCTCCCAAGACAATGACGGATAAACCTCTCAATCCGAAACTAATACCAAAGTAGGGACCGGCTATGCTTACACTAGAGGCGACTAAAGTTCCTGCCACTCCCGCTAAAAAACTGCTGATGAAAAATGTGAGGATGATGTAGCGATCGCTGTTGATTCCCAATAAACTGGCAGTCGTCGGATCTTCTGCGATCGCCTGCATTGCTTTTCCATACTTAGTAAAACTGATAAGATAGCTAATAATAGCTACTATTAATATTGATACAGCAAAGATGATGACTTGAACAGTGCGTATGGGTATCGGGTTTTCTGCGGTGCCAAAGTTAATAGCAGGTGGTAAATTGCCGTATGTACTGGTTGGAAAATTGTAGCTTTCTGCTCCTACTAAATATTGAATTAAGTTCACGATCACCACTGATACACCCAAACTGGAAACAACGGTTAGTAATGGATCGGAGCCTTTACGCCGTAGAGGTTGAAAGGCAATGCGTTCGACAATCACCCCAACTAATCCGGAAAGAGTACTTGCGAAAACTAAGGCTACAGCAAATGGTAATTCGACAGGCAGCTTGGTATTAGCTAGTAATCCATTAAATCCAAAAGCACCACCCACAAGTACATAAGTAAAGTATGCTCCAAGAGTAAACACTGCACCATGCGCTAAATTAATGATGCCTAAAATGGAGTAAATAAGCGTATACCCCAAAGCAAAAATCGCATAGACACTGCCTATAGACAACCCGTTTAAAAATAGTTGCCAAAACAAACTTATATTCATAACTACTTAATCAATATGAATTTACCATCAGTTCCATTGGGGTCCATTTTGATTTGAGAGACGTAAAACTCTTTTTGAACGACATCACCTGTAGGAGTAAAAGAAATCTCACCTAAAGGAGTATTGTACTTTCCTGTTAATAGCTGTTTATTTAATTCTATTCGTAGTTGTTCAAGGGGGATTGTATTAACTTTTTTCTTTTGATCCAAAGCTTTTAAAGCTTCTACATACACCTGCACTGCCGCAAAAGATTGAGCGCTCAATTGGGCAGGTACTTTCTTATATTGGTCAAGGTAGGTTTTGTAAAATGCCTTGTTAATTGCTCCTGGAGATTCGGGACTGTAAGCTTGAGCAACCAAAATGCCATCGCAAGATGCTTTGCAGATTGAGAAAATATTTGATGTGTTAAAGCCATTCCCACCAACAATGACACCTTTATAACCCAGTTCTCGCAGTTGTTTAACTAAGTTACCACCATCTACAGCCAAACCAGAGACGAGAGCCAAGTCTGGTTTCAAATTTAGGGCATTGGTGACTTGAGATTGAAAGTCAGTGTCAGAAGTTTGAAACTTTTGCACTGTAACCACTTCCAGTCCCATGTCCTTAACTGTTTTCTGAAAAATTTCTGTCTCTGACTTGTTGAAAGCATCGTTTTGAGCGTAAAAAACAGCAACTTTTTTAATCTGGGGATTTTGTTTGAGTGCAGCTTTGATCGAGTTAGGAGCAACTGTATCAATCCCAGCAGATACACGAGCAACATAATCACCAATTTCGGGAATTCCCTTCGCCGTATTCGATGCGCCAATGACAGGAACTTTAGCACGGTCTGCGATCGGGTCAGCACTAAAAGCTTGCTGTGATAAAGTTGGACCAACAATACCAACCACTTTACTTTGATTAATTAGAGTTTGAAAAGCGTTAATTGCTCCAGCTTCATCGCCACCAGTATCTTGCATCACCAATTTGATGGGAGTACCGTTAATGCCACCCTGATCGTTGAAATACTTCTCAGCTAATTTGGTTCCCACAAAACCCTCTTGACCAAGTAACGCTACGTTGGTGGTTTGTGCGAAAGCAACACCAATGGGAATCGCACCAGATGTACTCGTCGTTGTGTTAGTAGCAGTATTTGTACTGTTAGTAGCTGTGTTGGTTTGATTGCCACCACATGCTGTCAACAGCAGAGTGTAAGTGACGAGTAATGCGGTTGTCGAAATAGCAGGTTTTTTCATAGAGGAATCAGATCATGTTTTTTAAGAGTGATCCATAAAAATAAATGCCCACCCGTATTGGGGAATATTGCGCGAAGCTACAGCCCAAGGGAAACTTCCCCCGGCAGACTTCGCGACTACGACCAGAGATCTAGAATGAACTGCTGGGCATTTATTTCTTGGCAATATGCTAAACGATCTCTATTTCACCATGCAAAGGCATAGATTTAAAGATTTTTAAACTCTTAAGACACTTTCAGAGGAGCAGTTTTCAGAAAGCTAGTAAAGGTATAATAAGACACTCTTATGACAGAGAGTTTGGCTATTTGTGTGATCAATATCAATCGATAGCATTTTTCTCCCCCTGCTTGCCTTAACCCGGTAATTTTGAGTTGGTCGAGTACTAGGGAGCGCAAAGCACTTTGTTGTATTTTATGTCAAGACCTATTACACTATGAGTGTATAACTGTGCTTAAGCAAAGCTAGCTAAGCTTTGCTAGTTAATGTGGGATTCTGAAGTGGCTGTAGAATCCGGAAATGTATCCTGGTAGCATCCCAGAGTAGGGTGTATCTGAACCGCTTGCTAATATTAAACTTACTCGTGGTGAAAAGGTCCATTCCCAACATCAAGAGTTATGATGGCATGGCCGGAACCACCAATCAGCAACAAATTCTCAGTTATCAGCTGGGAATTTTGCTAGATTTCTTAATAGCTGTGCAATTTGAGTTACCTGTAAAAGCTGTATAATTAATTTTCTGGGTTACAGTGCATCACTTTAGGTAAACCATTAATCGACTCAATGTCTATATAGTCTTTGTCTTTTGCAATTTGATCAAAACGGATAGGAACTAACTTTAAAAGTGTTCTCCGGAAAGAGCCGCCTTGCTTGCCTAGTTTGCGGAAAGTATTCTTTATGAAGAATATAGAAGCAGCAGTATTGATTTGGATCTTTTGGTAGATAGTAAAATTCACAAGACAAATGCTATACTCTTTTTCCCAACAATCTCCGTAAGAATGCTGTATTTTGAGGAATACTACTCTTATGTCTGCTAACAAGACAGACGCACTTAGAAGGTTGATGATAGCGCTAACAGTTGTGTTTACTTTATCACCAACTATCATTTTCTTATTGTTTTCTAAAGTTGAGGGATTATCATCTCGGCAAAGAATAGAAAGTAGAACTCATGCATTAACAACGACTGCCACTCTTTTCTTGGGATTAACAGTCATGATTAATGCTTACTATGCATCCAAGCGAGCATCAGCTATGCAGAAAAGTGCGACTGCTGCTGAGAAAAATAATGAAATTGAAATTAAAAATACACATCTCGCTCGAGAGCGATTGGTTGCAGAACGTTTTATGACTGCAATTACACAGCTTGGGCATGAGAATGTGGCAACAAGGACGGGTGCGATTTATGCATTAGAACGAGTTGCACATGATTCTCCTAAAGAATACTGGACAATCATGGAAATTTTGACAGCTTTTGTGCGGGAGAATACTGTTGCACGTCTTGGAGCGCCAGAAATTGAAGAGGAAGCCGAATGCCACGAGGCAGTAGATGAAATAGAAGCACTGCGACTCAGATCAATTGAGCCATACGCAGGATCATCAGCAAGAATTCGCACGGATATTCAAGCAGCCCTCAGTGTTATTGGCAGGCGCAATGCGGAGAAAGATCCGAAAAATCAAAAACTTGATTTACGGTATACAGATATGAGGAAGGCAGATCTACAAGGGGCAAACCTGCAAGGAGCAAACCTTCGAGGTGCCGATCTTTCTTGGTCAGATCTCCGAGGTGCAGACCTCTCTTTGGCAGACCTTGATTGTGCTAAACTCTGTGGAGCAATTCTCTATGAAACCAATTTACAACAAGCAAACCTAAATTCAGCCAATCTTAGTAGCGCTAACCTGAATCGAACCTTGCTCTGTGGGGCTTCGATGCGTGCAGCCAACCTTTCTCGGGCGAGTCTTCGTGCAGCTAACCTCTCAGATACAAACCTTTATAAAGCTAACTTGTCTAGCGCTAACTTAAAAGGAGCAAATCTCTCAGGGGCAAAGCTGTTTCTTGCTAACTTGCAGGCGACAAAGCTTGGTAAAGCCAACTTACATGGAACAGGTTTGATCGGCGCTAACCTACAAAATGCAAACTTGAATGCTGCCAACATGCATCAAGCAAATTTAAATGCAGCCAACCTGCAACAGATAGAAATTATTTTTGCCAACCTCTCAGAAGCCAGCCTGAGGGAAGCCGATCTCTCAGGAGCAAACCTCATGGGAGCCAATCTTCAAAAGGCAATCTTGTATGAAGCCGATCTTCGTGGCGCAAATCTCATGGCCGCCAACCTTTTTGGCGCAAACCTCTGTAACGCTAAACTAGAAGGGGCAATCCTGACAGGAGCCAAGAATTTGGAACCACACCAAATTACAATGGCAGTAAGCGATGCTTGAAGATGGCGAACACGCTCATCACACTTACAGATAAGCAATAATTCGGGTAAATAGCATTTTGAGTAACGTATCATACTTCTTCTCATTTGCTAAAGGGTGCGCTACTGCAAATAAACAATTTATGAAAAGTCACTTGATTTCTTCAAATAAAATAATAGAAAATTTTTTGTGTTACATTTTTCTCTCCTGGACGAGGGAAAGTAAAGTTGAATAATAACACAGGGAAATATTCCATGATTGATCTCTACACATTTACCACACCCAACGGACGTAAAGCTTCTATCATGTTGGAAGAAGTCGGACTTTCCTATAAAGTCCACAAAATTGACATCACTAAAAATGAACAATTTACACCCGAGTACTTAGCAATTAATCCCAACAGCAAGATTCCCAGCATTATCGACCAAGATACAGGGATCACAGTTTTTGAATCGGGTGCAATTCTCATTTATTTAGCCGAAAAAACAGGTCAATTCCTACCCAGCGACCAAAAAGGACGTTTTCAAGTTATTGAGTGGCTGATGTTCCAAATGGGAGGTGTTGGACCAATGTTTGGACAACTCAATCACTTTAAAAAATTTGCCTCCGAAAAAATTCCCTACGCTATAGAACGTTATGAAAAGGAAACACTGCGACTTTATAGCGTATTAGATAAACAATTGGCAGATAAGGAATTTATCTGTGGTGACTATTCAATTGCCGACATTGCAACTTATCCTTGGCTAGCCGTGCATGAATTTCAAGGTTTGACACTAGACAACCACCCCAATCTCAAACGTTGGGTAGAGACAATGCAGCAACGTCCTCCGGTACAGCGCGGGATGCAAGTACCGTAGGGAATTGGGAATTGGGAATTGGGAATTGTATTTTTTTCCCCATTACCCATTACATATTACCTCTTCAATCAATCAACCCTTCTTCTCTGGCTCTGATCTCAGTTTGAATGCGGATATTTTTACCCTTCCTCTTACTATCTTCTGGATAAATGCCCAAAACATCTTGGAGTTTTATCCAGTAATGACGCACTGTTCGTTCAGCGACAATCATGCGTTCAGCAATTGCTTTATCTTGCAATCCTTCTTCAAAGGCTAGCCTCAGAACCTCAAGCCACACCGGCTGAAGTTTCATTTGAGTTCTCAAGTCTTTTGTTTGAGTCGCTCCCATAAGAGTCAATTCCACTCTACTTAACATTTCTGGAATACAAAGGCTTTTATTTACGACTGTAAAGCCTCCGTAGTGAACATCAATATCATGCTTAATTCGCACTAACGCTTTAACGTGACTGCTTAGCACCATAATATTGAGATTGGGATAGTTTTTCATCAACTTCTGGAGAAGTATAATACCTGTCTTTGTCTCGGGAATCATCTTGGGCTTCTCAGAAATGAAAATATCCATGACAACGAGATCGGGTTGAGAAATTGTCGCTTGATTTAGAGCATTGTGGGCGGTTTGAGCTGTGGAAATTTCGGCCTTTGGGTATTGCTTTCGTAGCACATCCTGCAAGGAATGCAGGATAAGTTCATGATTGTCTACCAAAAGAATTTTTAGCACTTGATACGATACAGTATATTTTCCTACGTAAGCATTCAGTCCGAGGTGACATCAGCTTTCAGCTATAAAAGAAATTGTGTTAAATGCATGGATTTAAGCCCTGATGTTACAAGTCTTGCTGGCTGATAGCTGATAGCTGATAGTTATCGATTGAATACTTATTTCCTTACAATTCAAGATTTGGGAAAGTCAGGCAGCAGAAGTACCACCAAGTCATTAATTCTTAAACACCTATATTTACAGTTAGCAACAGTAGAAAATAAGGTTTGACTTTCCTTAAAAATCAAAAATATGCAACGCCTGATGTTTAATAGTCTTACTTTCTGTGTAATACCTGCGTTTTGAAGCGCTTACTATCAGTCAGTGAGACAGACTAATAATTTGCCTGTCAACATGCACCTTGATTGATACAACTATATATGGAATGCGAACATTGTAGAAACGTTCCATATGATGCCTCTACGACGGTGTAGGGAATTTGTTGTTCACAAATCATGTGGGATTGCTGTAGAAATTGATTCATAGTTAGGTTTCCCTTAACGACGACATCTTGAAAATGTAAGGATAAGCGAACGATGATTAATTTTGCGACAAATCACAAAGTTTGCCAAGTTTCGCTTTAGCTTGATTTTTTCGAGCATATGTATACATTAAAACAAAATACAGCGATTATTTCAATTTAATAATTTTAAATAAAGAAACAAAAACTGTAGCCTGGATATACTTATTCTTATTCGTTGATTTAAAAGTATAAAAACATCTAGTAATCCTATTTAATTGGTAAAATAGAATGCTTCTGAAACCAGGTTTCTTAAAGTACTTGAGTTTCTATACTTT
>JAQYWO010000349.1 GCA_029379215.1 Rhizonema sp. PD37
GAGTATACTTTACTTTTGATTTATAGCTAGATTGCGCTGGTTTAGTTGCTTCTAAAAAACACAATTTTTTATAACTTCATCCTTGTTTACAAAAACATAGACTTTCTTTACGATCTGCAGAAGTATAAAAACTTATATTTTATAAAACGTAACTTGAATGTTCGTTCCGTGTGAAGTGAATTATTAGAGCGAGTGGAGGCGATGCCCGCAGGCAACGGGTGCCATCCGTATCACATATGTAGTTAGTGTAGAAGCAAAAAGGTGATCGCACCTTCCGCTCAAACATCATTGAAGAAGGCAGAAGGCAGAGGGCAGAGGGCAGAAGGAACAATTGGATGGGGATTCAGACCCCAACCAATTGTAAGCACCGTGTAGACGGTGGGGTTTTAGACCCTTGTTCCCTTCGGTCACGGGCAGAGGACAGGAGCCAGTATTCCCGTGACTCATAGCTGCCTCCTGCCCTCTGCCTTTCTTGATAATAGACTTCTCCAAAAATTAATTGTGCGTTCTTTGAAACCAATTGTAGGGGCGAGGAAAGCCGTACCCTATACAGAAAGCAGTCGCGGCAAACGCCCCTATCTCATTCCCACTTCCTTAGTCTAATGACTGCGACTCAGATGACATTCATTCGTCTCGACAACAACTTGTCAGCGATGAGAAGTTGTCTGTCACGGTACAAGGTTTTTTTGTCGATGACTCCCATCAGGAGTGCAGTAGTCTTTTCCATCTAAATGGAACACCTGGAGAGGGAGATCGTATATGGTATTCAAATAAGAATCGCTCTTATTTCCTCGAATTCTTCTTCTAACCGTACCAGGTGTTGAGCCTTTGATAGCCTTAGAACAATCAGTTGCTTTGGCTCAGATTCAAGGGCAACTCTTACGAAGTCAGGAATCTTATTTGCCTAGATATGCTTCTAAAACATGTGAGTTACTCTGAATGTGTTCTGGGGTTCCGTCGGCGAGATTCTGCCCTTCTGCTAAAACCCAAACGCGATCGCACAGCGACATAATTACATCCATATTATGTTCAATAATGAGGAATGTCATATTTTGCTGGTTCCACATTGTAATGCGATCGCAAATCTCATCAATCAGTCTGGGATTTACTCCGGCAGCTGGTTCGTCTAATAAAATCAGCTTGGGGTTAGTCATCAGTGCACGTCCCATTTCTAGTAACTTGCGTTGCCCTCCTGACAATGCGCCGGCGTAATCTTGTGCTTTGTGCGCCAATCCTACGGATTCTAAAAGTAACATTGCTTGTTCTCGCAGTTGCTTTTGTTCAGTGGTGATTGCGTGTTGTTGGAATTGCACCTGCCAGAAATTCTCCCCAGTTTGTTTTTGTGCTCCTAGCAGCATATTTTCCATCACCGTCAACCGCGACAAGGTTCGCGGAACTTGAAAGGTACGTACCATTCCGGCACGGGCAATTTGGTAAGGTTGTAAGTTCTGAATGGGTTCGCTGTCAAAAATGACGATTCCTTTGTCCGAACGAATGAAGTTAGAGAGTAAGTTGAATAAAGTAGTTTTACCAGCACCGTTGGGACCAATCAACCCTGTAATGCTACCATTTGCAACTTGAATTTCGGCATTATCGACGGCTTTAATCCCACCAAAGCTTTTACAAAGTCCACTTGCCGCGAGTAGTGGCATTTCTGATGACTGGTTATTTACCAAGGGTAAGTTCCTCCTTTTTACCTAAGATACCTTGAGGACGCCAAATCATCAGTACCATTAATATTAAACCGATCAGCATGATGCGAAATGCACCTAAACGTGCTTCATCTAAGGGCAAGATTTGATCTAAGTTGCGGGTACCCTCATAATATATAAAGTAAATGACCGTACCCAAGATTGTGCCGAGATTGTTACCAGAGCCACCTAAAATCACCATGATCCAAGCATCAAAAGTTTGCTGCGGTTCAAAATTATTCGGGTAAATCGCGCTGATTTGCCATGCATAGAAAGCACCGGCAACACCTGCGATCGCACCTCCTAACATAATTGATTGGAGTTTATACCAAAAGACATTTTTTCCTAATGCTCTCGGAACTTCTTCATCTTCGCGGATAGCTTTGAGGACTCTACCCCAAGGCGATCGTACCAAAATTTCCAACCGCCAAAACACAAAAGCTAATATGAGTAGTGATAACAACATCAAACTAGCTTTCGGGTTACTGTCATTAAGTCCCATCACCCCAGAAATATAAACTGCTACTGACAAAACCCCTAAGAGAATTCCCACGATAAGACGAGATGCGAATTCTCTCGGGTTACCAACTTTACTCGCTGAATCAACCCCAGTGAATCGTTGTGCAAAACGAATCCATCGCCACAACTGCCAAAAACTTAACCCTGCCAACAATGTCAACAGCGCTATCATGCCGAATTTCAGGAACAAATTGGGTGCGTCTGACAGGGGGATAGGATAAGTTTGCACGCCAAACGCCCCAGGTGTCCAGTTATTACCCACGGGTAAATCTTGGTTATTGACGATGAGACGAATTAATTCCCCAGTACCAATAGTGACAATAGACAGGTAATCTTCTCGCAAGCGCAGAGTTGAGAAACCGATGACTAACCCCAACAACGCGGCGACACCTGCTCCTATTAGTACTGACAGCAATAAGGGTACACCTTTTAAGCTCAACAATACTGTAGTATATGCTCCCAGTATCATGAAAGCGACGTGACCGAAGTTAACTAAACCTGTAAAACCCCACTGTAAATTTAGTCCTAAAGCAAATAAAGCAAAAATTGAAGTGGAAATTGCAAGGAAAATTATGTAATCAGCCATAGTAGGGGCGGGTTTTATTGCAACAATATCTTAGCAAAGAAAATATCTCATCAAACCCGCCCGTACAATCATCGGTAGGGGCGGGTTTTATCGAAACAATATCTTAGCAAACAAAATATCTCATCAAACCCGCCCGTAAAATCATCGGTAGGGGCGGGTTTTATTGCAACAATATCTTAGCAAAGAAAATATCTCATCAAACCCGCCCGTACAATCATCGGTAGGGGCGGGTTTTATCGAAACAATATGATGACTACATGCAATATTTTGCCAAACCCGCCCTTCCAGGAGGCGCGGATTTGTTCTTCTCGCCTGCCCTGACACAGCGAATCAATTCTACAATTTTTCGGCTTCAATTTGCCTTACCACTGTGAGCGCTGAGTAACTGACGCCAGCTGTACCCTCGCCTGGATGAGTGGAGTCGCCAGTCAGCCACAGATGTTTGATGGGTGTGCGATTAGCAAAACCAAAGGGACCAAAAGTAGGTATTCTTTGACCAATACCACCAACTATACCGCGAGATCTGGCGGTGTAATGGGCGAAAGTGCGGGGTGTTGCGGCTTCCACATGAATGATGGTTTCTGGTTTCAGGTAGAAGAATCTGCTGAGCAGAGCGATCGCTTCTTTTGTATAGTGTTGTTTTAAGGCTTCGTAATCCTCAGTCTGCCACCACTGTTGTGGATCGACAAAAGTAGACGCAATAATCGTCGCTTTTCCAGCCGGAGCACGTCCATCTCCAGGATGGCTGACGGAAACAAATAGGGAATTATTTTCGCCAATTGGACCAGAGGCATTATACATGAATTGGAGATGGGGTGGACAGTTGTCCGGGATAGCACTTTGGTCTACGCCCAAATACACCACAAAAGCGCCTGATGCTGGAGGTAGTTTCTCCACTCGCTGCTTGTAGCCAATGTGAACTTGATCTCCCAAAAGTTGCACCAAATTTTGCACGGTTACGTTGGCAATTACGCCATCGGCAGGTTCTGTCCACACTTCGCCTGTTTTCTGATTGCGAATGACGACTGCGTTAGCTTTGCCATTTACGACGTCGATTCTTTCGACTGTATGACGCATCAACAGTTTACCACCGTCTCTAGTGAAAGCGCTAACAAGGCGATCGCTCAGTACCTGCATACTACCTTGAAGGTGAAATAAGCCTTGGGGTTCTTGAGAGACACTTAATGCCGTAGCAGCATAAAGAAGTGCAGTTTCCTGTGCATCAACTTGTGAGTACAGCTTGAGTTGCAGATCTAAAAATGTCCTCAGGCGGCGATCGTTCCCAAGTTTGTAAGCTTTCAAGGCATCTCCCACGGTAAACAATGTATATGGTACTGTAATTAATGTACCGCTACGCACTGCCTTTACTAGCTGTAACAAGTCCCACACGTTACGCGGTGGTAGTACCGGATCGCGCCCTTGAAATTTCCAACTGGCATTGAACAAAGTTGCTATCAATTGCCAGAATGGTTCACTACCAGGGAATTGCCGCAAGCGTTCTTCGTGCCATTTGTCTGGATCTCGCCAAACATTAATCGGGGTATTCTCTCCAGGTAAGTACACAGCACATGCCGGATCACATGGTGTTGCTTCTGGAAGGTTGATTTCTAATTCCGAGAAAATTCGGTGGTGAATTCCTCCTGCCTCTAACCCTGCCACCTGAGTAGCTCCGACATCAAAGGTAAAGCCTTGACGCTTGAATGTAGAAGCACATCCTCCAGGAGCGATCGCTTGATCCAGAGTTAGGACATTGTAGCCTCTATGAGCTAACAATGCTGCGGCCGTCAAACCACCAATTCCCGCACCAATAACAATAATACGTGATTTCTTTTCACCAACACGCTCAGGCATTAATTTTTATGACATATTTCTTAATCTTTCTCATTCTCATTTTAATGGATGAGAGAAAAGTAGGGATTCGTCTTGCTCAAAAAGCGATGGATGGTGGAACGCACTTACGGGAAAGCTGATAGGGTATCGCCGATCAGTTAGAGATTATGAACGAATGCCGGGAACATTGGAGACGTTTATTTACCTTGCGATGATTCGGATCATCGTGAGGCGATTAGTATAGAATTTGACCCCCTTAAAACTTTCCAAACACCCTCTAAAATAATCTTCATCAATCTCTTTCCTTTTACCCTTTTCCTTAGAATTATGAAGCAGGATGAGTTATTGGTACTGATAGATCGCGCGATGGCTGAGGGTTGGCGAGAGTTAGACTTATCGGGACAAGAGTTGACTGAGTTACCTGTAGAAATTGGTAAGTTGAAGCAGCTTGAGTCTTTAATTTTGGGAAAGACGGTTGAAAGTTATGAAGACGTAGAAAACCGCTATCTCAAAGAGGTTTCAGGCAACAATTTAAAAACGCTTCCACTTGAACTACGGAGTTTGCATAATTTGCGTAAGTTGGATATTAGTGGCAATCCTTTAAAGAGGATTCCCGATGTGATAACGCAAATACTACATTTAGAGGAACTTATCTTAATTCGAGTAGAGCTAACTCAAATACCTGATGCCATCGCTAAATTAACCAATCTGACGCTGCTTCACCTGAGTGACAACCAAATAACCGAGATTCCAGAAGCGCTCGCTAAATTAACCAATCTGACACAGCTTGACCTCAATTTCAACCAAATAACCGAGATTCCAGAAGCGCTCGCTAAATTAACCAATCTGACACAGCTTGACCTCAATTTCAACCAAATAACCGAGATTCCAGAAGCGCTCGCTAAATTAACCAATCTGACACAGCTTGACCTCAATTTCAACCAAATAACCGAGATTCCAGAGGCGCTCGCTAAATTAACCAATCTGACGCAGCTTTACCTCACATACAACCAAATAACCGAGATTCCAGAAGCGCTCGCTAAATTAACCAATCTGACGCAGCTTCACTTGAGTGGCAACCAAATAACCGAGATTCCAGAGGCGCTCGCTAAATTAACCAATCTGACCCAGCTTCACCTGAGTGGCAACCTGAGTGAGAACCGAATAACCAAGATTCCAGAGGCGCTCGCTAAATTAACCAATCTGACCCAGCTTTACCTCACATACAACCAAATAACCGAGATTCCAGAGGCGCTCGCTAAATTAACCAATATGACAAAAATCAACCCCAAACCGACGGACTCAATGTAGAAACTTGGAAAGTGCAGGTCAATAGCAAAGACATCCGCCTTAATGTTTGGGACTTTGGCGGACAGGAAATTTATCATGCAACCCATCAGTTTTTTCTGACTAAGCGCAGCCTCTATCTCCTCGTTTGTAATTGTCGCACTAGCGAAGAAGAAAATCGCATTGAATATTGGCTGAAATTAATCGAAAGCTTCGGCGGACAGTCCCCCGTGATTATCGTTGGCAACAAAAAAGACGAACAACCTCTCGACATCAACCGCAAGGCATTACGCGAAAAATATCCCAACATCCAAGCGATTATCGAAACCTCTTGCCAAGACAATATCGGCATTGATGAGCTTCGCACCACAATTAGGCAGCAAATCGCCAAGCTCAAAGAAATCTACGACCTTCTACCCCTAACATGGTTTGAGGTTAAACAACAACTCGAATCCATGCCCCAAGACTTCATCACCTACAACCATTACCTCCGCATCTGTCATGAAAACAAAATTCCCGAAGAACAAAACCAAGAGCAACTAATCGACTTGCTGCATCGACTTGGCTTAGTTCTCAACTTCAGCAAGCATCCCATCCTCAAAGATACCAACGTCCTCAAACCCAACTGGGTGACAGAAGGTATTTACGCGCTCCTGAGCGATGAAACCCTCAAAACTAAAAGCAAAGGCATTTTTTCCTTTGCCGATCTCACCCGCATCCTCAATCCAAAGCGCTACCCCACCGAGCGTCACCACTATCTGATCGGGTTGATGAAAGAATTTGAGCTTTGCTTTGAACTAGAATCTATGCCACCACAATTCTTAATTGCGGGACTTTTGCCTAAAGATCAACCAGACGAAACAAAACTCCACGACGAAACCTTTGAATTTCAATACTATTATAAAGTTCTCCCGGAAAGCATCATTTCCCGCTTCATCGTCATCACCCACGAAAAAATTCATAACCAAATCTATTGGCGCAGTGGCGTAATGCTGCAATATCAAGAAAACAACGAAATTTACAACATCGCTCGCATCAAAGCCGATCCCGAAGAAAAAAAAATCTTCATTACCATTGGCGGACGTAAAGAAACCCGCCGCTTATTTCTCGGCATCCTCCGCGATGTCTTCCAAAAAATCCACAAAAGTCTTCCCAATCTCGAAATCACCGAATGGGTTCCCGTCCCCAAATATTCCAATCATCAGCCCCTTGACTACCAAGAACTTCTCGGACTTGAGGCAATGGGTGAAAGCACAATCACCATCGGTAAACTAAAATTAAAACTCGATTTGCGTCAACTTCTAGATGGCTATGAATCACGAGAATCGCGTCAAAAAATACAAAAAGGCGATCCAGAAAGCGATCGCTCTACAATTGTCAATATTTACAATGACAATAACAATCAGCAAGGAGATTTTAAAGCCATGACACAAAACACAAACAACTTTCAAAATCCAAACATCGCCAACTTTGCCAATGAAGTCAAAGACAACGCCAGTCAGCAAGCCTCCAACTTCACTCAAACAAGCGGCGCAAACATCAGCGAAATTCTGCAAATAATCGGCAACCTGCGCCAAACTGCCGCCCAATTACCCCCAGATGACCGCGAAGGCATCATCATTGATATTAATGATGTAGAAGCAGAAATTCAAAAGCCAGAAAAAGAACGCAATTTACCCAAACTCAAAAAGCGTCTACTAGCTTTACTTACTGCTGCTACTCTAGTCGCTGCCCCGATCGCAGGTATGACAGAGTTTGCAAACAATGTTATGGAAATAGGGAATAAATTAAATATCGAACTAAAGCTTCCCTCTGGTAAATAGACTTTTCTCACTATAGGGGCGATCATGTCAGACTCTTGTCACAAGAGGAAATTAATGAAGTTAGTCGTGAGCTACGTCACTTTGTGTCAATCCGGATGCTTGCATGAGCGTGATAGTCAGCAATTAGGGTAATCTACAGGGAGCTGATGTCGTGTTGTATGGGTTTTATTTTTATAGAGAAGCTTCAAAAAAAATATCTACTACTCTTAGTCCCATTCTTTATCTATGGATTATGGATAATAATTATTTACCTTTACGGTGTAAATATTCCAATATTAGATCAATGGATAGAACCAGGTGAGCAAATAGAAAGCTTGTTTGAAAGACATTTTAAATCTTCACTATTATACAAACAGTATAATGAAAGCAGAACAGTTATCCCTAATATAATTTTTTTACTTCTCGCAAATATCTTGAAAGAATGGAATGTGAAAGTAGAAATGTTAATTGGACTAACTTTCACTTTTGTAATGCTAGCTATTATTTATCTATTAACTACTATAAAAAAGAGCTATTTTTCTCAAAATATCTGTCTACTTATAGTTTATAATCTTTTGCTACTTTCTCCGTCTTCTTTTAGTAGATGGTTGCGCGGTATAACTCTTCACAGACTCATTCCCGATACTTGCTTAATTATAAATTCGCTAATTTTTAGTTTAAATATAAATTATAAAATAAAATTGTTATTGTACTCTATATTCTGTACAATAGCTCAATATTCCTTTTCGGGAGGAATTGTAACATGGATAGTATCGCTTCTATTTATTTTTTATAGTAATATTTCTCTAGTTAAAAAAGCTAAATCTTTAACTTTATATATAATTTTATTTTTGATTTCAAACTACTTTTATTTTAGAAACTATGCATATCCATCCTATCATCCATATGTCAATAAAATAGTTGATTTTTCATTAAAAGATGTTATAGTATACTCGTTTGCATTTTTAGGAAATCTTTTTGGGTCTTCCTATGAATCGAGTGCAGTTATCGGATTTATATTAGTAGCTTACTTTACAACATTAACAG
>JAQYWO010000036.1 GCA_029379215.1 Rhizonema sp. PD37
ACCTGAGATAATAATTAACTTTTTACAAAGTCTTTGTTTATAGAGAGTCAATATATAAATTGACAGCATAGCCAATGCTAAAGCAGGCAAACCAATCATAACGGAAACACTAAGTCTGAGAAAATTGCAAGAAATGACTAGCAATAAAGTACCAAGAACTGCTGACAAGTTTCCTAAATAGATACGTAAAGTCTGGCAAAAAGACCATATGAGTATTGTTGAGAAGCTTAGAGTTAAAAGCCGAGATGCAAAAATGGATTGACCAAATAAATTAAACCAAGAAGATAAAATGATAGTGTAAAGAGGTGGTTGATCATTCCAAATTTGTGTATACAGAGCGAAGCCTTTTAAGTGAAGTGAAGCTTTTATCAATTCAATACCCTCATCACTTGTATCGAATTGAAATACTTGCTCTATAGGCATAAAGCAAAGTGCAAAAATAAAAAAAGTAGCTGGTAGTAAGAGGTTAAATAATAAAAAGTTTTTCAATTTAAATGATGAAATATAATTCATATATTTATTTGACTTTCATGGAAACTCTCAAAAAGCTTTTCATCTGGAGCTAAATCGACGTGCTGCGGAAATTGGTAAATTCTTGAGTCAACGATTTCCCATGTGCTTTTTCAGAGATATCTAACAGAGTTTATAGCCTGAAAAGAGCGTATGAGTTTTTGCCAACCCAAAAATAGAATTAGCCAAGTTAACGAAGCTACTGCCAGATGATCACTAAGACTGTGGCAGAGGATATGGTTGTACTGTGTGTCGAATACACAACGTTTTTAGATTATGACAGCATCTTGCTCAAACTTGAAAGTTATAGTCCGATTGGTAACGGTGTCTATGGGTTAACCTAACGGGACTTGGACATTTTTGATGAAGAAATAAGCCTCAAAACCATACAGGGCATGGGAAATATACCCAATGCCTAAAAAGGTTTGAAGCTCAGATATATTACGAAACAGGCTTAACGATGTCAAACTCTTTGTGTATATACATTTGAGTTTTTTTTTGCTATTTTTTGTCTAAGTTCCATTATCCAAGTTCTGTAATTAACTTTTTCTCAATTGTGATAAATACGGGTTACTGGTATTGGGTTTGATGGGTGTCAAAATAATTCCAAAAATGGGCAATCGGGGAGAGGAAAGGCGTCCTCAATTAAAAACCATAAATCAATTTATTGTTATCTGCGAACTGCGATTTGCCTCCTAAAAAAATTTGATTTCAAGTCTTATTTGAACAATTTAAGAAATAAATTCAGATTAAAATTTCAAGTAAGCATTCGTGCCGTCAGTAATAGCAATCAAAACTCTTCACCTGCATAACTTGCAAGAACTATAGTTATGTTACTTGAATATACAAAATTTCGTAATGATAGCTGAATGCTGACAATTTCAAACAACTAAATACAGAGAACTGTTAATAGTAAGTAGGCAGAGCAATTGCTGACATCTATTTACTTCAAAACAGAACGGGTACTAAGGGAGTTATAATCAGTGCTGAAAAAAGTTGCGCTTGTTAGCGCGATCGCTCTACTACTTCTGGGCACACTGCTAAAAGACAGTGCTTTGGCTGCACCATCTGATGTGAACGCGGCAATTTCTAATGCTCAAACTGCTGCCGATACAACATTTGTGCTAATCTCGGCAGCCCTTGTCTTGCTGATGACACCAGGGCTAGCATTTTTCTATGGCGGTATGGTGCGATCGCGCAATATTCTCAATACTCTGATGATGAGCTTTGTGGTAATGGCGATCGTTGGGGTGACTTGGATTTTATGGGGCTACAGCCTTGCCTTTGCTCCGGGTAACCCAATTATTGGTGGATTGCAGTGGCTGGGTTTGAATCATGTAGGCTACGAACTCACGAACTATCTCCAAGGTTCAAATCCCGTTGACGTAGTTTCCTATGCTCCAACAATTCCCCACCAAGCATTCACGATCTACCAAGCCATGTTTGCCATTATCACCCCAGCTTTGATTTCGGGGGCGATTGTTGAACGGATGAATTTTACTGCTTATTCTTTATTTGTACTACTGTGGTCAACTTTTATCTACACTCCCCTTGCTCATATGGTATGGGCTAAAGGTGGACTTTTGGGTTCATATGGCGGTTGGGGTGCCCTCGACTTTGCTGGTGGTACAGTCGTTCACATTAGTTCTGGTGTTTCGGCATTGGTAGCTGCGATCGTTCTCAAACCTCGGAAAACTTACCCACATCGCCTCAGCCCTCCTCACAACGTTCCCTTCATTTTATTGGGAGCAAGCTTGCTGTGGTTTGGCTGGTTCGGTTTCAATGCTGGTAGCGCTTTGGCTTCTGGGAAGTTAGCAACAGCCGCATTTATTGCCACCAATACAGCAGCAGCAGCAGGCGCTTTAATGTGGCTGATTCTAGAAAAAGTGTTACGCAGTAAACCAACTGCAGTCGGTGCAGCCACAGGAGCAGTGGCAGGCTTGGTAGGCATCACTCCAGCAGCTGGATTTGTCACACCATTAGCAGCAATTTTGATTGGCGCTATTACTGCCTTTGCTTGCTTCTATGCTGTCAGCTTTAAGCATAAACTGCAAGTGGATGACGCTTTAGATTCATATCCCGTGCATGGTGTTGGCGGTACTGTTGGTGCAATTCTTACTGGCTTCTTTGCTACCAAAACTGTCAACTCTGCCGGGGCAAATGGCTTGTTATTTGGCAATCCTATGCAAGTACTCATCCAAATTGTCACAGTTGCCGTAGTTTATATCATTGCTGGAGTCGGGACTTGGATCATTCTCAAAATCCTCGACGTTACAGTCGGTTTGCGAATTCGGGAAGAAGCAGAACTGGAAGGCATGGATATTAACGAACACGGCGAAGAAGGTTATAATGACGACATCGCATAGCGTATAATCTATAGCACAAAAAATGCGTATTGACAAAATTTTTCTAATATGCCATACATTTAGCGCTTCAACTTTTGATTTTTCCACGAATAAGAGTTTTCCTTTATACAGGTAGGGGCTCTCAGATATTTGCCCCTACTCTCGGTAGAGAGCCTTGACAAATCAGAAACGATCATTATCCGTTAAACTCGTCGGGGGAAGTTTCCCCCGACAGATTTAACGTTAATACACAAGATATTGATTTTTGTGACCGACTTAGTGCTATAAAAAATAATACGCTCAGCACTTAGTAATCAGAATTGTTATGATTACTGCTGGTACTCTCAAATCTGATTCAAAGATTAGCTTAATTTGACGCCTCGTGTCTACTTCGAGCAAAAAACTTCCTGCCTGGGCATTTTTATCCTTAGCAGTCAATGGCATACTGATGTTGTCCGTTATCCTACTTATTTTACGACATCAGGAATTGACCGCTTTTTTCAAGACTGTATTTTTCCCTCAACCTGAAGTCACACCGCAGTTAGGTTCGCGTCACCAACTCAATTATTCGCAGTGGGTAGACATCCTCAAGCAAGAAGCAAATGTCGCTGCCTCAAAGCATCCTCAGCATTTAAATATACTGGCTGGAGATTCTCTGAGTCTGTGGTTTCCCCCTGAATTGTTACCCAAAGACAAAAATTGGTTAAATCAGGGGATCTCTGGAGAGACGAGTACTGGACTATTAAAAAGATTAAATTTATTTGATCGCACTCAACCGGAAAAGATTTTTGTGATGATTGGCATTAACGACCTGATTCGAGGAGTTAACGATAAAATCATTTTAGACAATCAGTACAAAATTATACACCACCTGCACGAGGTGCATCCTAAAGCCGAAGTTGTCGTTGAATCGATTTTGCCGCATCAGTCGGAAGGCGTAAATTGGCAAGGACGAGAAAAACTTCTGGCTATTCCCAACAGTCGCATTCGGCAGTTGAATCAACAACTTCAAGGCATAGCAGTAAAAGAAGGTGTTAGGTATATCAACTTATATCCTCTGTTTGCTAACGAGCAAGGCAATCTCCGTCACGAACTTAGTAGTGATGGTTTACATCTCAATCCAAATGGCTATTTAGTCTGGAGTTCTGCTTTACAGTTGTACAATCAGATCGAACAAAGAAGCGAATCGGTAAATGGGGAAGAGTAGTTAACAATTAGCAATTCTCATCTGTTATGGTATCCATTGCGCTCTTAAAATGAAAATTAGCAATTTTTGACGAAAAACTAATGGATACTAAAGCTTTTAAACGTTCGCTCCAGCATTCAGAGAACTATCATCGTAAGGGATTTGGTCATCAAGCAGAAGTCGCCACGCAATTACAATCTGAGTATCAAAGCAATTTAATTCAGCAAATACGTAACAATAATTACATCTTAACGCGCGGTGATGTTACTATCCACCTAGCGCAGGCTTTTGGCTTTTGTTGGGGTGTGGAACGTGCAGTCGCAATGGCTTATGAAACCCGCAAGCACTTCAAGAGCGATCGCATTTGGATTACCAATGAGATTATTCATAATCCTTCTGTCAATCAGCGCATTCTGGAAATGCAAGTTGATTTTATCCCTGTTGAAGCTGGAAAAAAAGACTTTTCTGTTGTTGATGCTGGTGATGTTGTTATTTTACCTGCTTTTGGGGCAAGTGTCCAAGAAATGCAGATACTTAATGATAAAAGTTGCAAAATTGTTGATACCACTTGTCCTTGGGTATCTAAGGTTTGGAACACAGTGGAGAAGCATAAAAAAGGTGATTTTACTTCAATTATTCACGGCAAATACAAGCATGAGGAAACAATCGCCACCAGTTCCTTTGCTGGCAAATATCTCATTGTGCTGAATTGGACTGAAGCAGAATATGTTGCTGACTACATTCTTAATGGTGGGAATCGGCAAGAGTTTCTCACAAAATTTGCTAAAGCTTGTTCGGCAGGATTTGATCCAGATCGAGACTTAGAAAGAATTGGCATTGCTAATCAAACAACAATGCTGAAAGGCGAAACAGAGAAGCTTGGTAAGTTGTTTGAACATACAATGATGAAAAAGTATGGTCCCCATGAATTGAACAACCATTTTCAAAGCTTCAACACTATCTGTGATGCCACTCAAGAAAGGCAAGATGCTATGACAGATTTAGTGCAACAGCCGCTTGATTTGATGATAGTTATAGGTGGATTTAATTCATCCAATACCACACAATTACAACAAATTGCCGAAGAACAGGGAATTTCATATCATATTGATACTGTAGAGCGAATTAAATCAGAAAATTGCATCGAACATCGGCAATTAGATGGAACATTATCAGTAGCAGAAAATTGGTTGCCTGAAGGTAAAATAGTTGTCGGAATTACTTCCGGTGCTTCTACACCTGATAAGGTAGTGGAAGATGTAATTGAGAAGATTTTTGCTCTTAAAGCAACTGCAGCAGTAAGTAAGTAAGTCGGCATAAATAAATGAAATTTTGTAGTAAGCGCTTCAGCGCTGAAGCGCAACTACGAACTATCAGTAGATCACAAACTTTTTCCCAAAAGGCGATGCCTGCGGCGGGCTGCGCCTACGCCAACCAATTAGCCGGAAGATAAAAAGTGGAAGATTAATTTATCGTGAATTATTTAGTGTTAAACAGATATTAGCCTTCTTGTGTCAAGCTATTGACAAAATATATCAAAATTTTTACAGTGTGAGGTAATGAGGTAGTACCAAATTGGAACAAACAACGCTTGACGCATTTTTAGAAATATACGCACAACTTCAAACGATGACCAATAATCTATATAATTTAGCGGATGCGGCTGTGGATACAAGAAATTATAATGATGCTAACTTACTTCAAGCTAGAGCGGATATCCTTTATGAACAAATGGAAAATTTAAACGCTGTAATTTCAGAGTATGAGGTTTAAAAAATGGAAGAACTAGAAGCCAAAATAAAAGCTTTGAGTAAAAAAGCAGCACAACTGAGTAATCAAGCCGTAGAAGCTTCAAAGGTTAATCGGAAACTTGGACTTGATTTGATGCGACAAGCCAGAGATGCAAGTGTTGAATGTCAATCACTGATACAAGAGTTAAAAAGACAACAACTTGTATAAGTATAACATTTAAAATAATGCCTCAAACTATTGTAATTTATAAATTGCAGCAGCTTTTGTCTTAGGTAAAAATAAACAGGCAGGGTTGTAAATCTACAAATCCTTCCTCGCCGATCTTGTAATACGCAGAGCAACTGGCTGAAATTCAGTCATTCAAAATTTTGTCCACGGTGAAATCAGTGCCATGCAGTTCGTTATAGTGAGCGATCGCTTCTTCTACTGAATAAGATTCGCCATTACTCTCAATTATTGCACGGCGAAAATCTGCAACATCTCCTGCATCTTCTAACGCTTCCAAACGTTTTAAGTCAGCACGGCTAATGACTGCTGCAATAACCTGTCCTTTTGATTCAATGACAATACGTTCCTGTTCTTGTTCCACAAGCGCAAGGAGTTCTGAAAACTTTTCTTGTGCCTGATTTACTTCCACTTTTGTCATGTTAATACTCGGTTGTTGCATCAGTCTGGTTTCAGGATAGCACAGTATCAATGGCGCGATCTCACAACATAAGAATCTGCAACAGCTTCAACGCAGGGAATCACCAAGGGCGGGCTGCGATTGTTTTGTCGGTTCGTTCGTCAAAATTTTTTGTGAATCTGTAACACTCGGTACTTATGTTTTGATACAGTAATTCTCATCTGCCAGAATTTCTTGACAATTCAGAGGCTTTGGTTTATGAAAGTGCTTCATGGGACTTGGATACCGAATGCAGAAACTGACTTTATTGTGCCTGGTTCATTCTACCTGTGGGTAGAAACTTCTGTCCTCAAAAAAACCCTCACAAACAATCAACGAATTCACCCTGGACATCTCGCACAAGATGAATTAGCAAATTTTATAGAACGGCAGTTAGGAATTAAAGAATCGGCAGAACAATTAACAGCACGTATATCCCCGAAATACTTTGCCCTGCCAACAGCCAATCATCAACCTTTGCCATCACCGGAATTAATCAAGTATCTGGAAGCGGAAATTTCTGAAGAATACGAAGGTTTTGAATACTGGAAGGTGGACTGCTATACAGTAAGCGATAATTCACCAGTTTCAAAAGCCACGAACATTATTAAACTACTTAACGACATCCACTTTTTAGCATTATACAATTCTGAAGAAGTGCAACTAGGTTCAGATCTCTTGTTTTGGTATCACTACACCCAAACTTTTAAACAAGTGATTCTGAAAGACCAGTATATTCCAGCACTGAAATATCGGCAATTAGAAGCAACTAAATCTAAGAAAAAAGGCAAGCAGCAAAGAAGCGATGCTTTTGTTATCTATGCAACCTGGGAGATTATTTCCGAACAATACGAATCAAACATCAAAAAATATATTGAATACCTACCGCTTATTTGTGTTGCTGGTTCTGAAGCACCCAGTGATTCAGTAGAGTTTTTCGATAAAGAAACACTGCTACGTCACTTCTCCGAGTGCTTACTTCATAACTTGGTAACTCACACACCCTCTACTGCTGTTTTCGATAAGCAGATTGCGGACTCTCTAATCCATTATTGCCTTCACCCCAATCAACACAACCCACTGACGACAAATGCAGCTTTACAAGAATACAAACAATGGCTGGCATGGAAAACTAAAATAACTCGCACTTCACACAACTCCTCCTTTCACCTCTGTTTCCTATTGCACTCCGCTACTCCAGAAAATATAGACGAGTGGCAGATGCAGTTTCTCGTAGCTAGCAAACAAGATCCTTCACTCAAGCTGACATTGGCTGACTACTGGGAAATAAAAGAACGGAAAGGAAGAAAAGGAGAAGATTCCTCCCCACTGCCTCATTTTTTCGGTGAAGATTTTGAAACGAATCTGCTTTTAAATCTGGGGTATGCAGCGCGAATGTATCCCAATCTATGGCAAGGATTGGAAACAGATCGCCCTACCAAACTGCAACTGACTTTAGAAGAAGCATTTGACTTCCTCAACGAAAGTGCTTGGGTATTAGAAGACGCAGGCTTTAAAGTCATCGTGCCTGCTTGGTATACCCCCGCAGGTCGCCGTCGTGCTAAAATTCGGCTCAAAGCATCTGCTCGTCAGCAATCAGCAACCAAGACAAAGACAATAAGCTATTTTAGCCTGGACTCTTTAGTACAGTATCAATATGAACTGTCCATTGGCGATCAGCTTGTAACTCCTCAAGAATGGGAAGAACTTCTCAATTCTAAAGCTCCCCTAGTACATTTTCGCGGTCAGTGGATGGAACTTGACCGCGATCAGATGCAGCAGTTACTGGAATTCTGGCAATCCCACGCTAAAGAACAACCAGAGATGACATTGCTGGAATTTTTACAACGCAGTGCAGAAGCTGGGGAAGAATGGGAAGTTGAACACGACCAAGCTTTGTCAGAAATGATAGCGAAACTGCAAGATAAAAGCCAGATCGAGCCAGTTTCTGACTTGCTACAACTGCAAGGCAAGCTGCGAGAGTACCAAAAGCGAGGCGTGTCTTGGCTGGAGTATCTAGAACGTTTGGGATTGAATGGCTGTCTGGCAGACGACATGGGTTTGGGAAAGTCCGTGCAGGTGATTGCCCGATTAGTGCAGGAGAGGGAAGAGGATATGAGTGAAATCGCCCACGCCTTGTTACCAACCCTACTCATCGCCCCCACATCAGTGGTGGGAAATTGGCAGAGGGAAATTGCCAAGTTTGCACCGCAGCTGAAAACTATGGTGCATCACGGGAGCGATCGCCTGCAAAATGCGGATTTCCCGACAGCTTGTCAAGAGCATGATGTGGTGATTACCTCCTTTACCCTAGTTCGCCTTGATGAAAAACTACTGAATAGCATAGAGTGGCAAAGAATTGTCATAGATGAAGCACAAAACATTAAAAATCCTAAAGCGGCTCAAACTAAAGCAATTCTCAAACTATCCGCAAAACACAAACTGGCTTTAACCGGAACTCCAGTAGAAAACCGCTTACTCGATTTGTGGTCAATTTTTAACTTTCTCAATCCTGGCTATCTTGGCAAAGAAGCGCAGTTTCGCAAATCCTTTGAGATTCCCATTCAAAAGGACAACGACAGAGTAAAATCGGCTACACTCAAAAAATTGGTGGAACCTCTGATCTTGCGTCGCGTGAAAACAGATCAATCAATTATTAGCGATTTACCAGATAAAGTCGAACAAAAACTATACACAAATTTGACAAAAGAGCAAGCATCGCTTTATGAAATCGTCGTTAAAGATGTGGAGGAAAAACTACAAACAGCAGAGGGTATCCAACGCAAAGGTTTAATCCTCTCAACTCTGATGAAATTGAAGCAGATTTGTAACCATCCAGCACAATTTTTGCAGGACGGCAGCGAATTTTCAACAGAGCGATCGCACAAACTTAGTCGAATCTCAGAGATGGTAGAAGAAGCCCTTTCTGAAGGAGAAAGTCTCCTAATTTTCAGTCAATTCACAGAAGTTTGTGAAAAAATAGAAAAACATTTAAAACATTTTTTACATTGTAATACCTACTATTTACACGGTGGTACAAGCCGCAAACGGCGCGAACAAATGATTGGCGAATTCCAAGAATTAGATACGGAACCATCAGTTTTTATACTTTCTTTAAAAGCTGGCGGTGTTGGGATCACCCTCACCAAAGCCAATCACGTCTTCCACTTTGATCGTTGGTGGAATCCAGCAGTTGAAAATCAAGCAACTGACCGTGCCTTCCGGATCGGTCAAAAAAAGAACGTCTTTGTTCATAAATTTGTAGCGATCGGCACCCTAGAAGAACGCATCGACCAAATGATAGAAGATAAGAAAAAACTTTCCTCCGCCGTCGTTGGTAGTGACGAATCCTGGTTGACAGAATTAGACAACCAAGCCTTCAAGCAACTCATCGCATTAAATAAAAGCGCAATTCTCGAGTGAAGAATACATTCGTAAAATTCTTTCCTCTCTCTTTTCTTGGCGCTCTTGGCAACGGACACGTTGCTCAACGGGGGGAACCCCCGCACGCAAGTGTCCTCGTCTTGGCGGTTAATAATTCTACAACTAAAAAGGACTGCTATATGACAAAATTTAGTCGCACTTGGTGGGGCGATCGCTTCATTCAAGCACTCGAAGCCTTTACTGAAGAAGGCAGACTACAACGCGGACGTTCCTATGCTAATGGTGGGAAAGTTAAGAGTTTTGAGATTGAGCAAAATCATATTACCGCTCAAGTCAAAGGCACAGTCAATCCCTACTTTGGAGTTTACAAAGAACCGACATACCATATTTCGATTGAAATTACACCTATTTCTAAAACACAATGGAAATATGCTATAGAAAAACTTTCATCAAAAGCCAGCATCGTTTCGCGATTACTGCTTAACGAAGTACCGGAAAACATAGAAGATACCTTTTCTACCTTAGGACTTTACTTATTACCCCATAGCAAAAAAGACTTCAAAACAAAATGCTCATGTCCCGACTCTGCCAATCCCTGTAAGCACATTGCCGGAGTTTACTACTTAGTTGCTTCTCAACTAGATAATAACCCATTTCTACTATTTGAACTTAGAGGAATATCCAAAACAGAACTGCAAGCAAAACTCGCTGAGTCATCCTTGGGTAAAGTATTATCTGAAGAACTCAACACTAAGGAAATCCCTTTAGAAGCCTCTACCTCATTTTATACAAGACTTGAAAAGCAACCATCCCAAAAACCAACGGCTAGGGAGTTTTGGTTAAGCACAAAGCGACTACCTCAAACGATTGAAATTCCAACTCAAAGTAGTGTATCAGCAATTCTGATTAAGAAAGAAGGAGATTTTCCGGCTTTCTGGCAAAAGGACAATTCCTTTATTGAAGCAATGGAAGAGTTGTACCGACGGGTGAAGACGAAAAACCAGAATTTTTAGCAAAATCCAACCTACAGGAGAAGATTTTCATAAAAAGATTGATAGGTGATTATTGTCATGTCTATAATGACTTACTAAGTTGCTGTCTAGAGAAAGGGTTTTGGCTTTATTGTCTATTTAATATTTGTAAAGTTTTCGTAAAGTTTCAGCGGTTAGCCCTCCATTGTGACGCTTCCTCTGCACTTGGGCGTGAAAAACCCGCAGACGGCGAGGATTGTGATCCCCAACGATGTTTGTCACCTATGTATACAAAATTCAATTGCTGACTGAGTAGCGTCACTTCCGGCGCTCATACTTACTAGTTTCCTTAAATTTTTTTCCAGAGGTGCTGTTATATCATGTTCGATTGAACACTTATAATAATGTTTGTAGTTGCGCTTTAGCGCTCTTAACAATTTGAGAGCGCTAAAGCGCAACTACGAACCTATGTCGTATTTATAACTCATTGACAGAACATGATATTAGTCATTGTTCAGTAAACTTATACCTAAAAATTATTGTGTTCATGAGTATTAATCCATACGTACTAATCCAGGAATTCTATTGGCTAGTCTGTGGTTCATTTTCAAGATTACATAATGCTTTCCTTTTGAGAAAAAGAGTCAGATCTTTTAAATCCTGTGGAAAAGTTGGATTTATCAGTCCACAGTGTTGCATTGTGGATGAAGCTAAAGTTGAACTAGGCGATCGCGTTTGCATTGGTGAGTTCACGCATATCGTTGCTACTGGTGGAGTACGTATAGGCGATCGCACTTTGATTGCATCTCACTGTTCGATCACAACAATGACTCATCCAGTCAATTCGATAAATAGAATCGATGATCCTGTGATTCTAAAACCTGTAGAGATTGGCGAAAATGTCTGGATAGGTACTGGTGCTATCATTCTTCCTGGTGTCGCGATCGGAGATCACTCGATTATTGGTGCTGGCGCAGTCGTCACCAAAAACGTACCAGCGAACAGCGTGTATGTTGGTAATCCAGCAAGGTATATAAAAAGTGTTGAGTGTGACAAAGATGATCTAGAAGAATTATTACAAATGCAGTAGAAATGTTGCAAAAATTAATTACGCGGGCATTGAAATCCTGAGTAGGAGCGATCAAAAACTTATCCTACAAAGAAAAAGGAAAAAAGTAACTGAGTTCATTTATGATGGCTGGTACATGACGGCGGAGATCAAGCTGCGATTTGGAATTCCTTATTGTATGCTGTTCAAGCTTTTTTCATTGTTCATTTTTCCTTCCACGTGACGATACTACTTTTTTAGTTCGCAAACATTATTCGCGAACCAGCTTGTTTTTTTCCAAAGTCCAATAGTGAGCATCAATAATAGTTTTTTTATCCATTATTGTCAGTAAAATTGAGATATCTGGGGAAACTCTTGAAGTGAGATTTAACTCTTGTATGACAGTGGCAAAATTTTTACCATTCAGAATTTGCTGACCAATTTCAAGCAGATCATCCCAGGTTAGATCGCTTTCTAAATAAGATTTGGCTACGGCAATAAGTAAATCTGTATATTGATTACCCTCAGCTTTAGTCATCATGGTGTGGGGAATTTCAAAAACTTGGTCGAATCTGTAATACCAGGATTTTGACTGCTTTTTGAGTAGGGATGCAAACAAAACTTGTAACTCCTTTTTGTCAATAACGCGATCGCTGTCACTAGAAATCACAAACATTGGCACTGCTGGATAATTTTCTACTTTTTCCAAAAGTTCTTTTCCCATATTTAAGAATAATCGCAATGCAGGCATACGAAAACCGCTATAACCAAAATTGCCTGAATTATCTTTATTTGGCCATTCATAATAAATAGAGAGAACTTCTACAAGCAAATCAACTATCGAGCTTTGACTGAGGTAGGGGGCAAATAGTATTGCTTTCTCAATTTGTTGAGGACGTTCCAACCCCAACCAAGCGGCTAAAGTCCCGCCACTGGAAAGTCCTCCAATAACAACTTGCTCTCCTAATCTTAATGCAACTTCCAGCCACGAGAGCGCGAACTGTTGATAAACTTCAGCTTCTGTAGGTAAGGGAGGGGGATTGTCTCGGTTCCAATCTCCAGCTATTCCATGACCAGGTTGCAAGGGAATTAAGACATTATAACCAGCTTCAAATAAGACTTTCCCGATTGGTTCAAACTGATAGGGACCAGCAGTAAATCCGTGGAAAAAAAGACAAACCTTCGAGGTTGGATGTGAGTGTAAAAAAAATTTCGGTCTGCAAGCTTCGTTTCTAATTGGTAAAGCGGCTTCAAGATTCTTAGCTTCTTCAAAAATTGCTGATTTTAGGGTAAAGTAGTCTGACATATAAGAAAAGTGTTAGAGTTTTTTTATGGTAATCGGTCATGAGTAATAGAAACTAAAAATTTATAACTCATAACTTTTAACCTCTAATGTGGTTCAGTTAACTTTAGAAAATTGGAACCACTTACGGTCGTTGCCTCGAACTACTCGCTTAAGAAGCACACGGCACTGGCTTCCCTTTAAAAAGGTAGCTTTATTATCTTTATCCAAACAAGATCTCCGACTTTTTAAGAAGTCGGGGATCTGAGTCTCACGGAAATTCTGATTGCTGACTTTATGCCGGATGTTTCGTAATATTACTTCAAATCAAGAACAGTTTTCACGAGCAACCCAATCAAAGATAAGACTACAGGTTAGATTAGATTTGTGAAAGTCATCACAAAGCTGCAATTTTACGACGATGCTTGCTACTTCTAAAGGAAGCTAAAATGTTGCCATGAGAGTACGACCCATCAGTTGGGGAAATCCGCGCTATCATTGAATTTCCTTTGGATGAATCATTTCTGACAAAACAACAATTTAACCATTGTCTGTTATAAGTTAGTTCAGCTTGTCGATTCTGTAGCGATGTCTCGGTTGAGGGAGGTGATGGAAGCAGGTCAAGATTCGGGAAATGTCGAATTACTTTATTGAGCATTCAACAACAGGCACCTGGATTGCTGGACATACAAAGGACATAGCACCGAAGCTGGAAAAAAGCAGAAAAGTTTTCCGATTGAATAAGCAGAATTGTTAATGAAATAGCTATACTCCAAAGTGATACCCTCAATATACTGAACTTTTCTAGGGCTGGATATTATGACATCCTATGCAACTTCCTCTGCTAAAGCGGAAATGAGCGAACTCCGGCGGTTAAAAGGTCTACTACCGCCAGAATTGCAAAGCTGGGTAACGGTTGAAGGTACAACTGAAGTTAATCCACCCCTGGTCCGCAGCGAGGAAATTGGCAAAGACCAGGTAGAAATTCAAATTGACTTGGTGAAATGGGATACGCTGGCTATGGATCAGCGTAATTTGCTGTTCTGGCACGAAGTCGCCCGCATTCAAAATGACACTATTCCCAAAGATGGTTGGGAAATGGCAGCCTTAGCAATTGGTTTAGGTGGTGCTGTTGGTGAGTTGTGGGTGCAAGATGCATTGCTGTTGTTGCTGGCTGTGGGTTTGTGCGGAGTCTCCGGGTGGCGACTCTATCAAAAAAATAATGGCGGAAAGCTCATTAAAGAACTGACTGACGCTGATGAAAAAGCGATCGCCTTAGCAACTCGCTTTGGTTATACTCTTGCCAACGCTTACAAGAGTCTGGGGAGTGCTTTGAAAACCTTGATTGAAAATACTCCAGGCAAGCGCCAGCGATCTCGATACGAAGCCCGAATCTCTGCCCTCAAACGCAGTGCCAGTAAGGCAAGGTCCAAATCTAAAAATATTGATGAAGGCGAATTGTAAGAGGAGGAGCTGGGGGAGAACATTTGTGATAGGTTAAAACGCTCATTACTTTTGTCAATTCGTAATTACCCTTAAAATTGAACAAAGTTAGAGGTATTTAATTCGTTTCTGTACTAATTTTTAGTGCCTGAATGATTGCTTTAAATCTACTCCCCATCGCTAGGTGAAAATTAAGTTTTCAACCCATATTTCTCTATAATTTTAAGTAATAATACTTATTGACAAATTTTTCATGACCTTTAGCTATCACTGATACCATTTCACAAAAATTTTGATACAATTCACTTCCCCTGCCTAAGAACTGCAAGCCTAAATGTATCAACTTTAAAGTGAAACGGTATGATGGGGGGAGAAAGGGAGATAATTATTTTAAGTCTTCCAACTCCCTCTTCTACCTCAAGTCTTACTTATCGACCATCAACAATCAACAAGCATTAAAGTTGATTTAGCATTTTGTGCGTTTGAGGTATGACGCGTACTTGCTTGATAAAACGCTTCATTAAAGCTTGCCAACTTAAGACTTGGTTGGCAGAAGGAGCAAGTACAGAGACATTGGTGAATGTGACGGGTGTTTCTAAAGGTGTAACCGGTTGTATGAACACTGGAATCTCAGGGCTGACTCCAGCTACTAACAAAGCGGATCGTTCCAACTCAGTCGGCTCTGTCTTTTGAGAAACAATAATCTTCACAAAAACTTCTAATTTGGCGTTGTGACAAAGTTGTAGGCATTTTGCGTGTTCTTCCCAACGACTTTCACCACTCGTACTCTTGAGCTTGAAATCCATACCTACAGAGTCTATATAAGGCAAAATCATCGCTAGTTGTTCTGGACGGTGTCCGCCTGTTTCTAAATACACACTTAAACCAGTGTTAGTACGTAGCTTAGGTAAAAATTCCATCATGAACTTGGCATGAAGAAGTGGTTCGCCCCCAGTTAAACTGATACTATCGTGTAAGCCGGATAGATTCAATTGCTCAACCCATTCTAGTAACATAGGTAATGGGACAGGGTTAGTGCGAATTTCAAAGTCGCGCAATCCAGGAGTTCGTTCTATCCTACAATTATCGGGTGCAACCCAAGTATGGGAGCTGTCACAAAAATGGCAGCGCAAGTCACAGAGGGCGAAGCGAATAAATATTTGGCGTGTTCCCACATTAAGTCCTTCCCCTTGAATAGCAGAAAAGACTTCAATTAGGCGTGCATGGGTTGTTAAAGCAGTTTTGTGAGTCATCTGATGATACAAATGCTATGGACTTCGCTGACGTTGCGTGTTATTACGCTAGCTCAGCATAAGATCAAGGGTATTTTTTAGCTGATTGTTCTATTGTGAATCGTAAGGATTGCGATCTCCAATCTCAACCCAAGTCATTAGCGATTAGTATTTATTCCTACTGCTCAAGCAATAGGTTAATTATGTATTCGCTAGGACATAATTAATGTCTGGCAGATGTTTATATGGCAACAAAAGTACAAGGCTTCATGACTAGCCAACCTACAGAGGGAGATTTTCCCGTTACTTTCTCAAACGACACGGCTATAGTGCAGGTGTCAGCAAGGTTAAGTGTGCTAGAGGCTGTAGCCTTTAAGCAAACCTGCCTTTCTCTGATCCAGCATACATCCGTTCCCAAAACAATCATCATTGACTTTCACCAGACGACTTTCTTGGATAGTAGTGGTTTAGGTGCTTTGGTCAGTAATTTAAAAACCACCCAAGAGACACAGATTGAATTTATACTGCAAAATGTTACCCCTCAGGTGATGGCAGTACTCAATCTCACGGGATTGGATAAGGTTTTTACAATAGAGTCTGGTGGCCCAACGCTTCCCTCAAATCACTCAGAACAACTTCCAACTACGCATCCTTCAGTGCGATCTTGGATGAAACGTTTGATAGACATTGTTGGGGCTTTGGTAGGTTTTTTAATTATAGGACTTTTGTTTATTCCCATTGCCATTGCTATTCAACTTGATGATCGTGGTCCCATTTTCTTTGGTCAAACTCGTTGTGGTTGGATGGGTAAGCGCTTTCGGATTTGGAAATTCCGCTCTATGTATATTGATGCGGAGGCGCGGAAAGCCGAACTAGAAAGACAAAATCAGGCTCAAGGTGCTTTTTTTAAAATTGACAATGATCCAAGAGTGACACGAATCGGAAGGTTTTTGCGGCGAACCAGTTTAGATGAACTGCCACAATTTTTGAATGTTCTCAAAGGAGAGATGAGTTTAGTTGGTACTAGACCACCTACACCCGATGAAGTTGAGCGCTATGAAGTACCAGAATGGCAACGTTTGGATGTCAAACCAGGTATGACTGGAGAATGGCAAGTCAATGGAAGATCTAGTGTACGTAAATTTGAGGATGTCATTCGCCTGGATTTGCAGTATCAAAAAAATTGGAGCTTACTGTACGATTTGAAACTAATTTTGAAAACAGTAGCTATCTTATTTAAGAAAAATAGTGGTGCGGTCTAATTAAGAAGAATTCAGTTGTCAAAGCAATTAGAAACCCGGTTTCCAGGAGAAACCGGGTTTTTAGTATTATTTACCATTACAACTATTGAGAGAGAAAGTAACTGTATTTACACGTAAGTATAAACACTTTTTGAATAACTTTAAGTGCCAAACACTAAAGTAATAATAATATCAATTAAAAGTCAGTTATACTTAGTTAAGCATTACACTATCTTTAATGAATAAATACTGACAATACGAAATTATAAAGACAAAATTTAATAAAGAGGCGCTGGAAAGGCGAATGTGAAAACGAAAACTTTACTCTTGTTTTATACAAGAGTTTTTTAGAGCTAACATTTTATGCGAATTTTAATTTACTCCTACAACTACTATCCAGAACCAATTGGTATCGCCCCCTTAATGACTGAATTAGCTGAGGGATTGGTCAAGCGCGGACATCAAGTGCGCGTAGTTACGGCTATGCCTAACTACCCCGAACGTCGAATCTATGAAAGCTATCGGGGCAAGGGGTATGTTACAGAATACAAAAATGGCGTTCAGATCCAACGTAGTTATATTTGGACTCGCCCACAACCCAACCTGCTTGATCGGTTGTTGCTGGATGCAAGCTTCGTTATCACTAGTTTTCTGCCAGCCTTGATAGGTTGGCGTCCAGATGTTATTTTAGCAACCTCGCCATCTCTACCCGTTTGTCTGCCAACTGCGCTTTTAGGATGGCTGAATCGTTGTCCTGTAATCCTAAATCTTCAAGATATATTGCCGGATGCGGCTATCCAAGTTGGTCTGCTGAAAAACAAATTACTAATCCATTTATTTACAGCGCTGGAGAAATTTGCTTATCACACCGCTACTAAAATTAGCGTTATTGCTGATGGATTTGTGGACGACTTGCATAGTAAAGGCGTATCTGACAGTAAAATCGAGCAAATTCCCAACTGGGTTGATATCAATTTTATCCGCCCCTTGCCGAAAGAAAATAACGCTTTCCGTGCGGCACATAACTTGAACGGCAAATTTGTCGTGTTGTATTCTGGTAACATTGCCCTGACTCAAGGCTTGGAAACTGTAATCAAAGCTGCTTCTACGTTGCGGCATATTCCAGATATTGCCTTTGCGATCGCAGGGGAAGCAACTGGATTGCAGCGCTTGCAAACAGCATGTCTTGAATGCAGAGCAGATAATGTTTTGTTACTGCCGTTTCAACCCCGCGAACAATTGCCTGAAATGTTAGCAGCTGCGGATGTAGGTTTGGTAGTGCAAAAGAAAAATGTTATATCTTTCAATATGCCATCGAAAATTCAAGTACTACTTGCCTGCGGTCGCGCCTTACTTGCATCTGTCCCGGACAATGGTACAGCAGCAAAAGTGATTAAACAAAGTGGCGGCGGAGTTATCGTTCCTCCAGAAGACCACGAAGCTTTAGCTCGAGCGATTTTAGACTTGTATAAGCATCCAGAAAAAGTTAAAACTCTGGGTTACAACAGTCGCCAATATGCAGTTGATCAATACGCCTTTGAGCAAGCGTTGAATCAATATGAGTCTTTATTTTACTCGGTGACAGCAGAGGCAGAAGCAATTAAATCAGCAGTTGTGTCAAATTAGCAATTCAAGAAAGAACATTGATTATTGCTTACTTACTTGAAAAAGAAGTGCTTCCAAATTTGTCAGTTCAACAGCGCCGTTGAGAGGTTCTCCGTTCATTGCCAACCTGGGAGTACCATCAACTCCAATCTAAGAGTGCCAATTGAATATCTTTCTGAATTGCTGTGTGAGCCGCATCCAGCCGCAGTCTCGAACGCTCACAAATCCGAGAAGAATCCTGATCAACAACTTTGAGCTTCGCAAGCACCAATACTAACCCAGGTACTAGAACCGTCTGCCCAATGTTCTTTCTTCCAAATGGGAGCATTGTGTTTGAGGGTATCAATTGCATATTGGCAAGCTTCAAATGCCTCTTTCCGATGAGGACAGCCTATTGCAACTAAAACGCTGATTTCTCCTATTTGCAAGCGCCCAATCCGATGATGGATAGTTACCCGATTCACATTGCTCCAATGAGAGCGAATATCCGCAGCAATTTGATAAAATACCTGTAGTGCCATTGGCTCGTAGGCTTGGTACTCTAAGGACACCACAGGTTTACCATTAGTTTTGTTGCGAACCATACCACTCATGACGACGACTGCGCCGTTGGCTGGATCATCAGCCTGTTCGTAAGCGGACTCAATAGATAATGGTGCAAATGTAATTGCAAAGCAATCTTCGGCTCTTGGTTTAATTGGAGAGGCAAATGTATTTGTCAAAACTGAGCTCATTTAAGATACATTCCTATCAAGGATTTATATAATTGAGCCAACACCAGGCATTATAAATGCGTGGATTCTGGCGCTCGAGTTGGGAGTGTGTTTCGAGTTTAATCTATGTAACATCTACGTACATGTGATATTATATCAAACCTATTCCTACTCATATGCTCTCGAAGCGTTGAGGAAAAGAAATTGTCAACTTTATTTTGAGAATCCAGTTAAAGATGCAAAGTCTACTGGATGGAAGATTCCATCTGGCGAGCTTTGAGCCGCTACATTTGAACTCTCCAAAAACGGACAACCGTCTTCGTGAAGCTCGCCGGGGTCAGCTTCAAGAGGCAGACTTCACCTCCGATAAAGGCGGTTGATCTGTCGTGTTGTTGCGATTGTTGCAAAGTCTGCCGGACAGAGGATTCTGTCCGGCGAGCTTTGCGTCAATAAACGCCTCAAAATGCTCCCAGATCGTCGAATGAGCGTGAGGATTTTGTATCTCTGTTGTCCGTTTTTGGCTCTTACTCTCCCAACCCCTAACCATAAGACAGCACCTAAGTCCATCAAGTTCTTACGAACTTATGCCTCAATGCGCGTGATGCCATGCTTGAAGGAGGAAATTTAGAAATTTCTGCTCTGGTATATTTTCCTTGATGAAAGAAGAGCCAAGATGCATCTTGAGGTGGCTGTAAATCCATACAAACTTCAAACTATATGAACTGCTTGACTCAGATCTTGCACCAATGTCTCAAGAGCGAAAATTAAAATACAACCATTGACAAAGCAATGACTGCTTGCGATGGCTTTAAGGCGTTAGCAGTATATGTCCAATAAAAGGATAAAATTATTATGGTAATTGTTGATAGGATGATGCCAAATATGGATGGAGCGACTAATATTAATCAACTCCAAAAATAATCCGCACTCCCTTTCCTCCCTGGCCTCCTAGCCTCCTAACTCTTAACTCTCCAAAGATGACTAATTTGATTCTGGTTGTAGACGATGACAATTTTACACGAATGCAATTGCGGAATTTGCTAGAACAAGCAGGGTATCGGGTAATAGAGGCAAGTCATGGCGAGCAAGCGATTGAAGAGTATAAAAAAAAACAGCCTGATTTGGTGCTACTAGATGTTTTAATGCCAGGGATGGATGGAATAACCTGTTGCGCTCGATTACAAACACTTCCCGGTATTGCCAACACACCTGTGTTAATGATTACAGGGTTAGACGGCAAAAACTCCGTAGAGCAGGCTTTTGCTGTTGGTGCTACAGATTACATTACAAAACCAATTCACTGGCAAGTCTTACGTCAAAGAGTAAGTCGTCTTCTCGAAGCCCGTCGCACAATGGAGGAATTACGACAACAAACCGAACAGGCGCAGAGTCGGGAAGAACAATTCAGGATGGCACTAGAAGCAGCCCAAATGAGTATTTGGAACTGGGACATCTTAAACAACCAAGTTACTTGGTCGGAGAGATCGAGAGCGCTGTTTCGTTTGGAGGATAGTACTTTTGAAGCCTTTATTGAATCCGTTCATCCTCAAGACCGCGATTTCGTTAAGCGTTCGGTAAAGCAGGCGATGCGGGAAGGCACACAATACGATATTGAATTTCGTGTGGTTTTGTCTGACAACACTATTTGCTGGATGGCAAGCAAAGGCGTTGTCTTTCACGACTCCTCTGGAGCGACGATCCGGATGTCTGGGGTAGACATAAATATCACGAAGCGCAAGCTTGCAGAAGAGGCTTTAGAAGTTTATGCAAACCGACAAGCACTTTTGGCAGAGCTTAGTCAACTGGCACTTTCTGGGATAGATCTGACCACGTTGATGCATGAAACAGTTATCCTCATTGCTCAAAGCCTTGGAGTTGAGTATTCTAAAGTCTTAGAACTACTACCAGATGGTAATTTCCTACTGCTGCGAGCAGGAGTAGGATGGCACGAAGATCTTGTAGGAAAAGCAAACGTTAGTGCTGAAATGAATTCGCAAGCTGGCTACACTTTGATGTCCCACGAGCCAGTGATTGTCACAGATATCCGGACTGAAAGGCGTTTCTGTGAACCACCTTTGCTTCATCGGCATAAAGTACTCAGCGGTATCTCAGTGATTATTCATGGCAAAGAACGTCCTTTTGGCGTATTAGGAGCACATTCAACACAAGTGCGTGTCTTTAGCAGAGATGATGTTTACTTCTTACAAGCAACTGCTAATCTGTTAGCTACCGCTATTGAGAGGCAGAAGGTGGAAGATGCTCTCAGGGAAAGCGAACAACGCTGGCAGTTGGCTATGCGGGGTAATAATGATGGCATTTGGGATTGGATTGCAAACCCTAATAGCGAACTAGATGCTGAGTTTACTAATTTTGAGAAAGTGTTCTTCTCAACTCGTTGGAAGGAAATTCTTGGTTATAATGACCGTGAAATTTCCAACAATTTAAATGAATGGGCGATGCGCGTGCATCCAAATGATATTAACAGGGTCAAACAAGTCATTGCCGAGCACTTTGATAGGAAAACCCCTTTTTACATTAGTGAGTATCGCATCCGGTGTAAAGATGACAGCTATAAATGGATTTTGGATCGGGGTCAGGCGCTATGGGATGAAAATGGTAAAGTCTTGCGTATGACTGGTTCCCACACTGATATTACAGAGCGCAAACTGGCTGAGGAAAAGTTACACCAGAGTGAAGAGCGTTTTCAAATAGTTGCCCGTGCCACGAACGATATTATTTGGGACTGGGATTTGATGACGGATCAGATCTGGTGGAATGAGGGTACACAAAGACTTTTTGAGTTCAAGACAGAAGCAGGAGAGACATCAAAGTGGTGGTTTGAACACATACACTCAGACGATAGGCAGAGAATTGTTTCCGGTATCCAAGCGGTGCTCGCCAATGGGGAACAATTTTGGTCAAATGAATACCGCTTTCGCCATAGCAGTGGTTCTTATGCTTATATATATGATCGCGCTTATGTCGTTCGCGATCGCACAGGCAAACCAGTAAGAATGATCGGGGCAGTGATGGATATCACGGAGCGGAAGCAGGTACAAGAAGAGTTACTGCGCCAAAACTTGCGCTCAAAATTATTTGCCGATGTGACATTAAAAATTCGGCAATCTTTACAAATTGATGAAATTCTTCAAACTAGTGTTACAGAGGTGCAAAAGCTCCTCCAAGCTGATCGCGTCTTAATTTTTCGCGTGTGGTCTGATGGTTCGGGAATTGTGGTGAAAGAGGCAGTCGTTCCTGGCTTTCCTGGTATTTTAGGGGAAAATATCACTGACCCTTGCTTTCAACTAACTTACATTGAGAAGTACCGTCAAGGGAGAATTAGTGTCATTAGCGACATCCATCTGGCTGATATCGAACCTTGTTATGTGGAATTTTTACAACAATTTTCTACCAAAGCCTACCTGATTGTCCCAATTCTTTTACAAAATGAACTTTGGGGGTTACTGATAACTTATCAGTGTACCAGTCCTCGTCAATGGACTGACTGGGAAACCGAACTTTTGCAACAATTAGCAAATCAAATGGGTATTGCACTAACTCAAGCCAAAATGCTTGAACGTGAAATCAAGCAACGGGAAGAACTCAGCCGTTCCAATGAGGAACTGCAACAGTTTGCCTTTGTCGCCTCCCACGATTTGCAAGAGCCTCTGCGGAAAATTAAGACATTTGGCGATCGCCTCAAAGTAACCTGTAGCGATGCGTTTACCGAACAAGGACGTGATTACTTAGAAAGAATGCAGAATGCAGCCCGGAGGATGCAGGCGTTGATTGAGGACTTATTAATACTTTCGCGAGTCACCACAAGAGCACAGCCTTTTTCAAGAGTGAATCTTACCCAGATAACGCATGAGGTATTGTCGGATTTGGAGGTGTTGATTCAGCAAAACCGGGGACGTGTCGAGGTAGGCGAGTTACCCACTATTAAAGCTGATCCAATACAGATGCGTCAATTGCTACAAAACCTGATCAGCAATGCCCTCAAGTTCCACCGTCCTTCTGAACAGCCCGTTGTCAAAGTTTATAGTCAATTTCTTCGTGGGGTGGATGGTACTGAACTCTGTCAAATTATTGTGGAAGATAATGGTATTGGGTTTGACGAAAAGTATCTAGATCGCATCTTCAACGTCTTTCAAAGGTTGCACGGTCGTAGCGAATACGAAGGGACGGGTGTCGGCTTAGCTATTTGCCGAAAAATCATCGAACGTCATCACGGTAGGATTACCGCCAAAAGCAAACCACAGCAAGGAGCGAGTTTTATAATCACACTGCCGATTCATTCTCATGCCTGATTTTATTTATTTTAAAAGGGTTTTCTATATCATTACTATCTTAAAAAAGATTACTATACCTTTAAAGGATGATTATTTTACGATCATTATCAAGAATTTGTTAAGTTGAATCATCAATTCATCCTCATAACCCACGCTAAGGAGAAAATGCAGAGTGAAGGGTCGGCAAACAACCGTCACAATTTTGATGGCTGATGATGATGATGACGACTGTATGTTGGCTCGTGAGGCGTTGATCGAAAGTCGATTGGCAAACGAGTTGCGTATTGTTAACGATGGTGAGGAGTTAATGGATTATCTCTATCATCGTGGTCAATATACCCTGGAAAGTCATTCACCGCGACCAGGTTTGATTTTACTAGATTTAAATATGCCTAAAAAAGACGGTCGTGAGGCGCTCAAAGAGATTAAAGCCGATCCTCATCTCAGGAACATTCCAATTGTGGTACTAACAACCTCCAAGGCAGAGGAAGATATCTATCGTTCTTATGATTTGGGTGCAAACTCTTTCATCATCAAGCCAGTGACTTTTGCAGCACTAGTTGAGGTGATGAAGACAATAGGAAAATATTGGTTTGAAATTGTCGAACTGCCTCTATTATAAGCAATGGGAGACAGAAATGGATAACAGCCCCATTAAAGTTCTTCTAGTAGATGATGATGAAGATGACTATATCTTAACTCGCGATTGGTTTAATGAATTTCAGGTAGCCAGTTGCGAGTTAGAATGGATTGGCAATTATCAAGCTGCAAGCAATGCAATTGCATCTCACCAACACGATATTTATCTTGTTGATTATCGTTTGGGTGCGCGAAGTGGATTGGAACTCTTGCGCGAAGCCGTTGCCAATGGCTGCTCTTCTCCAATCATTTTACTTACAGGTAAAGGAGATCGGGAAATAGACATTGAAGCAATGAAAGCGGGAGCAGCAGACTATTTGGAAAAAAGTCAGTTAACTGCCCCTTTGTTAGAACGTTCCGTTCGCTACGCCATTGAACGTAAACGAGCAGAACAAAAAATCCGCGAACAAGCAGCACTACTCGATGTTGCAACCGACGCTATTTTTGTACACAATTTTGAGAATATTATTTTATTTTGGAACAAAGCTGCCGAGCGTTTATACGGTTGGCAGGCAGAAGATGCGATCGGTAAAAAGATATCAGAACTTTGGGATGAAAAAAATAAACCACAATTGCTAGAAGCACACAAGACTTTAATACAAAATGGCTCTTGGGAGGCAGAATTGTATCAAAGGACGAAATCAGGCAAAGACATCATTGTTGAAAGCCGTTGGACACTGGTACGAGATTTTGATAAAAAAGGACAATCAATTCTCATTGTTAACACTGATATTACACAAAAAAAAGAGTTAGAAGCGCAATTTTTACGTGCCCAACGTTTGGAGAGTATTGGTACTTTAGCCAGCGGAATCGCCCATGATCTCAACAACGTTCTTGCACCAATTTTGATGACAGCCCAACTTTTAGAGTCACAACTGCAAGATGCTCGCAGTCAGCGGCTCCTCTCGATATTAATTGCTAATACGAAACGTGGAGCGAATTTAGTCAAGCAAGTACTGTCTTTTACTCGTGGCATTGAAGGCGATCGCTCTCTGTTGCAATTAAAGCATTTATTGAAAGAAATTCAGCAAGTGGTTCAAGAAACATTTCCTAAATCTATAGAAGTTTCTACCCACCTATCACCAAACCTTCTAGTAGTCCGTGGTGACGCTACCCAATTGCATCAAGTATTAATGAATTTGTGTGTCAATGCCCGTGATGCTATGCTTGAAGGGGGGATTTTGACAATCGCTGCCGAAAATTTTGTGATAGACGAAAATTATGCCAGGATGAATCTTGACGCAACTATTGGTCCTTATATTGTGATTACTGTTGCTGATACCGGAGTTGGGATTCCGCCCCAAATATTAGAGCGCATATTTGAGCCATTTTTCACCACTAAAGAACTTGGCAAAGGAACTGGGCTTGGACTTTCGACTGTACTTGGCATTCTTAAAAGTCATAACGGTTTTATCAACGTATCAAGTCAGGTAGGAAAAGGTAGTGAATTTAAAGTGTTTCTACCTGCACAAGAAGTCACAGATGCTCTCGAAGATCCAGAACAGGAGTTACCTTTCGGCGAGGGAGAATTAATTCTAGTTGTGGATGATGAAGATTCTATTCGAGATATTACGAAAACATCTCTGGAGAACTATAACTACAGAGCAGTAACTGCAAACGATGGTATTGAAGCGATCGCTCTTTATGCTGAATACCGGGATAAAATAGCTATTGTATTGACAGATATGCTCATGCCTTCTATGGATGGGTTAACAACCATCCGCACATTAAAAAAAATTAATCCCGCAGTTAAGATTATCGCCATCAGCGGATTAGCTTCAAGCGACAAGGTTAATGAAGCTTCACACATAGGTGTCAAAGCCTTTTTACCCAAACCTTTTACAGCAAAGCAATTATTGCAAACTATTAGCGTTGTTAAAAGTTCAAAATAGAATGAAGAGGCTAAGATTCCCGACTTCTTAAAGAAGTCGAGAATATTCAATCTGTGAGCAGTCAAAAAACTAAGTATGAGCAACAAAAATTCGGAAATTTTAGCTACCAACGAAGCTTTTTATCGAGCTTTTGAAAAGAAAGATATCGAGGTAATGGACACCGTATGGTCTCAAGGAATCGGTAGCCTTTGTGTTCACCCTGGTTGGAAGCTACTGAAAGGTTGGAAGGAAATTCGTAACTCCTGGGTGAAGATTTTTCAAAACACTGCTTACATAGAAATTAACACAGATATAATGACTATAGAAGTTCGCGATCATATTGCTTACATTTTACTTGTTGAAAATGTGCTTCAAGTGATAAACGGTAGAAGAATCGAAGCACAATCAATGGCTACAAACGTGTTTGAGCTTCTCGGTGGTAAATGGTACTTAGTTCATCATCATGCCAGCCCGATCGCACAGTAAGTCTACCTTTCTCTATTGTTGTAGGTACTAAAAATGGTTTTGACTGCCCAGCAATTAGAAGCAATGATGCCTGACGCGAGTCAGATAATGAGTGATGAGCCAGAAATGGAAAGTTCTTTACATTATATGCAACTTCTGCTACTTGTCACATGCTTAGAATGGCTGTGGCGAGACAGAAATGATTACTTCATTGGTGCTAATCTGACCATTTATTTTAGTCGTCAACAACTGCGAAATCGTGACTTTCGCGGTCCGGATTTTTTCATAGTTAAACAGACTCAAAAGCGTCCTCGTAATGCTTGGGTCGTTTGGGAAGAAGATGGCAAATACCCAAATTTGATTATCGAATTGCTATCTAATAGCACAGCTGACACAGACCGAAATTTGAAAAAAAACCTGTATCAAGACAGCTTCCATACATCAGAATATTTCTGGTTTTCTCCAGAAACACTCGAATTTGCTGGATTTCGGTTAGCAGGAAGTCAATATCAAGAGATTGTACCCAACGAAGTAGGCTGGCGGTGGAGCGAGGAGTTAGGCTTGTATTTGGGTGTGGAATCAGGTATAATGCGCTACTTTACTGGAGAAGGAAAAAAAGTGCCGACACCAGAGGAAGCTGCACTAGAAGCACAGCAAAGTTTACAAGAAGAACGGCAACGGGCTGAAAAATTAGCAGAAAGATTGCGATCGCTTGGTATGGATGTAGAGTAGAGAGGCGATCTGTCGAATCGCACAGCAAGTCTAACTCAATTGTTGCAGGTACTAAAAATGGTTTTGACTGCCCAGCAATTAGAAGCAATGATGCCTGACGCGAGTCAGATAATGAGTGATGAGCCAGAAATGGAAAGTTCTTTACATTATATGCAACTCCTGCTGCTCGTCACATGTTTAGAATGGCTATGGCGAGACAGAAATGATTACTTCATTGGTGCTAATCTGACCATTTACTTTAGTCGTCAGCAACTGCGTAATCGTGACTTCCGTGGTCCGGATTTTTTCTTAGTCAAACAGACTCAAAAGCGTCCTCGTAACGCTTGGGTCGTTTGGGAAGAAGATGGAAAATACCCAAATTTAATTATCGAATTGCTATCTACTAGCACAGCAGACACAGACCGAAGTTTGAAAAAAAACCTGTATCAAGACCGCTTCCATACATCAGAATATTTCTGGTTTTCTCCAGAAACACTCGAATTTGCTGGATTTCGGTTAGCAGGAAGTCAATATCAAGAGATTGCACCCAACGAAGTGGGCTGGCGGTGGAGCGAGGAGTTAAACTTGTATTTAGGTGTTGATTCGGGTACAATGCGCTACTTTACTGCGTCAGGAAAAAAGGTGCCGACACCAGAGGAAGCTGCACTGGAAGCACAGCAAAGTTTACACGAAGTACAATTAGAACGAGAACAGGAACGCCAACGGGCTGAAAGATTAGCAGAAAGATTGCGGTCACTTGGTATTGATGTAGAGTAGAGACTCGATCTGTAACATCTAACTAAGGCGTTACCTTTATGTATCCTACATACCGCACCTAGAACTGTCACACTAAAACGAAACGGATCTATCTAATACATGATAACTTTCTGTTAATAGAATTTATTACAGATAAAATAGATTGAGCGAAAAGCTAAATCTGCTGACTAGTGCGATAATTACTTTTAATTGCTTTAAGCGTTCTCTAACGTTGATACCTGCTAGGCTAAGAGGCACTTTTCCATGATAGATGCGCTACTGTCTGTCTCCAGCAACGCAAAGGGAATCTGGCAATCCCCTATCAACCTGAGCCAGAGCAGCGATCACTTTATGCGCGAACCCACACCACAAATTTTTACCTTATAGTTTGATGAAGCGTGTAAGCATTAAGAATAGTCTGACCATCAAATATATACACAGTTTTAAGCTCATGAATAATAGAGGAGCTAGAAGAATGCTCAGTAATCAGTCTTTTTTCTTGATATCCAATAAAAACTAGAGCCAGTGAAAAAGTATGAAGAAAGTTTTTTAGATAATCAGTTTTAATCAAAACACCAGGACCATTTTCTGTCGTTATTTCGGTAATTTGAATATTCTTATACTCATCTAGCCAACTAGACTTGCCATCCCATTTCAAGTTATTAAAATTCACTAAATCAGGTATGGGAACATTAAGGTTGTAAATATATTCATCTTGACTACAATCATATTCCCATTCATTACCTCTTAGCAGTTGAATCAATGTATGTTGAGCCTTTTTTGTACCTGGAATATCATATTGTAGAGAGATGTTTCCAGTTTCAAAACGCTGGTTAGAAGCTATTGTATTAGGATACTCTGCTATTAATAATTTGTAGTCATGGGGAACATCTAAGTTAGCAAAGAAGGTAGTCTTAGATAATTTTCGTTTGATATTCTGAATGTCAGAACAAGGCACAAAAGTAGTTATGATAATAGTTCTTAAACTTCGATAGGGATATTTTGTATTAGCTTCATTAGAAATAACTTTCTTTAATGGATAATTAAGTAAAATATGCAACCATTTTTCTCCTCGACTATCAGTAATTTGTACTATTTTTTCCAGATTAAGAAAATCTTGTAATGCTATCCATTCATCATGGTCTAATTCGCTAGCTATATCGAAATCATAACCAATCGGTTGATACCATTCCGTGTTAATTTTTAACTCAGGAGAAAAAGCTCTTAAATCAGTTGGATCTATATCCCGTAAGTCTATACCTTGTAATCTTGGAAGATCAGTTTCGTTTTCCCATGAATCTATCTCCCTCGGAAAGTGATCCGCCAAAATTCCTGCTAAACGGTGTAATAAAATCCAATAATATTTTTTTCCAAGTCTTTCAGCCCAAGTTTTTCTCCCTCTTCCTCCACCATATTTACTTAGAAGATAGCGGTCATACTGATAGCACTGTTCATTAAAACCTGGGTAACCTAATTCAGAAACACTCTTAATAAACCAATTATAAATTGGCTTATAATCATTTCCGATAGCTTGAAGATTGTAACGCTCAAGAACACGAGATTCTAAAACATATTTGGCAAAATTAGTTCCACCAAATCCACCGGGGAATTCGCCCAGATTCATGTTTCTCTTAAAAGCATCTTGCTCTATTAAATGAGCAATTTCTTCATCTGAAGGGAACTGGATAGGTTGACTATTGTAAGTAGATCTACATTTACTGATATCAATAGTATGATTTAATAGATGACGACTATGAGCTAATTCAATAATTAATCTTAGCCAATCACGAATAAGAGCATTTTCAGGAATGTTACTTGTACCAAAAATATTAGTATAAATTATCTTGGCAAGATCCTCAAGTACATTGTTGTCCTCTACAATCAACATTGAACTATAAGCAGCTAAACTAACTCTTTCTAAAACATAATCATCATCAATATCAAAAAATCTAGTTAAAGTGATTGTAATAATACTAGGATGACTCACAAAAAGTCTGGTTAAGCCTTTGGTTGCTCTATCTCGAACTCTTCTATCTGAAGCAGCACAACACCAACTTAAAAATAATGCCCACAAACAACTGGCTTCTTCGCTAAATCAAGATAAATCCGCTTGGAATGACCATTGAATTAAACGCCATGCTCCTCCTTTTTCTTCAAAGTTTTTGTGAAGCGAACCACACCAAAACGGATCTCTAGTTGTTAAATCCTGTTGATTTAGTAAATCATGAATAAATTCAGCATTAAGTGGATGATTTGGAATTACAGCAATTCCAAAAAGGGAATCTAAGATTATTGGACAACAATTAGAATTAGATAAACCTTCAGCAACTAACTCTCTCGTTATTATAGAAAAACTTTCAATAGTACGCCATTGAAATCCAGAACTAATAATTGGCAATAAAATTTTATAACGATCTATATTTTTGTTTTTAATGCAATTAATTAGTTCAATCTGAAACTTTTCAGGTAAAATAATCGAAAATGCTTCTAACAAACCTTTATTTACATTGAAAGTTTCATTGTCAGAATTAGGTATAATTATATTACTCAGTTGCTCACATAATTGGCTCACGTTATAATTGGTATATTTAAGTTGGTTAGCTTCAATTTCTTCCAATAAAAACAAGGCAATCAAAAAGTCTGCTACACGCTCGAATGTAAAGCGACAAAACCATTTTTTAGATGCAAGAGGTCTAGTTCTTTGTTCAACAAAAGCTATTAATCCCTCTTTTTCTAATTGAATAAATAGTGAGCGTTCACTATCCTCAACAGAAAATATTTGGTTAACAACTTCCCGTGCTGTCTCTCTTGAAAGTAGTCGAGTTTTTTCTTTAGCCATTTTTTTTGCTAAAGCATTGACAGCTTCGGTAACATTTTCGTCTCTGTTGTCATAACGACAAACTTCTGCTATTCGCTTATTTTTATCCTCAAGTAATAAGCGTAAAACATCAGTAAATCCAAGACTACCAAGAGGTATTGATCTGGATTCAATTCCTTGTATAGCTTGACAAATTAAATGTAAAAATAAAGGATTTGTAAACTCTAATTGTAATAATGGTGTAGCTGGTGGTTCTAACTGATAAAATTCAAAAAATTGCTTAATTGCATCAAACTCACGTCCAACAAAACCATTATGTTCAAACTCTACCCATTCACTTGTTACATCACATACTTCATCTAAATAAGTATCACGACATGAAACACATAATCTTAATCTTGGAAAATTAGTAATTTGTTGACGTAAAGGTTCTAACCAAGATGTTTTCCATCTTCTCCTTTCTGGTGATTCATTAAGTGCATCAATATAAATTATTGCTGGTTTTTCAGTTGCTTCTGCTGCGGAATTAATCATTGCCCAGAGTTCATCTCTGCTAATATTGCTTGATAATCCCAGTTTGTTAACAATAATTTTCCAAGGTTCATCTCCAGTAAAATCTTCACCATAAAATACTAAGCATATTTGTCCTGTTTTACTGATATGTACAGCATGATCTACAATAGCATGGGTTTTACCAACTCCAGCGCACCCACGAAGCAGCATAAATTGGCTTTTAGGTAAAAGAAATTTTGGATTACTAACCCATTCAGCAACTTTATGTAAGCATTTAAGTAAATCACGAGTTGTATCTAACTTCGCAGCAGGAAAAACACATTGATACTCAGCTTGAAACTGTCTAAATTGAGGAGTCTCTGCATTTTTACCATGCTTTTTCAAAAGTTCATTGAGAAATATTTCTTCGAGTTGTATTAAGTTTTCTATTAAATTACTAATCTGGAAAATTAGTGTCTGTAAATCAATAAAATTTTCTAGACTTAAAATCAAGTTTAATGAAATAATTTTTTCTCTAATATTTTTGACTAATTCATGACTATTTTCTGGTAAATCACCCGCATTGTTGACATGAGTATGCCAACTTTTAATATTTTCATTAAATTCTTCTAAAAATCGCTCATTTTGTTTTTTCCAGCTATTTTGATGAGAAAAAGCTTCTAAAGCATCAAAAGCAGGAACATTTATAGAAAGTTTAGGAGAATAACGTTTACTGGCTTGAACTTCAGCATCATTTAATCGTTTTTTTAACCAATCATTTGTCATTACTTCAAGGTCAAACCAATAGCGACGTAAACCACATTCTTTATCTACAGCCAGTAAATAATCTCTGAGTTTACTTGCTGTCCAGAATTCAATAGAAATATTAATTCTCTTATCTTTTAAGTTATTTATTTGCTCTTCTTTCCATTCATTAAGTTTTTCTGTTTGGCTTTTTCCTCGCTTACCTTCTGCTTTTTTACCTGTAGGATCAAATGGAATACAGTATATGTATATAGTAATTTCAGGATGATTATTCACCGCTGTTTCCAGTGAATTTTTCATTTGATGAAATTCGGATGTTTCTAATTTATCCTTTTCAAAATATTTAGATTGAAGTCCCCACTTATTACTGTTAGGGAAAATTCAAAGTGCTTCAACTCCACCATCACCCCCTGCACCTCGAAAACGTTGAAATTGGCTTCCTTGTGGTAGGTGAAAATTTTGAATTGAATTATCAGACAATCGCTGAAATATTTGACAGCATAACTCTTCAAATGCGTCTGTCAATCCACCGTTATAAGGACGAATATGTTGAAAGTTAATTTCTCGCATTATTTTTTAAGAAATATAAAGTTGAAAAGTTAGTGAGGAATAAAGTATCAAAATTATCTTTGTATTGAGGTTTTAGCATAAAGATCAATGATGAACATACAGATTAGGCGATACGACGGCTTAAGCCGTTGCCTTTGGCATCGCTAAGCCAAAAACGATCTTAACCTGTCAGCTAAAGGGGAAAAATGTGGCAATTGTCGGAGCGATAGCATTACTGCTTATTACCAAATAAGTTCGAGGTTTAAGATAAAATTCGGCAACACATTTTCTCCAGATAAAGTCATTGGAGATTCTAAAACCTCCTTCTGCTGCCCTCGTCTGTAAATTTCGACTTGTCGCTCTTTCCGATTAATCAACCATCCTAAACGAATACCATTATCTAGATATTCCGGCATTTTTTCTTGTAGGGGTTTTAAAGCAACGCTTGGAGAACGCAATTCAATCACAAAATCGGGACAAATTGGGGGGAATTCCTTCTGTTGTTTTAGAGTAAGACTATTCCATTTTTCTAGTGCAATCCAAGCAGCATCGGGGGAACGGTCTGCACCATTAGGAAGCTTAAAACAAGTAGAGGAGTCAAAACCAATACCAGTTCCATCAGCATCAGCCCAGTTAGCTAATTGCTGAATTAGCTTAAAGTTACGTTTTCCAGTTTCTCCCCCTGTGGGAGGCATAATATTTAATTCTCCTTTGGCAGTTCGTTCAAACTTCAACTCGCGATTATTCAAACAAAGCTGATAAAATTGCTCGTCTGTGAGATGAACTGTGTCTAAATTTAAAGTCAAAGGACTTTTTACCATACTGTCAACCGTAATAGCGTAAGCTCCTCTATTTTGATTGATTTGAAAAAGTATAGTTGTTATTATAGCTTTCGTTCCTTGACAGGTTGAGCGGGATTCCCAGCATAAATTGTCATTGGTTCCAAGGAATGCCCAGTAACGCCACCAAGTGTGAGTACTGCTCCCCGTCCGACAGTTACTCCAGGCCCGATGACTGACTTTGCCGCAATCCAACTGCTTTCTTGAATGTGTATTGGCGCAGAAGTTAGCTGAAAATGGGGATGATTCCAGTTGTGGTTTCCCGTGCAAAGGTAGATTCCCTGAGACAAACAAACATGACTTTCGATAGTGATCGGGGCAATATTGTCCAGCCAAGCATCTTCACCAATCCAAACGCAGTCACCTACTGTCAGTCGCCAGGGAAACTTTACCCTGAGCCCAGGTTTAATCCGGACACCTTGACCAATTTTTGCGCCAAATAAGCGGAGTATCCCAACCTTGAAAGTTGACATAGGAAGCCAATAGCTTTGTACCAAAGTTGTCCCAACAAAATACCATAGAAGTTGTTTCCAGTAAGGAACACCAGGCGTATAAGTCCCAAGGGTGTAGTTATCTAAACGCATAGGATAAGCGAGCAACATGAAGATTAAAACTAGCTCCAGTGCGACCTGTCACAATCCAGAGAATGGAGCGACCGCTATCGCGTAAGATATGAAGCAAGGATTCTTTGGATTGGTTAGAGGGAATGGGAATTGGAGTAAAGGTGATGCCTTGACTGCCTAGGACAAGGGTTGCTATTGCTTTTGCTCTTGGCATGTGGAAGTCGGAGGTAATCAAATAAAGGTGCTGAATGTTCTGGCTTTTAAACTCCTCCACAAGAGAAGTGAAGTTGGTAACAGTATCAACTGCACGGTAGTCAAGGTGGACAAGTCTATCGGGGATACCAGCAGCACGGAAAATCTCACGGGCTTTGTTGTCGGGAATACCAGAAGAAACCCAGATGTATAGAGAGGGGTAAGCAGATGCAAATTGAGCCGTAAACTCCTCCCGATCTTGACCGCCTCCAAGGGTAAAAATGGCTTGGGGTTGGGGGGCTTGGTTGAATGCGACAAAGAGTCGAGCTGGAATAATAGTTATCAACAGGATAGTGAGAAAGCCTACTAGGGTAAGTAGCGAGTGTTTTTTTAATACATGTTGAAATCGATTTAGTAACATACTTGATAGATTTGACAACGGCGTACTAAATTAAGAATGGCATTGGAGATCGGCAAGATATGATTACCTTGTTATCAGTAAGAACGAGCAAGGTCAGAAACAGGCTTTTGCTGGATAATTTTTGTGTAGACCTGTTGCATTTGGGAGGCAATGTTTTCCCAGTTATATTTTTCAAAAACTAGTTGACGAGCGCTTTTACCCATATTTCTAGCAAGCTCAGGGTTTTTTAAGTAATCCTCTAGCGCACAGGCAATGGCTGAACTATTCAATTCTGGAACGTAGCCAAGTTGGTATTGTTTAACAACAGAAGCTAAAGCAACGCCAGGAGTAACGAGGACGGGAAGACCGACAGCAAGAGCCTCCAAAACTGCTACGCCGAAGTTTTCTGAGTGGGAAGTGAGAGCAAATAGGTCTGCTCCCTGTATCAATAAATCTTTTATTTCACCCTTGACAAAGCCGATACAATGTGTACGATTTTGAATGTGATGAGAAATGAGAAGGGACTGAACTTCACGTTCGTATTCTGGAGATCCACTACCTGCTATGACAAAGGTGAAGCGGTAATTGGTAAGTTGGCCCATCGCTGGAATCAGGTAATCTAGACCTTTTTTAGAATGCAGGCGAGATAAAAATAAGATGATAGGTTCATCGATTGAAACGTTGAGGTGTTTCCGCAACTGCTGATGAGCATCCCTGATAGTTGGGGGGATAAAAAGACCGTGGGGTAGGATAAAACTAGGAGATTTTAGATTTAATCGAGAAACCTCCTGCTGCTCTTGTTGGGAAGTAAAATGAAGCGAATGACTGTGGTTGAGATTTGCTTTTTCTATAAGCTTGAGATAGATTTGCTTTTTGCGAGTCTTTTGCTGTAGTGACCACTCGCACAACTGTCCCAAAGGACGAACAATGTAAGGAACTCCTTTTAGTCTGGCGATCGCCATTGCAACAGTAGATGGGTAAGAAAAAATGCCATGAACGTGCAGCAAATCATACTGTTGCATGGCTTGCCACAGCCAAGTCGTGAACTGGCTGGAGAAAGCAAATTCCTCAATGCTACGCAAGTTAGGAGAGACGCGGGGGAAAAACCAGACTGGAACCTGTTGATAGTCCGTACATTGCTTAAGAGATCTATCTAGCACATTCAGTTCATCATGATTTATGGTGGCAATCTCCGCCTCAATCCCACTATCTCGTAGTGCCTTGACCATTTCTATGATGGCAAAGCTTGGACCACCCCGTTCTGGAGCAACAGACGGAATAACATGAAGAACTTTCATACTGCAATCTGCTCCCACCAGTATTTAAGAATTGCTAAACTCCAGCGACGATACCAGGGTTTAAGTGATATATTCTGCGGAATATTCACATTGCTAAAGTAGTCACGCCATTCACCTACCATCCATTGATCAAAGGGGAAAGAAAAGCCTCGTTTGGGACGGTTGACAACCCACTTAGGTAAGTCGGAAACGGCTGCAATCAACAATTGTTTTCCTGTAGCTAAACGGATATTGCTAGGAATCGATGCCACTGCTTCTAGTAAAGTGCGATCAACTAGAGGAACTCGGAGTTCCAGCCCCCAAGCCATGCTCATAACGTCGCTATCTCGCAATAACTGATTACGCATATAGCAACTGATTTCTAAAAAACTCACTTCATCTTCTAAAGAGAAAGTCTGCGGCTGATAATTTGAGATGAAAGCTTGGTTAGTCGCTAGAGATTTATCTGGGAAGAATTGATTGACAATTGTACAAGCTTCTGTATGAGAGAAAATTCCTCGCAAACTGCGATGGGCTGTAGCTGAAGTGGGGGTATGCTGTAAAAAATCACCCAAGCGCTTGACTTTGGATGATGTTCCCCAATGTGCTAAGGATGCACCTACACCAGTAGCCAGAGGAACTGCTTGCAATCGCTTACCCCATGTCACCATCTGCGGTACTTTCTGAAATGAGTGGTATCCCCCAAATAACTCATCTCCACCCACTCCAGATAGTACAACTTTAGTGCCGTTTTCACGGGCAACTTGAGAGACACAGAAAGTATTAAAGCCATCGACACTAGGTTGGTCAATTGCTTCGAGAAATAGTGGTAATAGTTCTTTAGCTGATGATGCTGTTAATTTGTATTCGGTATGTTTTGCACCAAACTCCTTTGCTATTTGCTGGGCTATTTCTCCTTCATTCCACTCTTGTTCTTCAAAAGCTATGGAGTAGGTACACAACTGTTCTTTTTGAGTCTGAGTGGCAAGGGCTAGAACTGCTGTTGAGTCAATCCCACCACTGAGAAAAATACCCACAGGGACATCACTGATAAAATGATGTTTAATAGAGTCAACCAAAGCTTCTCGAACTTTTTCTTGCGCTTCTAATGGTGAAATTGTTGTCGGAGTAAAGTTGATTTGCCAGTATTGCTTTTTTGTCACACTGTCTCGTTGCCAATGTAGCCAATGACCAGCAGCTAGACAATGGATACCTTCAACTAAGGTGTATGGTTCTGGAACTGAACCGGTAGTCAAATAGCCGTATAACCCTTCGATACTCATGTTAATCGCAGGCAAACCAGAGGCTAAAATCGCTCTCAGTTCTGAAGCAAAGATAATGGTTGAACCAGATTGCCAGTAATACAGAGGCTTAATTCCTAAAGGATCACGAGCTAAAAAACAAGTTTTCTCAAAGTCATCCCAGATAGCAAAGGCAAACATCCCGCGTAAATGCTTGACGCAGTTAGAACCCTCTGTTTGGTAAAGTTTGAGGATGACTTCTGTATCTGTTTTTGAATGAAATTCCTCTCCTTGGGATATCAGATGGCGGCGCAGTTGTTGAAAGTTATAAATCTCACCATTGAAGGTAATCCAGTATCTCCCGTCAGGAGTAGACATGGGCTGATGTCCAGCAGGAGTGAGGTCGAGGATTGCTAGACGAGTATGGGCGAGGGCTGCTTGTCGATCGCTTGAAATATAAATACCTGAATCATCCGGACCACGATGTTGCAGCGCTGTTTGCATCTGCTGAATTATCGTTCCCAAGGCATCTTGATATTGATGGACTGTGAGAATTCCTACAATGCCACACATCTTTAAGACGAACTCCTTTTTATGGGCTGGAAATACTTATCGAAATGGCTGGCAAGAATGTATTGGAAATGCTCAAACCCAAAGTTATCAATAACCTGACGACGTAAAGCTTCAGGTTGATACATTAAAGTGTTGGGATAATTATCTTGTATTATTTTAATAAGCGCTTCAGTAATTTCTCTATGATTATCAGGATTCACCAGTGCGCCTAATTCACCATGACATAGAGCATCAACTGCTCCATCCTGGTTGCCAGCTAAGACAGGTTTGCCACATGCTAGTGCTTCTAAATAGACAATGCCAAACCCTTCCTTTTTACTAGGCATCGCAAAGACATCGCAGAGATTGTAGTAATCACACAGTTGCTCATCGGGCACAAACCCTGCTAAAGTGACACAATCTTGCAGTCCTAATTTGACAATTAACTGCTCAATTCTAGGTCTATCGTCCCCTTTACCAACAATGATGTAGTGAATATTAGGAATAATCTGACGAATTTGAGGAAGAGCTTGCAGAATTTTGTCATACCCTTTGTAATTTTCACTTTTTATCAATCGTGCAACAGTTAATATGACTGGTTGCTCTGGCTTTAAGCCATATCTAGTCAAAAGCAGACGAGGCTTGGGTGCTATCCTGAAGCGATGGGGATCGAAAGTGCAAGGTAGGAGTACAACTCGGTCAGGGTTGAGATTTTGTTCTTGGACAAGGCGATCACGCGTGTAGCTGCCAATAGCCAGAATCATGTCAGCATAATGTATAGTAGTTTTGAGAGCAGCGTTTTTAATATCCCAAGCTTCCATACCATAGGCGATCGTCCAGAAGGGAGTACCTATGAGACGTTTAAGCCTATAAGCAGCAACGGTGAAATTTAAGTGAGTTGCAATTATCAAGTCCGGGCGCTGTTGAAAACCTTTATTGATAATTTGTGTAGCAAAGACAGGGGTGCGAATTTTTAATGGCCATGCTCCAGCAAAGTGGAATTGAGTCTCAGGTAAATAAGGAATTTCAGGCGTTGTCCGGATATCATTTTTAAGGAAAACATCATATTGACTCTGAGGGTAAAGTTTTTGCAGAGCCTCCAAGAAAAAAGCTGAATAGACTTGAATACCACCCTTAAACCCAAAAATTTCAGGGGACCAAACGTGAAAATGACTTGGAGTACCAAGCTTTTGCATATCTTTAAATTAAATTTGAATTTGTGAGGTTAATTGATGACTGGAAGATACGAAGATTTCCTGGATTTGATTAGCTAGTCTCTGTTGATACAAAGCCCAATTCAGTTGTTCTGCTTTGCGACGGGCAGCTCGTCCCATCTGAGCTAACTCATGAGGATGAGAATAGCACCACTCCAGCTTTTGCTTGAGTGCTTCCACGTCCCGGATCGGAATGATAAATCCTTCTACCCCGTCGGTGAGAATATCAGGTCCGGCTGTATTGGGTGTAGTAATTACGGGAATGCCACAGGACATTGCTTCCAAAAGCACAAGAGCAAAACCTTCAACTAGAGATGGGAAAACAAAAACGCTAGCACTGCTGTAGTATTGATTTAGTAAAAAATGAGGAGTAGAAGGAACGTGACGGCAAATATCCTTGTACTGTTCTAACCAGCCTTTGGGGAAGAGATTTGAGCCAACTAACATCAACTCTGCATCGTCTAATTGTAACTTTTGCCATGCTTGTAATAGATAATGAACGCCTTTGCGAGGAGAGACACGACCTACAAATAAGGCACGGAAGTAGTTATTTAGTTTAGGCTGTGGTTGGAAGTAGTCTACAGGAGCACCGTAAGGAATGACGCTCACTTTTTCTGACTCGACGCCAATTTCTAAAAGAGACTTTTTTGTGAAGGAAGAAGCGACAAAGATGCGATCCGCGAGTTGAACTTCCCGTTCCTTACGCTCGATTTTCCAAGCTGGCTCGTGAAGCGATTCTATTGCTGGAGCCAATTCAGGGAAGCGTTCAGCTTCTTGGCGCATAATGTTACAGGTAGTGCGATAGAAGGGAATGGGCAAGTCATATAAGCAAAGAATGCCTTGCTGTTTAGCAACCTCAAAGGTGGTTGCGGCTAAATCTTCATAGCTATAGATTGCATCTAAGCCTTGGAGGTGGTTTTTGGCAACTTGGCGATCAAGGGAGACGTATACCCAATCCACTAACCCTGAATAGCTCAAACCCAAACGGGACGCTAGCCCGGTTCGGGATAGCAATATGCGAATGATTTCTCGCCACGGGTAGGTTTGAATCGGCACACCATTAGGAGAAACCCAACTTCGTCTACTTAGCTCATTTTTGAGCTTTTTGGGTAGTAAATTCAAGTAACGCCAAACGGGTGCCTCTGAATCATAAGCGATTGAAGTAATGACCTCCTTTAGCAAATTAACCTCTGCCAATGCTAAGGCAGCATTTTTAGCAAAGGAAGGATTAATTTGGTGAACTAGGGAAATACGTGGTGTAGACATACTGTTGGTAGGATGAAAGCTGCCGAGATTCTAGTTCTGGAAGCAAAAAGATAAAACTACTGAAAAACCAGTAGTAAACTGCAAAAGTATGGTTGAAAATCAGTTGTCCTGTAATGTTTATGATTTGAAACAGGAAGGCAACAAGAGCTAATTGACGCAAAAAGGGACTTTTTAATTTCCAGAAGACTTGCCAAAGGTTGAAGATTAAAATTAAGCGTAGTGCATACCAGAACAGGAAACCAAGTGGACCTGTTTCTAGAACAACCCTCCCCATTTCTCCTTCAGAGGGGGGTAAAGTTTCACCAAAAGGTAAGTTGAAAATCTTGCGCAAAGCCGGAACTGCCTGATGGGTTGCGCCAGTGCCGTAGCCATCAAATCCCTTAAATTGCATTGCTTGTGTAGGTTCTGCAAAAGCAGATAAGGCACGCTCTAGAAAGTTTTTAGAGTCACTAGAATTGGCTGCACGGTAAGAAAATGCTTCGATTGCCTTGCTAAAGAATTGGGGCAATGTAGCCGAGATTAAGATAACAGGTAAAACAAGTTGCTTTGCTGAGCGTTTAGCAGTTGTAGGTTGAGTGAAACTGAGAATACACACATATCCCACCACAAATAAAATTTCAAATAAAAGCAAGCCACGAGCACCTGTCATAAAGGAAGTACCTGCAACTAAGAATGCTTCAACAAGTGTTAGCAACCGCCATAATCGTGGTTGTTTAAGAGTTAGCAGAGGAATTAGTAAACTGAAGCAGGCTGACAAATAAACTGTATAACCGCTGATGTAAGAAAAAGTACCTGTGACTCGAACTGCATTAAAACCGTTAAATCCGGCATTTGCTTCGTGTCCACCTGCATAAATGTTAATGGGACTCGAAGGAGGGCTGAAGAATTGAGCAACAGCTAAAAAACAGACTGGAATCGTAAACAGTAGATAATTTCGTAAGAATTGATATAGTTCCTCTTGAGACTGGAATAGAGCAGGTAGCATCCAAATTAAGGGAATATAGAAGAAATAGGCTTTAAGTCCAAAAAAGCCAATAATTACTGAACCCAAACTCGGGTTAAATGCCTGAAATGTACACCAGATCATTGCCATGAATAGGGCAATTGTAATTCCACTGATTTTGAAGGGATATTTCAGTTCGGAACCAAGGTAGTATCTTAAATATGCGCCTAAAAGAACTATGTCTTTAAAAAAGTAAATCATCTCACTGGCTTGCGGTAGCACCCACTTACGCAGTACACCTTCAAAAATGACAAGAAAAAATACAACTTTAACAGCAAGCCGCCAGTTTAGAGATGAAATCCAAACAATTGCGATTACAGCTACCAGAGGACCTATTAAAGGAATTAAAGTAATCAGCAGTTGCATTGAACAACCTCCTCCAGAACATTAAGATAGGCTTTGGCGACTGCTTGACTTGTGTGACTGTCTAAGTGCAATTTGGCTTTGTCTCTATAAGTCTTCAGTTTTTCTGGTTCAGTAAGTAAATTAAAAAGTATCTGAGTTAATTGCTCAACATTGCCATTTGGAAATGTCACACCACAAGGACCAATTGCGTCCTTTAAACCTCCTCCTTCTGAACCAACAACAACACAACCACAGGCAATTCCTTCTAAGGCAACAATTCCAAATGGTTCGTCCCAAAGAGATGGAACTACCATAATTTTGTGAGTATTTAATAATTTTGCTAATTCTTGCTCAACTTTGATACCAGCGAAATCAATCTGATCAATAATTTCTAATTTTTGTGCTTGTTGCTGCAATCTATATTCTTCTGGTCCATTACCAATAATTGTTAATTTAGGCTTGATTCCTAATAATTTTATTTGAGCCAATGCATCTAATAGCAAATTAACTCCCTTGTCAGAAACCAAGCGTCCTAAAAAAACAAGCTCTTTGTTACGAGTAACATCTGGCATGTTATAAAAGACATCTTCTCGATAAGAATTGGGTATGATCTTTACTGCTGCAGGAATATATTCAGCTAAAGCTTGACTGGCTGAAATGTTAGTGGCAAAACGAGTAATAAAATACTTTAGATGATCTTGCCAATTAAGACTACCGTTTGAACGACGATACCAAGTTTGATGAGTTACCACTAGAGGCTTGGGAATAATTAGTAATGGCCAAAGACCCTTTAAGCTCACACAGCCTTGTAAAAATACATCACACCAACGAGTTAGTTGCAATAGTTGTTGTGAATTTGGTTGTCGAATAACTTCAAAACAGAAAGATTTTGAGTTTATGTCTGGAGTTTGTGAGACTAGCTTGACTTGATGTCCTTGATATGTAAATTCCTGCGCTAAGGTTGAAATTACTGTTTCTAATCCACCAATATTGGGATAGAATGAGGGAGAATAAATTAAAAAGTTCATATTTTTTTAATTAACAAACACAATG
>JAQYWO010000350.1 GCA_029379215.1 Rhizonema sp. PD37
CGACTGGCGATCTTCGCAGCGTTAGCGAGTCTTCGAGCGTCACCCGAAGGGGGAGGGGTTAGGTATGGGGTTCTTGTATTATGGTTGTACTACCGAACATGATATTAGACTATCCAACAGCAAAACCATCATACTGCCGCATAAATGGTGAATGATACGCCAAAACAATATCTTCTTTAGGTACGCCAAATGATACTAAATCATTTGCGACTCCGACCTCAGTTCCGTCGTACTGAATCCAGATTTTATCTACAATTAAATCAAGATGAATGATCGCTCCGAATATTCGTGTATATCCATCCCAACCTGCATGGAAAACTTGATAATGGTCATTTTCTAAATCAATGGATGTATAAACTTGAATATCGCCATAACTTGGCTTCATCTGAGCATATTGATTAATTATCTGGAGGATAAGTTGGCGGTAATGATTCAATTTATCCATTGTACAATTACCTCAGCAACTGGGTCAAATACAATTAGTTTCAGTTGGTAAACTTGCATACTTAATTGAGGTAAATCTCGTCGGAAGAAGTTTCGGTAAATATCGATTGATACTGCCAAATATAGTGTTCGATAAGGCTGTTGCACCTGCAATACAGCCCGGTAGTTAAGATATTGCCCCAAAGCTGTGTGAAACTCAGATATTGCCGAAGGGGCAAGAAAACTTTTAACCTCTACTGCTATTTGTTCTTTATCCCGCTCTGCAACAATTAGACGTTCTGCGCCTAAATCTATTCGCAGTTGCTCGTCACCTAGTCGCAAATATAACGGATCATTGGTAATTATCCAGCCATTTTTTTGTAAGGCTGTTTTGACCGCATCGTGAAAGATGTCTTTGGCAGACACAATAAACTATACTAAATTTGAAGATGTTGCCGAACATATGAATATTATAAACGTACCAGTCACTTTCAAGAAGAGAAAACGCTTAAAGTCTGGGAAGTAAATTCTAATCCCTACAAAGGGCTGCTCGCATTTCAGTCAGAAGACGGCGATCGCTTCAACCTAAGAACTTTATTCCTAGTGACAATATATCAATAAATTTCAGTCCCATTACTGGAATTCGCTTCATCTCAACCTTGGCGAGCGGTGGAACTTGCAAAGGAGGAATCGTGTTTCAGCATTTCTTAGTTTGACAATTGAATATAACTGGTATGCAGATTGCTTAATTTTTTGTCAACAAGTTAGGGAAGTTGACGTGTTGGCAGAAACACATACCATTAAGATGGAAGTTGATGCTTGCCATACCATGCACGAAATATCGCCACTTGATGCCATTGATCGCCAGCTAGAAGACCTTACTTTACAGCAGTTACTGTCTGTGAGGGTCAAAATTGATGAGATAATTCAAAAAAAAACTGTTTCAGCAAGCGGTAACCAGGATATAATTTCCCATCTTAGTAAGGAAATAAGTCCAGTTTTTGCGGCTACTTACATTCAACTTATCGAACAAAAAAAGGATAAAAATAATTCCTTAGACCATGTTAGCAACCTTGTTTGTGAATGGATGCAGGAGGAGTCGGAATATGACGCCGAAAGAACAAAGCGCATATTAAGCCACGTCTTTAACCCAATTGATTCCCTCGGAACACCACTGAACCAGCAACCAACGATGAGAATCTTTATCCAGCGCTGGTAGTATACGGAAGTTAAAAACCTCCTGCCACACCGATATCCCATACTGAGTGCAAAAATCGGCTTCCAAGTCTTTGAACTCCTGCCAAGAGCGCTCACCGATAGTAGTAAGTATAGGTATGATTGCGGTAATTGAGACTTGAGTCGCTATACTGGTCATTTTGAGTAATCCTTAAAAATACAAATAAATTGTAGTGGTGGCTTTTTAGTATTGATGATTTTCACCAACTGCTTCCCTTTACTTCTGGCTAGTGCGAAACAAGCTAATTCTGTTTCGGCTGCGGACCAATCTCTGGGATCTGTTACTGGATCAAATGGTTCTTCTTGGTTGTCTGGTTGATTTTCTTCCGTCACTCTTACTCCCTAACTGTCAAACTCGCATCTGTGTATGAAAAAGCTGCCTGGATTCGCTTTGTTTCTACGAAACTATTTCAGGCGTCTAGGCAACTTAGTCACCCGTTTGAGTCCCTTTGCTGGGATTTGATTCGTTTCCACACATATATTTACAGTTTCATTGCTTGCGACCATATCAGAAAGCCTAGCAGAGTTTCAGTCCCGTTACCGGGATTCGCTTCATTTCAACACTGGCAGAACAGCAAGCAAACATGAATGCTTTGCGTTTCAGTCCCGTTACCGGGATTCGCTCCATTTCAACCTATAAGCCATTTGATTAGATTTGGCTCAATTTGTGCGTTTCAGTCCCGTTACCGGGATTCGCTTCATTTCAACATAAAGAAGCTGCTGCAACTAAACTTTGCTCTGAATGTTTCAGTCCCGTTACCGGGATTCGCTCCATTTCAACTCAACAGTGCTTAGTCTTAGCAGCGAGGACACTGAGGGTTTCAGTCCCGTTACCGGGATTCGCTCCATTTCAACTCCATTAATTCTTTCTTCTGTTCTCGCTTGTAATCTCGGTTTCAGTCCCGTTACCGGGATTCGCTCCATTTCAACACAACAAACTAACATGGTTGTTGAGATGTTGTTTCGCAAGTTTCAGTCCCGTTACCGGGATTCGCTCCATTTCAACGCGGTGCCATTGTAGTGCGATCGCACTCGCCGAAAGGTTTCAGTCCCGTTACCGGGATTCGCTCCATTTCAACTCAAATATTGTCGCCATCGTCAAACTCTATCTCAGTTTCAGTCCCGTTACCGGGATTCGCTCCATTTCAACCTAGCCCCCAAGACTTTAAGTGCTATACGCTCATAAGTTTCAGTCCCGTTACCGGGATTCGCTCCATTTCAACATGTGCAAACTTTAGCGATAGTTTCAGTCAATAATGTTTCAGTCCCGTTACCGGGATTCGCTCCATTTCAACCATCCGAAAGCAGATGTTTCACTTCCTACAAGGATGTTTCAGTCCCGTTACCGGGATTCGCTCCATTTCAACGTAGAATTTAACAAAAGCAATCAATCCAAGGTATTGCCAGTTTCAGTCCCGTTACCGGGATTCGCTCCATTTCAACGGAAAAGTGAAAATTTTAAAAGTTAAGCTTTTGACATGTTTCAGTCCCGTTACCGGGATTCGCTCCATTTCAACTGCAGTGCAAAGTTAGTTTGCGGCTAACTTTTTAACAGGTTTCAGTCCCGTTACCGGGATTCGCTCCATTTCAACCATTAATTGAGCAAGCAACTTTAGCAGATGGTGATGGTTTCAGTCCCGTTACCGGGATTCGCTCCATTTCAACCCCGCGCACTGAAAGGCTTTTTGGGTATGGGTTTCGGACTGTGTTTTGGCAAAGCTCCACTTGCCCATAAAAATCATAACCCCAAATAGGTTAACTCAAACAACTTGAAGTCTAAAAGTATTGATTTTTCAAGGTTCTGGGAGTTGGCAAACCCCCCTGGGTTTTCGACCTCGCTTCGGTTTGCCAAAAATCGGTTAGATGAACCTATCATAAGACTATTGCCTGCTCTTGTCGAGGTTGTTCGGAGCCATATGTAATTGTGCGCTTGAGTGCGCCTGCGTCTAGTACATAGACTCGTACAGAATCCTCATTAGGCTTAATGAGTTTTTCGACCTTGATTTGTAGTTTAGCAAATTGCATCGCATTCAAAAAGCACTCGAATACGCTGTATTGCGTCCATTTGCCGTAGCCTGAAAGCATTTTGTGTAAGCGAGTGCGGCGTTTATTCGCGGCTTTATTGTCTGGTAAATCGTAAATAATCAGATAAAACAATGTAGTCATGCAATTTTAGATTTTGGCGTGACTTGCGTGGATGGTTCTGCCGAGTTGAGCAGAATGGCGTGTTGTTCGGTTCTCCAGATGCGATTAATCGTGTCTGGAGTTGAAAGAATATCTAGCGTAAGGCTAAGGGTTTGTAAGGAATTCCTTCTTGTAGGTGCCGACTTAATAACTTTGCCTGTAGTTGGATGGCGCGTCGATAGGTACATCGGTACTCGAATACAGGATGCTTAAATTCATCGTTCATTTTGCGCTCAAATGCTTCCAAGAAGCACTTTCTTCCTGACTCCTGAAGACGATAAGCTCCTAAGCTTTCGACAAAATCCTTGGGCTGAATTTCGCGATTACGCAACACCCCCAATACCACGTTATCTGCGACTAAAGGACGAAATTCTTCCATCAAATCCAATACCATCGACGGTTGACCGTGATGAACTTCGTGCAGATAACCTATGTAAGGGTCTAATCCTGCTACATGAACAGCAGCAGTTACTTGAACTCTTAACAAACCATAAGCAAAACTTAGCAGCGAATTTACTGGATCGGTGGGGGGACGACGATTTCTGCCTGTAAAAGTCCATTGTTTACCCACCATGCGCGGCCAGCAAGCAAAATATTCCCGTGCTGCCAAACCTTCAATTCCTCTAACTTGGTCTAAGGTTTCTTGCTTTTTAACGAGGATCTTTCTTTCTTTGAGTTGATGATCGCGCTCGTTATGACGGTAGAGTACAGTATATTGGTTATGAATTTTGGTAGTCACGATCACCTTGACTAATTCCAAACGCCTTACGGGATCACCATAAACTTGGTACTGTGCTAAACGTAGTTGACCGTTACGCGAGTATCCTGGAAGTGCACCACCTAAATATTTACCGAATCTTGAAAGGTAATGAACTGGCATTCCCAATTCTAAAGCATAGACTAGTGCATCTCCAGTCACTTGAGGATTGCCCATCAGAACGACCTGTTCCACTGTTTGTGCGGGAATGCTCCGTTTCTTCCAAGAACCGTCTTCCTGTTTCAAGGCAACGCTAAAGGCTTCGTAGGATTTGCTCAAAACGGCATCAGCTTGAGTAACGTAGAGAACTGACATTGTTAATTAATAGTGAATTGTAAATTGAGTATTTGGCAGAATTTTTAGGCTTCATTGACTAAATCTGCCTGTATTTTTTTGATTTCAAAGGGTAAGCAAATTTCCTGAAGGCTACATGATTGACACTTTTTGCTGTGGTCAATAGGGGAAGGCATGGAACCTTGAGCCGTGATTTGAGCAAGAGTGATCGCTTGTTCTGTTGCTTGCCTCAGTTGAGTCGTAAAAGCTACTGTCTGCCGCCTACGGTTATCGTGGTAAAAAATCTCTCCCGAGGCAATGCTGTTTCCAGTGCGTTCTTCTAGACACAAAGCAGCAGCACAAAGTTGAAAATGGTCGTTGAGGTGCTGTGCCATCTTTCCTTTCTTATATTCCACCGGGACAAGTTGACTATTACATTCCTCAACCGCATCAATAATACCAGCAACTTTCAGGCGATCGCTCCATACCCACTGCTGTTGATGAATCAGCGTATCACCTTCTTGAAGAATTGTTTCTTGGTCAATATTGCGGTGTAAATGGCGACCAAGAATAATATGTTCGTTATCTTCCATTTCACCCAACACGTATTCTAAGTAAAACCTGCGCGGACAATATTCCCAGGCATTTAAGTAAGCTAAAGGCAAATAGTCTTCATTCATTAGTCATTTCTCCCGACTCCCCAAACAGACTTGCCCCATTCCCATCGCTGTTTTACGTCCAATTCCCGCAAAGCAGGCGAAGTGAGCTAAAATTGCGGCAATTTTAGCTTGTTCAGGATCTGAAAACCGATAGCGGATCTTACCTTCCGCCCCAATTTCTGCGCCTCCTTCCATTTTCATGGCGTAGGTTTTGAGTTCGTAGGCGGAAACCAAACCGTTCCACTCCACTGCTGGCAAATGTAATGTTTCAGGGGCAAATATATTCCAGCGACGCAACAGTCCGTTAAAAACCAAATCTGGCAAAGGAAAAGGCTGGATGTTTTTGGCTTGTTTAAAGCTGGTAGGAGAGAGAAATTGCAAATCAATTGTGCTTTGGGCAGGTACTTGCATCAACTTTTCAAAGCTACTTGCTTGCAGAATCTCTATTGAGTCACCTAACCGACAAGGTATTCCTGTCAAGGTTATCTCACGCCCCAAATCTACACTCATTCCCCACAGCAAAGGTGCGAGTAATTTTTTCTTCAACAAGGCAATCCGCAGCAGCATATTTTTGGGAGAACCGTACTGCATTCCCAAGGACATGGGTAGGTTCTCTTGTTGGTGCAAGTTTTCGGCTAGGGCAGCATCTGCATTGGCAAACCAATGAAAGCAAAGGGCATGGATAGCACGTCCAAGGGTGGGGGGTAGTGGTTTTACTGCGGAAATGGAAACTTGAATGATGTGCAAAGAATGAGAATCTACTTCCACTCCCGTCAGTTCGTAGGGCTTTTGCTGCCACTCCACCAAGCTGTTTTGACCGATTTGCTGACAAATCGATTGCATGAGTGTGGGATATAAGCAGGGTTCTGGCAGCACAGGCATAACTTTTGTGACACCATCTACCTTCCTTAAGGGAATCCAAATCGGTACAGGTTGAATTTCTGGGAGCCAAGATGTTAACGGAGTGGGGTGAGAAGATGCTTCTATAGATCGCAAAACCACACTCAAGCCCGCAAATGCAGTTTCAGTATCTTTGGTAGAAGTCATAACGGGCACTAGTAGAAATGAGTTGTAGAGGCAGAAATCCAGGTTTTATCACTCTGTCTTTGTCAAGTTGGGCTTTTTCGGTGGAAAAGGGGTTAATGCGGTTAAAGGTGGTTTTTGCCCCAAAATCATCCATCGGCTGGACTGTAAAGCTTGTCGCCGGATTCGGTGTAAAGGTTGGTTGAGGAGTTTGTTGGGTGGCATCGGGGAGAAACTGGAAAAAACAACCCCGTTTACCAAAATAGTTGATTTGGGCAAATAGCCGTGCTAACTCTTCTAGGCGATCGCACTCACCACAACAAATTTGCAGATAACCTTGCATATGCACCCACTCCCGAAAAACAAAACCATCTTGCATGGGTAGAGAGATGCGAGTTTTATCTGCCTTATCAGCAGTTTGGTCGTAGTAACGCAGTTTATAACCATTACGATTAACGACCAACTGTTCTGGTGGTAATACGTAGATTTGTAAGTCTCGAATCCAGCTAAATTGGCTCTTAATCCACGGCTCAAAGTTACGTTGCTGTTGGTTTCCCTGACTTTCTAGTAATACTTTTAATAGTGCCATTTTGATAGTGTAAGGAGTAGGCACTAAGTTAGACCGAGCCGCCATACTAGTAGCATCAGAGCGTTTGAGGGAGAATAAACTCACAGGCTGATAACTCACCGTTAGCCATCGATTAATGCTAGAACTTGTTTCTTGCCCCTCAAGGTTTTGAGATTTATTCAATCGCTTCGGCATGATCGCTCTCCCAAGGTTGCGCCTGTGCAATTAAAGTTTGAATTTGTTCAGCAAATTGTGCCATAGTCTCGAAGTCAAAACAGTGGATTGTGTCTGCACCATTGAGATGATTCAACGTGTCAGCCAAGCTATGAATTTGACGGCTGTAGCTTTCTTCCAAAGGACTCAGCATTGGTGCGGGACAGCGACGAGTACTAACGGTAATCACTCCTTCAAAATAGTCAGGATGGGGTAAATTGGTATTTCGCTTTGCTCCGTTGGGTTGTAGATAGGTATAAAGTACACTTTTAAGTAGAGCGTCTAAGCGTTTTTTGCGTTCGGCAGCATCAATGCTGTAGCTGAAATTGTGGGGATTGTAGCCGATGCGAAAAGCTTCGATATTGAGGACAGTAGCGTATAAACCAGAACTTACTTGTACGTTGTAGGGAGTGGGATTTTCTGTACCATACTTGGCGTGGAAGTAACTTTGAGTTTTCACGAAAGTTGGTAAACCCACCACTGCACCAAACTCAATTGCCGACTCTCGTTTCAAGGTTTGCCCACCTTTAACCGTCACCATAAAACCTTCTAAGTCACTCATACTGCAACGTTGAAGTACCTGGTTAGTTTTTGCGGCTAAATCTTTGTCCGCTTCGGTAAAGATTGATAGGTTTTTTTCTATGTCATAACCAATGCGATCAGGATGAAATTGCTTACCCCCTTCGGACAGTGCTAAACTTTCTTGAATGGCAATTCGGTGTAGATGTTCTGCCTGAATATGCTTGAGCATATCACCAGAAACCCCGTTGACATATTCTGGTTCGCTTCTGTCTTTGCGGATGATGTAGTAGCGGCGAGTTAAGGATTGATTGCCCTCGTTACCTTCATTATTAAGTGCATGAAGTTGCCAGGATAATAAGCCACTTATTGAAATTGAGTAAACAGGAAATTGTCGATTAGTCATTTGAGGCGTCTCCTTGCTCGTTGTCTTCGGTTGATTTGATTTCTATTACAGGTTCGTTGTCTTTGGCTTTCCCCCAGCCTTTGGCATATCCATAAGCAATTAAAAGATTTGCCACTAGGCTAGAACCAAACTTATCAATCAAGTGGATAAGTCGGTCTAAATCATCTTTTGTTGTCCAAATGCGGCGCGGTTTACCCTCTTTGCGTAAATCGTCATCTATTCGTAAATTTTCATTTTCATAGCTGGCAAGAAAGGATGCTATTTCAATAATGAAATCCTTCTTGGAACCAGATTGGCTACTTAAACGCTGCGCTAAACCATGAATTCGATCCCATTTAGTCTCTTTTGTTTGACCATCTTTATCGCGGATTTTTCCAGCGTAGACTGTCGCACTATTAATCAGTAAACCAAAAAGTTTTCCCACTCGGGCGATCGCGAGGCCTGCCATAAGGATC
>JAQYWO010000351.1 GCA_029379215.1 Rhizonema sp. PD37
TCCAGAGACTGTGAACGAGCATGGGAGCAAGGAGATTGCGCGATCGCGTATAGACAATTCCTAAAACGCATCCTAAGGCGTACAAGGGTAAAATTTCCGACAAACTGAGGTGAGCAACGGCAAATAACAATCCACTAGCCTGAACCGATGCCCACACAGGTAAGTAACGAGTGAGGGAAGGCAATAAAAAGCCGCGAAACAAAAATTCTTCAAAGAGTGGGGCAGCGATCGCCGCAGTAAAGAAAAACATTCCCAGTGCGACAAAATCTTGTGCTGACAACGCCAGTTGTAATAAAGGATTGCTCCCACCTTGCCCTTGCCATAGTTGTTGATTGATCAATGACACCACCACGACTACGGGCAAAGCCACACAATAGCCACCACTACCCCACAAAAACCAATTCCCTTTAAAATTGAAACGAAACCAGTTCTCTGGTAGAGGGAAAAAACGTTTGATAGACAGATACAGTACAAACAGTGCACTCGCTGCCACTAACAGGTAAGTTACTAAGACGTATAATGCTTGAATTCGCACATTACCTATCGGACGTGGAATAGGAATGATCGATAATACTAAGGGTAGTACGACTTGTCCCATCAAAAAAAAGCCAAGGACAAAGACTTGCAAAATCGTTTCACCATTCCAAGGCGTCAACCAAGGTACATTAGCATTTTGAGCTAATAAGGCAGCATCCTTTTTCACAAAGCGTTGCCAGACTAAAAAAATTATCAATCCTATACCAATCAAAGCTCCCAACAGTGGAACAGTACCAATAATTGCAAATTTCAACAAAGCCTGTTCCGCCACTTCTTGTTCCCTGGCTTTGAGGCTCACTAGTGCTTCTTGACGTTGCTGGAGTTGGTATAGTTGGGCGAGAGTCGTGTAGCGAAACCAACCTTCTAAATTCGATTGAACGACTTGTTCGGCGTTGGGCAAAAGACGAGGAGGATCGCTCCAGATTCCACTCAGCACATCAGCAGAGTTGAGGAATTTAGAATCAATCTGCGAAAGTTCCGACAATCCTTTCCAAGTTTTAGAAGCTGTATCCTGATGTCCTTGTTGTGCTTGTAAAATTCCTAGTTGCAAGTCTAATTCCGCAAGTGAATTTTGTAATTGTTTAACTGACTGCTGTAAGGAGTGTTCCTGCTGGAGACGAGAGGCGTTAGTAGCAGGAGAAATTTCCGGTTGAGGCTTAGGGGTTGTAAGAGTTTTTGACGATTCCGAACGTAATTCTGCGAGTTTGTTTTTAGCTTTTTCTAAATTAGCTTCAGTTGATTTACTCGCTTCTTCATACTGCTGTGTCGCATTTTCTAAAGGTTTATCACCAACTATTGCTTCTCGCGCCGCTTTGAAATTTCCATTGTTGCTATCTGACGGTTCCCAAGACGCAGCTTGCAGCACGATATTTGTTTGATATAGTTCCAAACGATCTTGAAACTGAGGTTCTTGCCAGCTTTCAATTAAAGCTTGAACGCACAGAAAGAGCGCTACTATAGTCGCTAAAATTAAACCCAATCGCTTGAGTGTCATCTAATCTTCCTTCACTAACTGATGTCGAGCGCTTAGACATGCGCCTTTTGGGAATTATCGCAATAAAATGCTGGTGGCGGATAGATTTTAGGATAAATAGATAGTAAACATTACGAATTTACCCTCCTGTAAAGAAACACAGAGAGAATTTCATCAAGTAACGCAAAGGACGACTGCTATGGTGAATGGTAAATACATGCTACAGTCGGTAAATACCGTTTAATTAAAAGAGGTGATCGCACAGCTATCACTGCCTCATATCGCTCTAATAGAATTTGGGATTTTATTTTTGGAATAAATCGTTCCCCCGCTGTAAACGCTAAGAATAGAGAGAATTTCACAAAGTAATGCAAAAAGTTGCTATATTAGCCTACTTTTTTCTTTACCCAAGATCGAAAAGATTTGATCAAAGCAACTTCTCCCATAGTTTTAGTTTGCTCAATGAAGCGACTCATTTCTACTACTGATACTACAGGAAAAGCAATACTATACTCACACTCAATATATTCCCCTTTTACCAGCTGATAAAATTTCAAAACTTGCCCATTGTATCTCCACAGTTCGGGTACACCTAACGCTGAATAAATCCCCAATTTGTTAATTGAACTGCTGGTAATATCAATCTCAATCGCTAAGTTTGGCGGTGGATCTGTTTCTAAATCAAGTGTTTGCTCACCTCTAACAGTAGGTTTACAATGGAAATAGTAACAGTTATCTGGTTCAATTCCTCGCTTAGCTAATCGCCGCTTCAATGTTGTCGAACCTGCACTTTTGATTTCAATTTCTAGTATCTCAACCAAAGCAAAGATGAAACGATCAAATTGAATTTTGGGGTTTTCATGCTCAAAAAGTGGAGTCATAATTTCCAAAGTACCACACTCATAAGCAAACCGTGAACCTCTGTCCTCACCTGTCTCGCTCAGCAAGGCTTCAAACGTTTCCCAGCTAATGTTATGTAGCACTGTCCTTTGTTCTGCAAGACTTGAGATCGCAATCATGCTTAAAAGATGACAATATAAAATTGCTAGATAAACTTTGTCTTAATACTATATGTAACATGAATACAAAGTGTATACCTAGATTTTCTCAATTTAACTAGAAAGACCACCAAAAAAGTCTAAAGTTTCCTTCAAGGCTTTGATAAAGATGTCTATTTCTTCACGAGTGTTATAGAAAGATAAACTAGCCCGTGCCGTTGACGAAGTCATTAAATAGCGGTGTAATGGTTGCGTGCAGTGGTGTCCGGAACGAATGGCAACGCCTTCTTGATCTAATAATGTAGATAAGTCGTTAGCATGGATATCGCCAGCGGTGAATGCAGCAAGAGCAGCTCTACCCAAACCTGCGATCTTAGGTAATGGGCCATAAATCCGAATGCTAGGAATTTGTCCTAACTGTTCAAATAAATAACCTGTCAATTCTGATTCATAAGCATAGATTTTATCCATACCTATACTATTAAGATAATCAACTGCTGCACCTAGAGCGATCGCTTCACAAATTGCAGGTGTTCCCGCTTCAAATTTATGTGGTAAATCTGCGTAGGTTGAACGGTCTAAAAACACATCAGCAATCATTTCGCCACCACCTAGAAAAGGAGGCATGGAACGCAGTAGTTCCAACTTACCATACAAAAAGCCTATCCCAGTGGGACCGCACATTTTATGACTTGATGCCACCAACCAGTCGCAGTCAATTTGCTGCACGTTGATCGGCATATGTGGAACACTCTGGCAAGCATCAATTAAGACTTTAGCACCATATTTATGAGCAATGTCACAAATCTCTTTAACTGGATTAATACAACCCAAAGTATTAGAGACATGTACTATAGATACCAACTTTGTTTTATCAGAAACAAGCTTTTTAAACTGTTCCAAATCAAAAGTTTCTTCTGCTGCAAGATCCACAAACTTCAGCACTGCGCCCGTCTTTGAAGCGACAAAGTGCCAAGGAACCAAATTACTGTGGTGTTCCATCACCGAGAGGATAATTTCATCTCCTGGCTTCAAGTTGTTCATTCCCCAACAGTAAGCAACTAAATTAATCGCCTCGGTTGCGTTGCGGGTGAAAACAATTTCCTGACGCGATGCAGCACCTATGAAAGCCGCAAGTTTGTCCCTTGTCGCTTCATAAGCGTCAGTCGCTTTGGCGCTGAGGATATGTACGCCACGATGCACATTGGAATTGTATTGCTCGTAGTAATCTCGAATCGTATTGATTACGAGCAAAGGTTTTTGAGATGTAGCAGCGTTATCAAAGTAAACTAAGGGTTTACCGTTGACTTCTTGGTGTAGTATAGGGAAGTCAGCACGGACTTGATCTGCAAGTGTTTTTTCTTTAGCTAGAGTCATAGAGTTCTTGGTTATGAATTGTTATACCAAATCTATGTGAAGCTGCATAGAATAATTCCATTGTCTAGCAGGAGTTTCAACTGTCCTATTCTGTGCCTCTTCATAAAAAATTGGTATTAATTGTTAATTGTTAGTTGTTCACATTCATTGACTACTAACGACTAACTCATGTACGGGCGGGTTTGTCACGATTTCCGAAGGTGCGAAGATGTGGGCGTTGAATAAACCCGCCCCTACCTACTTACAAATTGTGTGAGTTTTTCACGTAAAGAGGAAATTGGGATTTGGTTAATGATTTCGACAGCGAAAGCATTAATTAATAAGTGACGAGCTGCGTTGTCATCAATACCCCGGCTTTGCAGGTAGAAGATTTCATCATCTTCCAACTGGCTAACCGTAGCACCATGAGCGCATTTAACATTATCGGCTGTAATTTCCAATTGCGGTTTAGTATCAACTCTGGCTTTCGATGATAGCAATAAATTACGATTTAACTGCTCCGCATTCGTCAACTGCGCGGGTTTAGGAACAAAAATTTTGCCATTGAATACCGAATGAGCGCGATCGCCAACGATACACTTGTGTAATTGCCGACTCGTAGCGTGGGGAAAATTGAGAGCGATCGCACTATGAGTATCCGCCAACTGCTTTCCCCCAATCATCGTCAACCCATTCAGAGTCGTTTCCGTTTGCTCCCCAGCTTGCCAAACCTCCAAATTGTGCCGCGACAACTTCGCCCCAAGAGTCACTGCATGACAAGTATAAGAACTGTAACGTGCTTGATTAACAGCCGTTTTCCCAATATGAAAAGCCTCAGCACCATCAAGCTCAATCCGAGTGTGACTCACTTGAGCATTCTCCTCTATCCAAATCTCCGTCACCGCATTCGTAAAATAAACTTCTTCCTTGGCTATCTGAGCGTCTTCACAGAGAGAGGCTGCGCCAAGGCGGTTCAAAAACTCTTCCACCAAAGTCACACTACTACCAGTCTCCGCCACCACCAAACAACGTGGTAGAGAAACAGTTGCCGTCTCAGCAGTAGAAATAAACAACACATGAATGGGAGTTTCCACAACCACATTCTTTGCTACCCATACCACAGCAACATCGCTCATCCCACTTGTGTTGACGGCAGTAAAGACTTCAGTTGAGCCTTGAGCTTGAGCCAAATACTCACGTAAACGCTTCTCTACAGGTAAGCCAGCCAAATTACTGACGATAACCCCATCAGGTAACCCAGAAACGGCTGATAAATCAGGCGCATAAACTCCATTAACAAAAACCAAGCGACTGTTAACCGCTTCTGGTAACGTGAGCGGCGCAATATCTAGATCGCTGTGGCTAGTCTCTACATTGTGATCAAATTGCACTTGGCGCAAAGACGACAAATCAGTAGTGCGCCATTCTTCATCGCGGGTGGTGGGGAGAGTTGATTGACGTACCCAAAGGGCAGCACTTTGACGTATTTCTTGCAACAAAGCATTTGTTTCCGGTTCAATTAAATCCGGAGAAGCCAAATGCGAAGTCTCGACAATCAGTTTTAACAAACCTGTCAAATAATCATCTCTATCTAATAGGGTGTCAGAACCCAGACTGGGAGAAACTTGAATACTCATGACACACCCACCTCAGTCACAGCTTCCTCTTGAATCCAGTCATAACCACGAGATTCTAACTCCAGAGCCAGTTCCTTTCCACCGGAGATGACAATTCGACCTTGTGCCATCACATGAATATAGTCAGGTATAATATAATTAAGTAACCGCTGGTAGTGAGTAATCATAATCGTGGCATTTTCACGACTAGTCAGTTGGTTAACCCCATTGGAGACAATTTTCAGCGCGTCAATATCCAAACCAGAATCAGTCTCATCCAAAATTGCTAGCTTCGGTTCCAAAAGCGCCATTTGCAGAATCTCATTCCGCTTCTTTTCACCACCCGAAAAGCCTTCATTGACACTGCGGTTGAGAAAAGCCGGATTCATCTTTACCACTTCCAGCTTTTGCTCTACCAAATCATCAAAATCAAACGCATCCAATTCCTCTAAACCCTGTGCTTTCTGGCGGGAATTGTAAGCCACACGCAAGAAATCCAAATTGCTAACACCAGGAATTTCCAACGGATACTGGAAGGCTAAAAATACGCCAGCGCGAGCACGCTCCTCTGGTTCCATTTCAAGCAGATTTTGTCCCTGAAATATCACCTCACCGCCAGTCACATTATAAGCTGGATGCCCTGCTAACACCTTGGAAAAAGTGCTTTTCCCAGAACCATTTGGTCCCATAATAGCGTGAATTTCCCCGTAGCGAACTTCAAGATTCACACCTTTAAGAATCGGACTTCCATCAACTTCTGCTGTCAAATCTTTTACTGACAGTACGACTGCACTATTTTCAATAATCATATTTTTTCTTTTCTTATTAGTAGTAAGCGCTGAAGCGCTTTCTTATTCCAGCACTGAAGTGCTTACTACAATTTTTACCCAATACTACCTTCCAACTTCAAACTCAACAGCTTATCAGCTTCCACGGCAAACTCCATTGGTAACTGACTAAAGACATCCTTACAAAAACCGCTAATCATCATTGAGATTGCATCTTCTGCGGAAATGCCTCGCTGCCTAAAGAAAAATAGTTGATCTTCCCCAATTTTGGAGGTAGAAGCTTCATGCTCTACCTTGGCAGCTTGATTCTGCACTTGGATATAAGGAAAAGTGTTCGCGTGGGCATTATCCCCAATGAGCATTGAATCACATTGCGAATAATTTCTTGCTCCTTCAGCCTTCGGGTTAATTTTTACCAAACCTCGGTAGCTGTTGCTGGAATTGCCAGCAGAAATTCCTTTAGAAATAATTGTACTACGGGTGTTCTTGCCGACGTGAACCATTTTGGTACCAGTGTCAGCCTGCTGCATATTGTTCGTCAGCGCTACTGAGTAAAACTCTCCCACAGAGTTATCGCCTACAAGTACGCAGCTGGGATATTTCCAAGTGATCGCACTCCCAGTCTCTACCTGTGTCCAAGAAATCTTAGAGTTTACACCTTGACACAAACCGCGCTTGGTGACGAAATTGTAAATACCGCCTTTGCCTTTAGCATCACCTGCATACCAGTTCTGTACAGTAGAATACTTAATCTCAGCATTATTGTGAGTGACGAGTTCTACAACAGCAGCGTGCAACTGGTTGCTGTCATACATTGGCGCGGTACAACCTTCTAAATAGGAGACGTAGCTGTCGTCTTCAGCGATTATCAGGGTGCGCTCAAACTGTCCCGTGTCGCCGTTGTTGATCCGGAAGTAGGTAGACAGTTCCATCGGGCACTTGACACCTTTGGGGATGTAGACGAAGGAACCATCACTGAATACGGCAGAATTTAAGGCGGCGAAGTAATTATCAACTGGTGGAACAACGCTTCCTAGATACTTTCGCACTATTTCGGGATATTCTTGCAATGCTTCGGAAATAGAGCAGAAGATAACACCTTCTTTCAAAAGTTTTTCCTTAAAGGTGGTACCAATGGAAACACTATCAAAAATGGCATCTACTGCGACATTCGCCAGTCGCTTTTGTTCTGAAAGGGGAATCCCTAACTTTTCAAAGGTTTCTAAGACTGCTGGATCAACTTCATCCAAGCTTTTCAGCTTTTCCTTACTTTGCTTCGGAGCTGAGTAATAAATGATATCTTGATAATTAATTGGCGGATACTTAACGCTGTGCCAAGTCGGTTCTGTCATTTTTTGCCACTGGCGGTAAGCTTTGAGGCGAAATTCCAGCATGAACTCCGGCTCGTTCTTCTTTGCGGAAATGACGCGAATAACGTCCTCGTTTAATCCACGCGGAATTGTGTCGGCTTCAATATTGGTGATAAAGCCGTACTTGTAAGGCTGGTTAACTAAAGTTTTGACAGTGGCACTCATCGTTCTGTTTCTCTTGTGTTCGCTGTTGGGAATCTCTTTAAGGATGGCAGACGAGCTATCTTTAGCTGATTTCCATCTCTTGTCGCGCTCGTTGTTATCCTGCTGTTACAATAAAGATGGAGATTAAAACAACACATCTGTTGTTTAATATATCTTTATTTTACGCTAGATTAACAACAACATTGTTGTCAAAGTGAAAATTTACATGAGTTTTTGGGACGAAGATGGCGATTACGCAGCAGTCCTCAACCAAGCAAGATATTTTAGAATATCTTTTGAAACACTTGCAAGCTACGGCTTTAGCGCTTGCCGCAGCCTTAAATATTAGCCCCCAAGCAATTCGTCGTCATCTTAAGGATTTGGAGGCAGAAGAGCTGATTGTCTTGTCTTCAGTTCAAGCGGGAATGGGACGTCCACAGCACGTTTATCAACTGAGTCGTCAGGGACGCGATCGCCTAAGTCGGACAGTGAGCGATCGCTACGGTCAATTTGCTGTTTCCTTACTAGATACCTTAGCAGAAACGGTAGGTCACGACCAAGTCAGTTCAATTTTACAAAAACAGTGGGAGCGCAAAGCAAAAGAATATCGAGAGCGATTGGGTAACGGTTCACCGAATCAGAGGGTGGCAACCTTGGTAGAACTGAGAAAAGCTGAAGGTTATATGACTGAGTCTCATCTTGTAGAATCGGGGGACTCTTCAGTTGGTGACAGTTTCATCTTAACCGAGCATAATTGTGCAATCTCCAACGTTGCTGAGTCTTTCCCCAGTGTTTGCGGGCATGAATTAGAAATGTTTGCTGCAGTTCTACCAGATTGTACAGTAGAGCGTACCCACTGGATTATTAACGGTGAACACCGTTGTGGCTATTTGGTACAAG
>JAQYWO010000352.1 GCA_029379215.1 Rhizonema sp. PD37
TCTGGGAAACTACGCCAAAGCGATTGAGTACCAAATGCAGCAGTTGGCGATCGCCAGGGAGATTAAAGACCGTCAAAGCGAGGGGACGGCACTGGGTAATCTCGGTAATGCTTACCTTGATCTGGGAAACTACGCCAAAGCGATTGAGTACCAAATGCAGTTCTTGGTCATCGCCAGGGAGATCAAAGATCGTCAAAGCGAGGGGAAGGCACTGGGTAATCTCGGTCTTGCTTACCTTAATCTGGGAAACTACGCTAAAGCAATTGAGTATTTGCAGCAGGTGTTGACCATCGCCAGGGAGATTAAAGATCGTCAAAGCGAGGGAAAGGCGCTGGGTAATCTCGGTAATGCTTACCTTGATCTGGGAAACTACGCCAAAGCAATTGAGTACCAAATGCAGTTCTTGGCCATCGCTAGGGAGCTCAAAGACCGTCAAAGCGAGGGGGCGGCGCTGGGTAATCTCGGTCTTGCTTACCTTAATCTGGGAAACTACTCCAAAGCGATTGAGTACCAAATGCAGCAGTTGGCTATCGCCAGGGAGATCAAAGACCGTGAAAGCGAGGGGATGGCGCTGGGTAATCTCGGTCTTGCTTACCTTAATCTGGGAAACTACTCCAAAGCGATTGAGTACCAAATGCAGCAGTTGGCCATCGCCAGGGAGATCAAAGACCGTCAAAGCGAGTGGTTAGCTTTGAACAATCTCGGTTTTGCTCACTACAAAAAAGGTAATTTTGCTGATGCACAGAAAACTCTATTCGAGGGAATCACTGTTCTTGAATCACTTAGAGCTGGATTAAACGATATTAATAAAGTCTCAATTTTTGAGCAGCAAGTTCGTACCTATCGTACTTTACAACAAGTCTTAATTGCCCAAAATAAAACTGAAACAGCCCTAGAAATTGCTGAACGTGGTCGGGCTAGGGCGTTTGTTGAGTTACTTGCCTCTCGTTTCCACTCTCAAGTTAAGCCTATTGCACCAACCATTCAGGAGATTAAACAGATTGCTCAAGCTCAATCCGGCACAATAGTTCAATATTCGATTATTTATGATCAATTTAAAATTGCTGGTAAACGACAAGCTAAGGAATCCAAACTCTATATTTGGGTCATTAAACCAACTGGTGAAGTTACATTTCGTCAAGCTGACCTCAAGCCTCTATGGCAAAAAGATCATACAAGTTTGGCTCAGTTGGCGATCGCCAGCCGCGAATCTATCGGTGTCCGAGGTCGGGGTGCAGTTGATATATCTTACAATCCCAATGTACACTCGAACCAAAATCAATTCAAACGCTTACATGAATTATTAATTAAACCTATTGCTGACCTTTTACCAAAAAAAGACAATGACAAAGTAATATTCATTCCACAATCTGCTTTATTTCTAGTTCCATTTCCAGCTTTGCAAGATGATGAAGGTAAGTACCTGATTGAAAAACATACTATCCTGACATCACCATCAATTCAAGTCTTAGGTTTAACTCATCAGCAAAAAAAGGGGAGTGGGGATGCATTGGTTGTGGGGAATCCGACAATGCCTAAGGTGGCGCTAAAAATTGGGGAACCATTACAACAATTACCGCAGTTACCTGGTGCTGAGAAGGAAGCAATTGCGATCGCACCTCTTCTGAAAACTCAACCTCTCATTGGAAATCAAGCAACGGAAGCCAGAGTATTACAGCGTCTACCTTCGGCACGATTTATTCACTTAGCCACACATGGCATACTTGATGATGAGCAAGGATTGAGAAGTAGTATTGCGCTGACTCCATCTGGTAAAGACGACGGTTTACTAAAAGCCGAAGACATCCTCAACTTAAAGCTGAATGCAGAATTAGTTGTCTTAAGTGCGTGCGATACCGGACGGGGAAAAATCACTGGTGATGGTGTGATTGGTTTATCGCGTTCTCTGATTAGCGCTGGCGTACCGAGTGTAATTGTCTCATTATGGGCGATTTCAGATGATTCCACCGCGTTCCTCATGACTCAATTTTATCAAAATTTGCAACAAAACCTTGACAAAGCCACTGCACTAAGAAAAGCGATGCTAGCTACTAAGCAAAAATATACCAGTCCGTCGCAGTGGGCTGCTTTTACGTTGATTGGAGAAGCCAGGTAATCATCGAAGAAATCAGGAAAAGTCATTGCGATGTTGACGTAAAGTCTGCCCTTGGGAAGCGTATCCCTTGGGCTGTAGCTTTACCCCCGATTCATCCACAAACACCAAGTGGGTAATTTTCCAAAACCTTTGTCTGAATTTATACTCTACCCGTATCTTGTTCCTGTAAGAAGAGCGAAGTCTCCAACTCTTCTTGATATGTAGTATGCCTGTAGCGTCTGTCTAGGAAGTTGCGTTTCTGCTGTATGGGGGCAAGTTTCAAGTTGTAAACATTTAGCAAGTTAGATGCTCCGTGTCTTTATACCAGAGTCGTAGACACCTCAGTTCTAACTTTCTCTAATTTCTACTAGTGGTGCATTTCATTAGTTCTAATGGATTAGAAAAGTTCGTAGTAAGCACTTTAGTGCTTGAAATCGAGCGATAAATCGCTCACTACGTACCCTTCAAAATTAATGAGACAAACTACTATAAGTCTACTGACTTTAACCTCCGCATGTAACCATTGTTCTAGGTCAGTGGTAGCAGAGAAAGTGAATAACACATCTGTCAATTCTTCTAATTGCTCAGTGGATAGTTTACCTATTTGCTCCATGAGCGGCTGTCCAATCTCACCAAAACGTTGATTGACTAACCGCATAATTATCTTCTGTGTACCTTTGAGTTCACCTTGCTCTCTACCTTGCTCAAGAGTTTTTTGTTCCCATTCTATGTAAGCTGTGGATAAGTTCATGACTAACTCCTGGTCTTCATCAATTAAGTTTGATTGTTTAATAGTAAGAATGCGCCAATTGGCGATAAGTCTCAGCGTATTTTGTTTATACAAGTTGGTGTCTGGAAGTGCCAGCAATTCATCAACAGCATCACGTTGAACCTTTCCTTTACCTAAAATCCGCAACCAGAGTGTTTCATTTGTCACTGGTAGCTTATTCACGACGATGATTGTACCAAACCAACTTTGAGGAAATGAGTAGACTCCATGACAATTGATCTCTGAGTCTAGTGTAGCGCCGAAACCTTCAAGTAAGTCCACAGAAGCGGTAGTGGAGATAATCAGTAATTTTCCTAAACCTTCTACGTCTAAAGACTTATTTTCTCTCCTGGCAAGCCGATTTAGTTCTGCGAAATAGGAGTATAACTTATTTGCGCACATTAATACTTGAAACAGATTGGGTTGATTCCGGAATATCTCTATACTGGAGGTCTGAGTTACCAATCTACCAAGTAAACCTAAAGACTCAGGGAGAACAGTGGGAGAAGAAGAAGGAGAAAAGAGAATATCAATTTGACGTGCTTCGTCTGTGATTTCACGACTGATTTCTACTTTACCCAGAGGAGAAAGTAATTCTTCAAAATAATCTTTGGCGAAGTTATCATGAGGTTTTCTTGTCATATTGTCAGTGGATTTTCGGAGAGAATGAAATTAACTTCATGAGAAATACACAAGTGATGCCTTCGGCGGTAAACTACGCACTTGGTGGTGATAATGACTTCTTCGATATAAAAGGTATACCTCAAAACATGTATACTTAGTTTTTACCATGAGGTGATATAATCTAAAATGTTTTTTATATCAGATATGGTATACTACAAGCATGAATGATGATTAACCTATCGTTTAGCTACATGGCGAAGTCAAAACTCCACCCTTTAGTCAAGAAGCCCGTATAGAGACGGGTATGCTGCTTAGACGGATAAACTTGGAAAGCCCTGCTCAAAATCAATACCCAGTATTGGAACACATTGCCATGAGTTGAAGGTTCGGGATGCAGATAAAAACTGGCGAATTATGTACCGCATTGATAATGATGCAATGCCTGATTGTTGAGGTGTTCAACAAAACTACTAGTACAAGGAGTCAGCAGGGGTTATGCCACACTGTACTAAAGCAATACCAAACAATGTGATTAAGATTTGTAAAAAGCGATTGAGCAAGTGTGACTTGGATCAACACTGAATAGCGTTATGGATCAAGCTAAAACAGAAAGTCTGGAAGCAAAAGGTTGGAAGGGTGGAACAGTTTCAGAGTTCCAACAACTAACACCAGAAGAGGCAACTTTAGTGGAAATTAAATTAGCTCTCAGTAAGTTTCTTAAAGAGCGGAGGCAAACGCTGATGACACAAGCTGAATTGGCAAAAAAAATTCGCTCCAGTCAACCACGTGTTGCAAAGGCTGAAAATGGGGATGCCGCAGTATCTATTGAATTAATGATCCGAGCAATGTTGGCTACAGGTGCAACGCCTCAAGAAATTGGACAGGTTATTGCCAACATAAGATCAACACGAGTACCGCGATCGCATCACTAAAAACACTTTTGTGAAGTGATTATCCTAATAAGAGTGCATTTTCTATTCTTTAGTTAAGCCAACACCAGAAAAAGATCCTCGACGTTCTTAGCATCATCCGAAGAGAGTTTTCCTAATGGTACGGCTAGCTAAACAGACAACTCCCGTTTGTATGTTAGCACGCCTAAGCAAAGAGTGAACAACACTGGCTTCGGTTGAGGCAACTGACGTGGGCAGATCTGATCTGCGATCGCCTGAATGTTTATGCGAAACTTTCCCAAAGCTCCGATAACATAAAAATGTACATTTTTCTCGCCTCTGAGTTACCAATTCTTCATACAAATAAAGTTAATTGTTTTTTCCTAAAGTATTGTTACCCGGTCGTGATATGATTCAGCTGGTTGAATATGTAGTCAACATAATTAGCTGTACTGGTTTCAAGTCCTGTGAGCTCGTTAGACGAATTGATCGATCCTACGCCGACAACAAGACAAGACACTGGATCTGGTTTTGAGGAATCGGAACCGGTCAACTCTATGCAAGAGTTCTATCAGCTCTACCAAGAGTTGCTACTCATCACTCTTGTCTTGACGGGGATTATTTGTATCTCTGTTTGTGTTTTTTATTCCCTAAATACTGCCCTGAATTATTTACTAGGGGCGTGTGTGGGGTTTGTTTACTTGAGGATGTTGGCAAAAGATGTTGAGCGTTTGGGTAACGAAAAAAGGCAGCTGAGTAAAACGCGCTTAGCTTTATTAGTAGGGGTCATTCTACTGGCATCACGGTTGGATGAACTACGAATATTGCCCATCTTTTTGGGGTTTCTTACCTACAAGGCAGCACTCATCATCTATGTAGTTAGGTTGGCATTTGTCTCTAGCTCGCCAAAGCCCCAGCAACCACAAAATGCTCAGGCGAACTTTGTAGAGGAACAAGAGTTTTCTATAGAAGAAAAATCCGAATCCACACTGCAAAACCGCTCCTTTTCTCCAGGTAAAATTGGAGGATTAATTGATATGGAAAGAAAATGGTGAATTTTCTGAGCTTCTTCAATTTTCCACTCGCCGAATTGGAAGTGGGAAAACATCTGTACTGGCAAATAGGCAACTTGAAGCTACACGGGCAAGTGTTTCTCACCTCCTGGTTCGTCATCGGCGTACTAGTGCTAGCTTCGATTGCGGCTAGCAGTCAAATCAAAAGGATTCCTAGTGGGCTACAGAACTTGATGGAGTATGCCCTGGAATTTATTCGGGATTTGGCGAAAAACCAAATTGGCGAGAAAGAGTATCGCCCTTGGGTGCCATTTGTTGGTACTTTGTTTTTGTTCATATTTGTGTCAAATTGGTCAGGAGCACTTGTTCCCTTTCGGCTGATTAAGCTACCCGAAGGTGAACTTGGAGCGCCTACCAGTGACATCAATACAACTATTGCCTTAGCATTGTTGACATCACTGGCGTATTTCTACGCGGGATTCAGCAAAAAGGGTTTGGGGTATTTTGGCAACTACGTTCAACCAGTGGCGTTTATGTTGCCATTCAAAATTATTGAAGACTTCACTAAGCCCCTTTCCCTAAGTTTCCGTTTATTCGGAAATATTTTAGCAGATGAACTGGTAGTCGGAGTGTTGGTACTACTCGTACCTTTATTCGTACCACTGCCAGTAATGGCTTTGGGACTGTTTACCAGCGCCATTCAGGCACTCATTTTTGCGACTTTGGCTGCTGCTTACATCGGTGAAGCGATGGAAGATCATCACGGTGGCGAAGAACATCATTAGTCATTCGTTATTTAGTCATGAGCCATTAGTTAAAAATTAATGACAAATGACAAAAGACCAATGACAAAAGGCAAATGACAAAATCAGTAAAGTAAGGAAAGAATATCATGGATCCATTGGTTTCTGCTGCTTCCGTTTTAGCTGCTGCTCTAGCTGTTGGTTTGGCTGCGATCGGTCCTGGCATTGGTCAGGGAAATGCTGCAGGTCAAGCTGTAGAAGGTATTGCTCGTCAGCCAGAAGCAGAAGGTAAAATTCGCGGTACTTTGCTGTTAAGTTTGGCATTCATGGAAGCACTAACCATTTATGGTCTGGTCGTTGCTCTAGTACTATTGTTTGCTAACCCATTCGCATAGAGAGTTTTGAAGTGCTGAGTGCTGAGCCCTTGAAGATTTCTGAGGTAAGATTTTTTTCTTTTAAGCTGAGGAGCGAAAGTTTGAGAGATTTAGATTGTTCATTCTCAGGACTCAGGACTCATGGCTTAGGACTCAGCACTCATGAAGAACTCAGGACTGAATATGTAGAGAGACATAAGCAAGCAACCATGACACACTGGATAACCTTATTGGCTGTAGAAAAGGTTGCCAAAGAAGGGGGTCTGTTTGATATAGATGCTACCCTGCCTTTGATGGCGATCCAGTTTCTACTTTTAGCTGTGATTTTGAATTCCGTTTTTTACAAGCCACTGGGCAATGCAATTGATGAGCGGAATGATTACATCCGTAACAATCAATTACAAGCACAGGAACGCTTGACAAAAGCCGAAAAATTGGCGCAGCAGTATGAGCAAGAACTGGCAGGAGCAAGGCGGCAATCACAAACAGTGATCGCTGATGCTCAAGCTCAAGCACAGAAAATTGCGGCGGAAAAAATAGCCCAAGCTCAGAAAGAAGCTCAAGGACAACGGGAACAAGCGGCTCAGGAAATTGAGCAGCAAAAACAACAGGCTTTTGCCTCCTTGGAGCAAGAAGTGGATTCTCTCAGTCGCCAAATACTGGAAAAGCTTTTAGGAGCCGAACTAGTAGGTCGGCGTTAACTAATAAAATAGTTATGAGTTATTAGTCATTAGTTATTGGTCATTAGTCATGAGTAAAGACAAATGACTAATGACAAAAGACAAACAGCTTTGGCAGCGCAGTCGTGGATGAAAAAACATGGGGACTTTTTTACTGTTAATGGCAGAAGCCAGCGCCGTCGGAGGTGATTTAGCAGAGAGTGCAGGAGATCATGGGTTTGGTTTAAATACCGATATTTTGCAAACCAACCTGATTAACCTTGTCATTATTATTAGTGTGCTGGTCATCTTTGGGCGGAAGGTTCTGGGCAAGACGCTCGGAGAACGCCGCGAACGAATTGGAACAGCAATTAAAAGTGCAGAGCAACGCCTGACTGAAGCACAGGGAGCGTTAGCAGATCAGCAGCAAAAATTGGCACAAGCTCAAGCAGAAGCAGAGAAAATTAAAAAAGCAGCAGAAGAAAATGCTTCTCGAGCAAGAGAAGCTATACTAGCTCAGGCTGCAACTGATATTGAGCGGATGAAGGATACTGCAGCAGCAGATTTGAACTCAGAGCAAGATAGAGCGATCGCCGAACTGCGGGCTCGGGTAGTCGCTATGGCATTGCAAAAAGTAGAATCGGAACTGCGGAGTGGAATTGCCGATGATGCCCAACATACATTAATTGACCGCAGTATAGCTCTACTGGGAGCCAATGAATGAAAAGTACAATAGCAATAGCTGAAATAGCTCAGCCCTACGCACAGGCTTTGATGTCGGTAGCTCAATCAAAAAACTCGACAGAGGAGATTGGCGAAGAAGTGCGTTCGTTGCGTAGCTTGGTGTCCGAGAGCGAACAACTACATAACTTCCTGGACAATCCCTTTATTCAGCCAGAAAATAAAAAGGCAGTTATCAACCAAATACTTGGTGAAGGTGACGCCTATTTGCGAAATTTTTTGCTTCTGCTGGTAGATAGACGGCGCATTTCCATGCTGGAACCAATTTGTGAGGAATATCTGGCGCTTTTGCGGCAACAGAATCAAGCGGTTTTAGCGGAAGTTATTTCTGCCGTTCCCCTCTCAGAAGAACAGCAGCAATCAGTACAAGAGAAAGTCATTGCCATGACAAATGCTCGCTCTGTCGAACTAGATACTAAAGTTGACAGCGATTTAATTGGTGGTGTCATTATTAAAGTAGGCTCTCAAGTAGTTGACGCCAGTTTACGGGGTCAACTGCGTCGCCTCTCCTTGCGTTTAACCAGTCCTTAAAAACTGGCGAGGTGAAAAATTAGGAATTAAAAGTTAAAAATTAAAAAGTGATTTTATTTTTAATTTGGCATTTTTAATTTTTAATTTAAACCTCATATTTAGTGAAGTTTTTTGTTTTAAGAGTTAAGTCACATGGCAATTAGCATTAGACCTGACGAAATTAGTAGCATTATTCAACAACAAATCGAGCAATACGACCAACAAGTCAAAGTTGCTAATGTTGGTAC
>JAQYWO010000353.1 GCA_029379215.1 Rhizonema sp. PD37
GCATTCCTAAGCGGTAGGAGAGTTCCCACTCACGTCCCATGTAGCAGAATACTCCGATTAAGAAGTGGAATACAACTAGTTGGTATGGACCACCGTTGTACAACCACTCATCTAAGGATGCTGCTTCCCAGATTGGGTAGAAGTGTAAACCAATTGCGTTTGATGATGGAACAACAGCACCAGAGATGATGTTATTTCCGTAAATTAAGGAACCTGCGACTGGTTCACGGATACCGTCTATATCTACTGGGGGTGCGGCGACAAAGGCGATTAAGAAGCAAATGGTGGCGGCAAGTAGGGTGGGGATCATCAATACGCCGAACCAACCGATGTAGATCCGGTTCTCGGTGCTGGTGATCCATTCGCAAAACTTGTCCCATACGTTGGCGCTACTGCGCTGTTGTAAGGCTGCTGTCATTGTTTTATGATTGCTTGAATTGATTATGTATGTTGAGCGACTTTTTGTTTCGCTTAAATTCATAATAGTTTACATTCGTTTACAAATGCAAGGGATCGTTGATTACCCTTAGTCATAAAACCTATCAGTTTTTTTTATATAAAAATAAATTATCCTATAACAGAAGAGACGCGATCGCTCGCGTCTCAACCATCAAAGAAGTATCGGAAGCAATCTAATTTACTCAGACGGCTTGTCAACCAAACTCACTTGAGTAGAAACAACCGTTGGTGGCTGCAAAATTGCTGTATGGGCAATTGAATTATTAATCACTGTAAATATAGGATTCGACAAAATTCCGGCAATGGAAGTGGCAATTAGAGTTACTATCAACCCAACTTGCATAGGTCTAAATCCAGGTAAATTCCAATTGATTTCAGGATAACGACTTACTGCCTCAGACATTTCTTGGGGTTCTTTGACCACCATCATCTTAACTACGCGAATGTAGTAGTAAATAGAGATGACACTAGTGATTAAACCCAGTAAAACTAATCTATAGAGACCAGCCTGCCAACCTGCCCAGAACAAGTAAATCTTACCGAAAAACCCAGCTAATGGAGGTATACCACCCAAAGAAAGCAGGGATATGCTTAAACCCAGAGTTAACAGAGGGTCTTTCTGATACAAACCGGCGTATTCAGCAATTTGGTCAGTTCCTGTTCGTAAAGAAAATAGTATGATGCAGGTAAAACCGCACAAGTTCATAAACAGATAAACCAGTAGATAGAATATCATACTGGAATAGCCTGCCTCAGAGCCAGCAATTAAACCAATCATCACAAAGCCAGCTTGACCAATAGAAGAGTATGCTAGCATCCTCTTCATACTAGTTTGGGTCAGAGCGACGACATTACCCAAAATCATGCTCAGAATGGCGAGGGCGGTGAAGACAAACCTCCACTCATAAGCAAGGAGAGGGAAAGCAGTCGTCAGTAAGCGAATTGCTAAGGCAAAACCTGCTGCTTTGGAACCAACAGATAAAAATGCAATAACCGGAGTAGGCGCACCTTCATAAACATCTGGTGCCCATTGGTGGAAAGGTGCAGCAGAGATTTTGAAGCCGATCCCAGCAATCACAAATACAAGGGCAATGACCAAACCTAGTGATTGACCAACACCAGCTGTGGCAATTCCGTTGGCGATCGCACTCAGTTCAGTCTGTCCACCTGATAAACCGTAGAGTAGTGACACCCCATACAAAAATATTGCCGTACTTGAAGCGCCAATCAATAAGTATTTCAGTGCCGCTTCATTTGATCGGGGGTCGCGTTTAGTATAACCTGTGAGCAAATAAGAAGAGATACTGAGGGTTTCTAGAGAGATGAAAATCATTACTAACTCACTAGCCCCGGACAAAAACATCCCTCCTAAAGTAGCAGTCAGCAAAATTACGATGAATTCTGCTAAAGCAGTACCACTTTGTTCGATATAACGAATCGACATCAAAATAGTAACTGCACTTGACAAAGCGACAATACTGCGAAAGACGATACTGAGGTCGTCACTATTGAAAGCACCGCCAAAGGAGATAGGATTGGTACTATTCCATTGATAGTACAAGGTGACAATGGAAGCAAGTAAGCCTGCGATCGCTAAATATCCAATCCAGCGCGAGGATGTACGCCCCAAAATTAAGTCAACAATCAAAACCCCTAAGAGGGTGATAATCAATATCCCCTCTGGCAAAATTCTTCCCGCATTTAATTGGGATGCAAGACTAGCAAAGTCCATGATTTGTTTAGGTTTTGGCTATTAGACATTTTAGCTGACTATGTCAATTCTATTGTCTTAGGAGCGAAGTTGCGAGAGTTATTTAGCGATTTCTCAATCTTATAGAAAAAGCAGCATTATGCCCGTTCCGCAAGGCATGCAAGGAACACAACAGGCGTTCAAAACAACGCTTCTCTACACCAATTGTAAACAAGCTGATCGATTAATTACCAATCTGCTATTTCTGGATTTCTACCGAAATCAACAGTATTATGTACCTAATTATACTCAATATTTGTTGGGAACTTATTTATTCATTGTAAAATTCTGACAACAGTTTCCCAAGTTCTTTCTTATTAATAACGCCCCGAAGAATAGCGACAGTTACTGCATTCTCCCCAGCTTTGCCCACTAAGACTATTTTTTCTCTTGCCGCCTAGCTTTATTAACTTTCATCACGCGACCTTTCCATTCTGCACCATTGAGAGCATTTATTGCAGCTTACTAAATGCAGTTTCTGATTCCATTTTCACGCAATTCAAACCCCGTCCGCGAGCCATTTCTCTATCGGTAGGCAGTTGAACTCATGTTAAAATAATGTATTCAGAAAATACCCCGCGAAGTTCTTCTCATGTCCTGTTGTCGGATGAGTTGCTTATTTAGTATGCACAGACTTTCATCAGAGCGAGGCGCTTGCAGTTATTGATGAAAACAAAGACATTATCGCGTTTATTAATTTCTCGACCGCTAGATGTATGCTAGCATAGGAGCTTTACTCCTTACACCAAGAATTCGCTCTTCATATTGAGTTGATTCTGTCGAGTCCGTTGTATTAATTCTTACTTAGCTTATTTTAGGAATACAAGGAATGGAATTTTCCATTACCCTTCTTGAGGCTATTACTCTCCCTTGCTTCGCATCACGCAACTACTATAGGGAATATAAATCACCTGGTTTCTGAGATTAGGGTAAAAACTTTTGAAGAATTGGTACATGCTCAACATCCCCAAAGCTCTCGAATTAGATTTAATTTTGGCACAGCCAACAGAAAATGGAGGGGAATTTTGAAAACAATAGTCGTCAATTGTGCCACAGATGAGTTAAAGATTGAAATAACCGATTAACACTCTTGCTTCCCTTACCCTTTCCACCTGAAGGATTAGTCTCCTTTGAACAGCTATGCTCTAAGCTTAATGTTCTAAGTCAGAGAGTTTCTGCATCCTGGAAAGTAAACAGGTTGTATGAAGACTAATTCTCTTTTCTTTAAGTGTGGTTTCTAGCTTGATATCCTGCTGTTGATATCAAATTGACTATTTAGCCTAGCAGCTATTCTTCTTTGTAATTTCCATGTCAACTCTCGTCATCGTCGAATCTCCTACCAAAGCTCGTACTATTCGCAACTACCTGCCCGCAGGCTATCGGGTAGAAGCATCAATGGGTCATGTACGGGATCTTCCTCAGTCGGCTAGTGAAATTCCTGCTGCTGTTAAAGAGGAAAAATGGGCGCAGCTTGGGGTAAATGTAGATGCCCATTTTGAACCTGTGTACGTCGTTCCCAAAGATAAAAAGAAAATTGTTACTCAGCTAAAAGAAGCGTTGAAAGACTCAGATCAACTCATTTTAGCAACAGACGAAGATCGTGAAGGAGAAAGCATTTCTTGGCATTTATACCAGTTACTCAAGCCGAAAGTGCCAACGAAGCGGATGGTATTTCACGAAATTACCTCCGAGGCTATCAAAAGTGCGTTGAAAAACTGTCGTGACATCGACGAACAGTTAGTTCGTGCTCAAGAAACGCGGCGAATTTTGGATCGACTAGTAGGTTATACTTTATCTCCCTTACTGTGGAAAAAAATTGCTTGGGGACTATCGGCTGGGCGCGTGCAATCAGTAGCCGTTAGAGTTTTAGTGAATCGAGAACGCCAGCGTCGTGCCTTCCACGAAGGTACATACTGGGATTTAAAATCTACTTTGATTCCTCCAACTTCAACGCCAGGACAACCATTTATCTCCATACTGGTTACATTAGGAGGAACCAGGCTAGCAACTGGATCAGATTTTGACCCGGCTACCGGGCAAATATCAGCAAACCGCAACGTGATCTTACTTGGGGAAACCGAAGCACTAGCTCTCACTGAACGCTTAAGCGGGAAAACTTGGGAAGTCAAAGACTTAGAAGAACGTCCCGTCACGCGCAAACCCGCCCCACCGTTTACGACCTCAACTCTACAACAAGAATCGAACCGAAAATTGCGTCTCTCAGCAAGAGACACAATGCGAATCGCTCAAAATTTGTACGAACAGGGTTACATTACCTATATGCGTACAGATTCAGTACATTTGTCAGATCAAGCAATTACAGCTGCCCGGATTTGTGTAGAACAACTCTATGGCAAACAATACCTCAGTCCACAACCCAGACAATACACGACCAAATCCAAAGGCGCACAAGAAGCACACGAAGCTATTCGTCCAGCAGGAAGCACCTTCCGCACTCCTCAAGAAACTGGTTTAAGCTCTCGGGAACTACAACTATACGATTTAATTTGGAAGCGCACTGTCGCCAGCCAAATGGCCGACTCCCGCCAAACACAAATCACCGTGCAGCTACAAGTGGAAGATGCTGGTTTTCGTTCTTCAGGCAAGCGCATTGACTTTCCAGGTTTTTTACGCGCTTATGTTGAAGGTTCAGACGATCCGGAAGCCGCACTTGAAGACCAAGAAGTCATCTTGCCCAACCTGAAAGTCGGCGATCGCCCAGAATGCCAGAATATAGAAGCGATCGGTCACGAAACTCAACCTCCAGCTCGATACACAGAGGCAACTTTGGTGAAAACCCTAGAAAGTGAAGGTATCGGTCGTCCCAGTACTTACGCCAGCATTATTGGTACCATCATCGACAAAGGTTACGCTCAATTAACAAACAATGCCCTCGTACCCACATTCACCGCTTTTGCTGTCACGGACTTGTTGGAAAAACATTTTCCTGATATCGTAGACCCCAGCTTTACCTCCAAAATGGAGCAAACCCTAGACGATATTGCCACAGGTGAAGCGAGTTGGTTGCCTTACCTTCAAAGGTTTTATCTGGGAGACAAAGGTCTGGAAACTTTAGTAAGGGAACAGGAAAATCAAATTGATGCAATTGTTGCCCGAACAGTAGAACTAGAAAACTTAGATGCTAAAGTCAGGATTGGCAAATTTGGTCCATACATTGAAGTCGAAAACGGTGATGGTGTTGTCACCGCCTCAATTCCTAAAGATTTAACTCCAGCAGATCTCGATCCTCAAAAAGTCGAAACGCTATTGCGGCAAAAAACCGTAGGTCCTGATCAATTGGGTGTTCATCCCGAAACTGGTGAACCGATTTACGTACTCCTTGGTCCTTACGGTCCCTATGTCCAGTTGGGTGAAAAGTCTGAGGAAACTCCAAAACCAAAACAAGCTTCTCTTCCTAAAGGCGTCACACCAGAAAAAGCCACCCTTGAGATGGCTGTTGGTCTTTTGTCTCTACCCCGGACATTGGGCGTTCATCCAGTGACCAACGGTAAAATTCAAGCTAGTTTAGGACGATACGGTCCCTACATCGTTCACGACCAAGGAAAGGAAGGAAAAGACTACCGTTCCCTGAAAGCAGGGGATAATATTTTAACAATTTCTTTAGAAAGAGCTTTAGAGTTGTTATCGGAACCGAAGAAGGGACGCAGTGCTACTAACAGTAAGTCGAAAGAAGCTTTACGCGAATTGGGTGCCCATCCAGAAGACAGTGAACCCGTGAACATCTATAACGGACCCTACGGTCCTTACATCAAGCATGGCAAAACTAATGTAAGTGTTCCAGAAGGCACATCCGTAGAAGATCTGACGATGTCTACAGCCCTCGATTTGTTAGCAAGCAAAGCTGAAAGTACTAAATCCAGTCGGAAGACAAGTAAATCCACAACGAGTTCTCGTACCAAGTCAACTGCAAAATCGTCGAAGACAACATCCAAAAAAAAATGAATTGTCAAGACGCTTTAATCCCGTTACGCTGACAGTGAAAAACCAGAACGGAATACATGCTATTTACCACAGCAGGTCTATAAATTTGTGTTACAATAGTATAGTTGAAGACTATTCACTATGGACTATTCTTTGTTAACATAAATAACCCCCCTTAGTAGGAGGTAATCAGAGAGGGTGTTCATGTGATAATCTTGTAAAAAGGAGAAAAGAAACTAGAGTTCGGAAACGGCTTGTTTACCGAACACAAGAGTGTGAAAAACTCGAGATAAATCAAAGTTGAAAGAATGAGTTAATTTCTCCTTAGCTGATAATTAAAAATTGAGGTAATATCTCAGGAGCGATCAGTTCAATGGATTATATAGAAAAGGTACTGGAAAAGCTAAAAGAATTGGCACGTAAGCTGATTGACGCCATTTTAGGACCTGAGGCTGAGCCGGAACCGGAACTGATTCCGATTCCTGTAGATGAGCGATCACGTCGTCGCCACCGTGCTTAACTAGGCACAGGAATCAATAAAAGTGCATTCCACAAGCATTTTGGTGCTGCATGGACCAAATCTAAATTTACTAGGACAGCGAGAACCTGGAATCTATGGATCTCTAAAATTAGTAGATATTAATAGTCTGCTGAAAGAAGAAGCAGCAAGGTTGCATCTGGAAATTTTTTTGATGCAGTCTAATCATGAAGGAGTGTTGGTAGACGCTATTCATGAAGCATTGGGTAGACATCAAGGAATCTTGATAAATCCAGGAGCTTACACTCATACAAGTGTAGCTATAAGAGATGCGCTCGCTGCTGTTAACTTACCGACGGTAGAAGTTCACTTAAGTAACATCTATCGTCGAGAGGATTTCCGCCATCATTCATATATTGCGCCAGTAGCGATTGGGCAAATAAGCGGCTTTGGAGAGCAGAGTTACTTATTAGGCTTGCAAGCGTTAGTCCATCATTTAAGAAATAAAAGTTAGGAAGCGTGAATATTAGGTAAAGAGATCTGATCAAAATTGAGGTATAGAAGTAATGTACTGATGAGTTAAGAATCGAGAACCTCTAATCTAATAGTTTATGCGTTACTCTCTAAGTAGTCGATTTAAAGGCACGATAATTGGAACAATCTTAGGTGAACTTGTACCTAATCGCGACCATAATCTACCTAATCTCAAGCTTCAACACGTGCGAAAGATAATTGAGGGTGCTGAAAGTTTGATTGAACTAGGTAGATTTGACTTTAACGACTGGTTAAAACGTCAGCAGCAAGAATGTCTTAATTCAAACACTTCAGACGACATTTTGTTAGAAGCAGTTCTCAATGCTATACCAGTCATACTATTTTTTCATGACAATACAACGAAACTACGACAAAATCTACAACAGGTCGTAGAAATTCTGCCAAATAGCCTCGGACTACAAGATGGAATTCTTGCTATAGGTTATGCGATCGCTAAGTCTCTCACTGAAAAACTCAATCCTCACACTCTAATTCCGGAAACGGTGGCGTTTCTTGGAGAGACATCCTCAAACTTACCACAACAATTATTAAAAGTTAATGATTTGATATCTCAAGGAGCAGGATTAGAAAAGGTACAAGCTGAGTTCAGTAAGGAAGAAGAGTTAAGTTACGTTATTCCTACAGCATTTTACTGTTTTCTCAGTACCTTAGAAGACTTTCGCCTTTCATTGCTGCGCTCCCATCAAATCAAGTCGCGCTCCCTAACTTTGAGTATGATTACTGGTGCTTTATCTGGATCATATAATAGCACAGGAGGGATTCCCGTAACTTGGCAGATCTTGCTTTCTCAAACAGAGTTGCTAGATTCAAGAGTCAACAACTTTTCTCTGCTGTTAAACTTAGCAGATATGCTTTTAGCTGTATGGTCAGGGGTATATAACTCGGAAATACATCTTAAAAAGGTAATCAGAGAAAATGCAGTTGCAGCTCCTCGTGTCATCCGGTTGCGTTAATACCTCATTTAGCTTTCAACCTTGCTGGGGACGCCTGAATCCGTGAAGTCTGCGGCAAAGTCTGCCGGGGGGATACTCCCCCCGGCGAGCTTTGGAGAGAGTACAAAAAGACGCGAGCTTCACATAAAAAACGGAGTCAGCCTTCTAACTAGATCCTAGTACCCAGTTAAAATCAATTTGAAATGAGGCTGACTCCGTTTTTTACCGATTTTTTCCACGGGTACGAAACTGTTTGTTAGAGTCAATCAATTGTCGCTCCGTAAATTTTTGCTTGTCCTCACCCTTTGTACCGTTCACTATTTCCACTGCTAACCCTAGGCTCAAAAATTTAAAATCGGCTAGTCTATAGTCAGAATGATCTCTCATAGGAGGGTTTCCAGAAGGGAAAATTTTATGGTACCTTCTAATGTTGAAATGGGATATTACTCCTATGGAGAAAAAAAACAGGCTGTCTTACCAAGATTTATTTGCACTTACGTAAAGAAGTCCGAATCAGATAC
>JAQYWO010000354.1 GCA_029379215.1 Rhizonema sp. PD37
AATAAGAATTATTCATTTATCTTTTGATTTGATTACCAAAGCAAAACTACAAACCTCCTAAAAAACTTGACAAATATTTACACATTTCGCAACTATTTGGCAAAAAGATGCATGTATTTGCTAGTTAATATGGGAACTAGAGAATCAATTCTTCCTCATTACCCGTTGGAAAAAAACCACTTAGTTCAATATATAACTAAGTGGCAATATTGCTTGGTAGTTTTAACTAATTTCAACTTAGCTATTCTTCAAGAAAGACCCATCGACTAGAGGACAGATAGAACATCTCCTTTTACTCCTACTTAACTCTACCTACAGTCCTGCATACATTTATTTCGCTTGATAGAGAGAGAATTGGCTCTGCCGTTGTTATTCTGTATTTATCGCAGGAAAGAAAGATATTTAAACGAAAGGAATTAGAACAATGAATATTGTTGCTTGGGTTGTTTTAGGTTTGATTGCTGGTGCAATTGCAAAAGCTATTTATCCCGGTTATCAAGGTGGTGGATTTCTTGCCACAATGGTTTTAGGAATTGTTGGCGCTTTTATCGGTGGTAGTTTGGGCATGTTCTTTACCACAGGTAGCTTAGTCCTGACGGCTCCTGCTTTTAGCATTGGTGGAATTGCAGTTGCTATTTTAGGTGCGATCGTTGCTATATTCTTGTGGAACTTGATGACCCGTAGAGGTACTATATAAGAATTGGAATTGAGTTCAATAAATAATAATAAAAGTCAGGGTTTCCATATAATGATTTTTTACCCTGAATTTAATTAAAAGAATAGCGCCACCTTAATTAAGGTGGCGCTTTTACAGTAGTTGTTTTTCCAGAAAAAAATACGGTGATAGCTTCCATCTTTAAAAGTTTTTAATGATGACTTAAGTTTTGTTGTTAGTTTGAAGCATATGTGCTAATAAAAGGGACAAAGGGAATAAACTGACCATTCAAAATTGAAAATTTATCTTCCTATTCCCTACTTTCTCTCTCACTGTTTTTAAGAAATGAATCTGCTTAAATCAAATTCCTCGTCTGGTGAACCTTGCTCTAATTTTTCCGAACTTAGAACCAACAAAACTCTCTCTGAGTAATCTACCGCTCCTCGTAGCTCATTTTGCAAAATTTCCAGTCCACCATTAGCAAATTCTTCAAAAATTCGCAGCCGTTCATTTTCAGATTTCTCTTCATTAGAAGAAAGAATTTTGAGATCTTGAGTTGCCGTAATTCCGAGTAACTTAATAACTAAATCGTATCCTCTAGAAACAAAAACTTCTTGTCCGATTGGAGATGGTTCTTTTTTAGATATCTCCCCTAGAGGAACACGCTTCTTATGCTTTGCTCCCAAAGAAGCAGCAAACACAACTACATCAGCATAGGTTTGAAAAGGGCCTGTTGCACCTTCTATTGAAGTTAAAGCCTTTACCAACTCGGCCTTATCCTTAGCAACTCTAATTCTACCAGTCTCAGCCATTCTACTTATATATAAATTGTAACAATCTTAACTCGAAGCTTTAGGCGCTGTCTATGGAACAGACTCAGCTACTTGTCTTACTTCTGCATCCTCTGTCTTGGAAAGTTTGTGGTTCGTTTACGAATGGGACTTACGCACACTCTACTAATACAAGAGCGTCTTCTCTACGAGACGCTGCGCTTACTTCTTCGGGGAAGCAAGCGTGACAAGGATCGTGTCCTTCAGGACAAGGCGGTTCAATAAATTAAGCAATAAAAGCGATTTTTGTGTAAGTCCTGACGAAGTTTTGGCTATTTAACAAAGCATTCAATATAAAGACAGCCAACTTAGCAAGAGTGATGGTATACTGACATAAAAGCTATCATTTGTATAGCAGTTCGCCAGATTCTCAGGGTGCTATTTCGTTGATATAATTTTTTTCTCAATGATTACTTAAAAACTCACGCAAAGGCGTTCACAAGTGAAAATCTTTTGAACGCTTTTACTTATTGAGAGAAAATCACAAAATTTTAACCCTCGCGGTTCACTGCCATAATCTCCGTATACTCATACTCATTTGGACTTTGCTTGATCAAAGGATAGCGTTCCCCGCCCAACATAATATCATCCTGTTCGCAATCAGGCTTGGAAGAATAGTAAGTCAGTACATATTCTCTACCAATTCTTTTTGTCATTTCTTTTTCAACTGCACCGTGCCACTGGGTTTTAGTGACTAACACAGTCAACTGATTAGCCATTTGAGGAATTATCTTAGCAATTTGCCGTCGCGAAATTTCATCCAAGCTCCCAAAGGGAGAATCCATGACAATTGGAAAATTGCTAGTATCAGGAACCAAGAGCATTTTTCTTTTTTCACTCCACTCCCGTAATCTATCGATAATACTGGCAATAAAAGATAAACTGAGAATTTGATTTTCTCCCGTAGAAGCTGCCACTAGCATTTCTAAACCAGAAGTATTTTCCACCAGCGTAAGTTCATATTTTTCACTAATTTTAGGAAGATAAGGTGTAAATGAAATTTCCCCAAATATCTCTTGTACCCGTTTTTCTAGCTGTAGGCGAAACTGGGTTTCTTGAAGCTCTCTAACTTTAGTTAAACGTTCAATAGCATCTTGAGTAGCAGTAATGCGCCGCTGTGCCAGTAATTGCCTATCTTCGTTAAGTTTTTGCTTAGCAATTTGTTTACCCAAATCTGTCAACTCTCTCGTGTAGTTAACTATTTTTTGTTGATTAGCACCTTGCTCTAATATTAACTGTTTGATTTTTTCTTCAATTTCATCTAACCGCTTTTGTAGACTACTAATTTCTTCATTAGCACTTTTCCGGAGCCGTTCTTGAATATTATCTAACTCACTTTCAATTTGAGAGATTGTTTGTCTTAACTGATTAATCCTAGCTTGCTCTCTATCAACTTCTTCCCAAAAACTGAGTGCTTGTTTGTGTATTTCATCTACTTGAGCGCTGATGCGGATAGCTGTTTCTTCCACTGCTGAAGAACCTGCTGTATCCAAAAATTTCCTAACATTATTTTCTGACGGCTTTCCTAAACTTAAATCTGTACCACAAATACAGCGTTGAGATTTCAGTAAGTCATTTATAAACTCTCGGGAAATTCCAGATGTTAACTTACCTTGCTGCTTCAAATCATTGATCATCAATCGGAAATCCGCTGTGGTTTCCGATAAAAATACAGTGTAACCGCGTGTAGAAGTAGCTTTTTTGATTTCTTCTCTACTTTCTCTCAAACTTTCTTGGTTTAATGTTTTTTGTTTTTCTAGCTCTTGTCGTCTTTCTTCTAATTCCTTTGCCGCACTCAGTTCTCGTAAATGGTGACTTGTGTCTTTTTTAAAAGTTTCTTGATGTTCTAACTCTTGTTGAATTTCTGTTTGTCGTTTGGTGATGCGCTCAATTTCCTGTTCTATACTGCTCTGCTGTCTTAAAAGCTGTTTAATTTCTGAATCCCCAATTGCTTTTAACTCATTTTCTAAGCTTTTTTTCGCTTCCTTCAGGTGATTGATAGAACGGTTAATGACTTCTACACCTAAGAAAATTTTGGTAGCTTCGGCAATCTCAGCTTTTTTATCAGAACGCACTATTGCTTCAATACGTTCTCCGTCAAAGAAGAAGTATTGATGTAAACTGGCAGGTAAAATTTGCCCAATCACTTCCTCTGGTTGTTGGGGTGGAAAATACCAACGTCCATCATCCCCAGCCACCTGCATCCTTAATTCTGTCTTACCAAAATTGACGTCATCTTTATTTTTATAAGCTCGGCACTGGCGTTTCACGTTGTAACGTTTGTTGTCGTGTTCCCACTCTACTTCTACCCAACATTCTACAGCTTGCCCAATTTTTGCTTCAGCGATCGCACGCTTATTAACCAACTGCTCAGTTGATGCAAAAGCTGCACTAAATTTCTCATATAACACCCAAGTAAACGCATTCAGCAGGCTAGTTTTTCCCGCACCATTATTGCCGTGAATAATCGTTGTGTTGCAAGCCTCTCCTCCTGCCAGGATAATTTCCGGTGTTTTGCCATAGAAAGAGCGAAAGTTGCAAAGCTTAATCGAAGCCAACTTCATCGCACTGCTTCCTTCACTATCGCTAAAATATCATCATTAATATGACTGTTAACTTTCTTATCGATTCTACTTTTTTCAAGTAGCCATACCCGCTCAATAATTTGCTGCACTTCTGGTGGAGCACTAGTCACAGGCTCATGAACATCATCAATATTAGTTTCCTTAGTCATCTGGCTTTTGTAAATCAATTTTTTCTATATTCTATTATTCTGTAAATCTTGTAACCATCCGTAAACGCACCTTAAATATATAAAGTTATTTCGCTTTCCGGGGGAAGTCGGATAAGAAGAAAGACTTGACGCTACCGCCCGTTGTGCCATAGTTTACATATCTAATAATCCATATTGCTTTTGTAAATTAAATAATTTCATTCTGGCTTCACCCGCATTATCAGCTAAATCGGCAAACTCGACGAACCTGAATAATTCCTTTCGCAGCAAATTGCGTTCAACTTCTAGAGTATTCCTATCTAAATCTGGTGGCAAGACAATCATGTCAAATATTGTGGCACGATCTTTACCAGGGTGAGGGCGTAGAACTCGTCCACGTCGCTGGATAAACTGGCGGGGATTAGCAGAACTTGCTAAAATAACAGCAGTTTGAATTGCTGGGATATCGACTCCTTCATCTAAACAACGAATTGCCACCAAACCTTGCAATTCTCCGCTTTCAAATTGACGGCGCAAAACTTCTCTTTCTTGTAAAGATGTTTGTGCAGTATATGTGCTGATTTTGTAACCTAGTTCTACTCCCAAAGTTTTGGCAACAGCTTTAAGCTGGTGCAAGTTAGAACGCTGTCCCACTTCTGGTGAACCATCACTACAATAGAAAAGCGTATGAGTAGTTTCTCGACGAGTACTCATTAACTCACGCAAAGCTTTCAACTTATTTTCAGCTGCACCGATTAACCTTGCTCGCTGCATCAACAAAGGCTTCAAATCTTCATTATCTTCTAGGGACGCCAATCCCGCATTTTCCCGTCCTCGAAACAGCAGCGCTCGTCCAATTTTTTGGGTTAGTTTAGCGTAGGCAAGGCTTTCTGATTCTGTTAATTCTACTGGTATGGGATGATAAAGATAATGTACTAAAGCACCTTGAGTAATGGCATCTTTTAAGGTAAATTCAGGCTGGAGAACCGGACCAAAATAATCAAGCAACGATCTGGTTCCATCTTCGTCAAAATACCTTTCTGGTGTAGCTGACAAAGCCAGTCGTAATCCAATACGCCGGGGTAAACTTTCTTCTAATTTAGGTGAGCCTAAGTTATGTGCTTCGTCTCCAATAATTAAAGTCTTCTCAGGAAAATATTTAAGTTGAGATTGGAACCCATCTCCAATTAACGTAGAATTGGAAACAATGACTGTGAGAAACGATTGAGAACCGGAATGTACATTATACAGTTGGGTAGAAAGTTGGTTCTGCCAAGTGCGTAAATTCTCGAAGGCTAAGATAGGTTGCAAGTTAAATTTTTCGCATTCTCTTGCCCATTGGGTAACGAGATGGCGGTAGGGACATACTACCAGCAACATCTGTAAGTCAATTTGCTTGTAGAGTTCACAAACGACAGAGAGTGCCGTGATTGTCTTTCCACTACCAGTCGCCATTTTCAGCGTACCTCTGCCATTGTTGGCAAACCAGTTGTTGACGGCTTGTTGCTGATATGGACGCAGTTGCAAAGAGATTGGTATTCTTGGGCATCCTGGTAATCGTTGGTGATGATAACTGCCCTTACTTTCACAGGAGAGTGGTAATTTAAGATGAAAACTGGGGTATTGCTTTGCAGAATTCTGGGTTATATACATAGAATTGCAATTATTTAAGGAAAGCGAGGAATGGGAAGTGAGGATTTGTGTAGTTATTCTTGAGACAACTGACAACTCCTCACTTCCCAAGAGAAGAACACCTAATTTAATTAACCGCTCCCTCGCTGTGAAAGCTGTTGTAAGTCAAAAAGAAAATAGGTAATCTTACATCGGCAAGAAAGTCACAACTCACAATCCTCTTTATGTACGGGCGGTTTTGACATGTGGGTTGGCTGTACCCAGATGTGATCTATAATTAAACTCCCGACACACTTGAGATATGTCAGTTGTAACTTCGCCAAACTGCAACAAGCGAACCTTGCACCTGTACTTGAATGGCGTTTACTTCAATTGGGTTGTACTTGGGATTTGCTGGTTTGAGAGTGATGCGATCGCCTTGTCGATAAAACCGCTTCAATGTGGTACCATGTCCATCCACTCTCGCGGCGACTATGGTCCCATTTCTCAAGTGATTTGGTTCTAAAACCGGGCGGAGAAATACCAAATCTCCATCAGCGATCAAATCTTCTATCATGCTATCGCCAGTTACCTGCAAAGCATAGGTTTGAGGAGGTAAAGACAAATCAGAAAAGTCGAGTTGTTCTACAGCATCACTGAATGGTTCGATTAAACCACCAGCCGCGATCATGCCTAAAATTGGCACACCTTGCTTTATAGTTCGCAAAATCCGAATTGTCCGTGCCTTCCCTTCATTCCATTCAATGTACCCCTTCGTCCGTAGATGTTCTAATCGACTTTGAATTGGTGCTGGTGACTTCAAGTTCATCGCCAACATCATCTGCCGAATTGAAGGTGAGTGCTGGTGCAATCTGATGTATTCCGCCAGCCATTCATACAATTCTCGTTGAGCTTCTGTTAAAATCTCCATAAATTTGTAAGGAGTTAAATACAAACGTTCCTAGAACATTAGTACTACAAAAAACTCACTTACGCACTATATATTTTGAATTTATAATTTGGGATTGCGGATTTTATTGAGATTAGAACTTTACAATCCGCGCATCCGTCTTGAAAAGTTTCAAGGGCAGAGGGTATTCTCAGAAGTTGTTGATGTGACTTCTGTATGTACCTAACTGTTCGCAAAATATAAAATCACTCTGCCCCTAAAATACTCGCCAGCAAAGCCTTTTGGACGTGCAAACGATTTTCTGCTTGATCCCAAACTCTTGACTGGGAACCTTCTATAACCTCATCAGTAATTTCTTCTCCCCGATGGGCGGGTAAGCAATGTAAAACAATTGCCTCTGCATTGGCAAGGCTTAACAAATTTTCATTAATTTGATAAGGTTTGAAAATAGGCATTCGGTCGTTCGCTTCCGCTTCTTGACCCATACTCGCCCAAACATCAGTGTAAAGTACATGAACACCTTTCGTTGCTGCTACAGGGTCATGAGTGAGGATAATTTCAGTCTTGTTGCCAGCAAGAGAGCGTGCTGTTTCGACGACAGCTGCATTTGGTTCATAACCGATGGGTGTGGCAACTCGAACATTCATTTCTACCAATGCACAGCCCAGCATCAAGGAATTTGCGACATTATTACCATCACCCAAATAGGTCAATGTCAAACCAGCGCATGTGCCAAAGCATTCTTGAATTGTCATTAAATCAGCCAATACCTGACAAGGATGCTCTAAATCGGTGAGAGCATTCACGACAGGAATCCTGGCATATTTGGCAAAAGTTTCCAACTCCTGCTGTGCAAAAGTGCGAATTGCCAAAATATCTAAATATCTTTCTAGAACCCTTGCTGTGTCTTGGATGGGTTCCCCCCGACTCACTTGAGTCACATTGGGATTGAGATCAATAACTTGTCCGCCCAGTTGGTACATCGCGACGGAAAAACTCACTCTTGTCCGAGTTGAAGCCTTAGAGAACAGTAGCCCCAATACTTTATTACACCGCAACTTCAACCGTTGTGATTTTAGTTGAGTTGCCATTTGCAGGAGTTCTTGAATTTCCGTTGGACTTAGATCCGCCAGACTTAATAAATCTCGTCCGCTCAACGCTGTCATAAGGAGTGCTCTGTAAAGAACAATTCTGTCTTGCCGTTGCTGTACCGGGCGTGCCAAAATCACTGTATTAAGACTGTACCAGATATTTTTCTTTTTCTCTAGCCTATAGTTAAATACCATTTTGGTTAATTTCTCTTCCCCCATTGCAGAAAAAGTTTTCAGAAATTGCATAAAAGGGCTTGCTTATGGTATTATGATGATGTAATATAGTGCCTTGAAACAATATTTTGGTTGTTTCCGTAAGAAGTGCGCCAGCATAGCACAGTGGTAGTGCATCCGACTTGTAATCGGAAGGTCGTCAGTTCAATCCTGACTGCTGGCTTTAAGATTTATCCATCAATAGATTTGTTGTCGCTTGCCAAATTATTTGTCCGCGTTGGGTGGTTCGTGTATTGTTACACAGATGAAAGGCAGAAGCTCACCAGTTAAAAAGAGGAAATTTCTTGATTGTACCCTTTTAACGTCCTTCTAGGGGTGGGAAGAAGCAGAGGCGGATAGGGGCAGAAGAACTTTTATCGGTAATTATACACAAATTCTGGATTAATACCAATGCTATCAGGTTTATGGCGTAGATGTTTGCTTAGGTATTTGGTAATATTTAACGAAACCACACCGGAGTCAACCGACAAGATTACCCCAACAGTTGGGATACAACATTATGGAATTTTCAAGCAACTTAGGTTGCCACTTAGAGGGTGTTTGAAAAGTCGTTCAGGTGGTAAAAAAGCTCTCTGAGTGTAAGCTG
>JAQYWO010000355.1 GCA_029379215.1 Rhizonema sp. PD37
ACAGGGATTCTTTTTCACCTCTGTCCCTAATCCCCCTATTCTTTACCCGAATCTTTCTTAACATTTGTCAGCACAATTTAGGGAGAGGAGGATAAATTATACCGTTTCACAGGTGTAGGTTTTTTACTGTTAGGTGTTGCCAAGATTTGATTAACAAAGTGTTAAAATAAACAAGGGCGGAAAACCGAACTCTTCAGGACGGTACTCACTATCATAAATTAGCTTTTAAAGGCTTTTTTCCGTTCAAGAATCTGACATGTCTGCCAGTCGCCAAGTTGAAGACTGGCAGAGCAGAGTATGAAAGCCAGTCGCCGAAGGAGGGAAAGCCGTCATTCGCGCTACGCCAGAACGAAATACGTATTTTCAACTTTATTCATAAATAAATTTAGGGGCACTACTCCCGGTGGCATCGGGTACATTATTTTATTACATAGCAGCATAGCTGCCCTCTGCCTTTCTTCGGTAATATTTCTTACTTAGCTTTGAATTCTCTGCTTTTCACTGTTGAGTTACAAAATATACAAAGATGTTAATTTTGATTTATGTTTTCAAGACGACTTATGGGAACTCAGAGGATGGAAATTGCGACGAAGCTTGCACGAATACAAAAATTCGTTCATCAGGCAGCACTCATGCAACAGGCGAAAAAATTTTACATACGAGGATTAACCTTTATTCTTTTAATGGGGCTGCTAAGTTGTAGTAAGTTGAACCGTTTCGGTATGAACGCAATAGGTGTTAATATTACCCCGATTCAGCAACTCATGCCACAGCCTGGAAGAAATACTGGTGATAATAGTTCCCACAGCCAAGAAGTTGAGGAAAAGACTGTTTATATTCAGGGAAAGGTAGAAAGACAAGTTCAGCTTGTGCAGCGACAGGCATACCAAATTAATGACTCAACAGGAAAAATCTGGGCAATTACCAATCAAACTGGTTTGCAAAAAGGAGATGAAGTTGTTATTAAAGGTAAAGTTCGCTACGAAAGTATTTTTTTAGCAGGTAAAGATTACGGAGAAGTTTATTTAGAGGAAAACTGATATTCAAAGTACTCGTAGACATTTTTCGCTCTGAATCAAGTGTTAGCCGATGTCATTCAAAACTATATACGCTCCTCAGTGATGATAAATGATTGCTGAATCGTCGGGAGCATTTGTTACAAAGGATAAAGAACAAATGACAAATGATAGCCTTTTTAGAGTGTGTGTGTAGGTGAAACGTGAAAGAAAAAAACGACACTCAAAATTCTAAATGGTGGCGACAGCCATTGTTTCTAGGATTGCTAGCGCTGGTGTGTGTCTCTTCTAGCGCAGTTTTTGCTATAGTGATGGGCTTAACTCCACTGAAAAATCAGGCATTTCATTTGCCTCACAGCCGAAAGAATCTGACAGGTTTGATCCCAGCAACTCTAAAACAGCCTGTTAACATACTGATTCTTGGCATTGACAACTCAGGACATCCACATCAAAGTCAGTTTAGTCGTGATCAAGCACTCTCCGGGAACAGTGATACGATGCTTCTGGTACGACTGTTACCAGAGACACATCAAATTAATATCTTATCGATTCCACGGGATACATTAGTGCAGTTACCTAATGTAAGTCATGCTAAAATCAATGATGCTAACGTCCGGGGTGGACCAAAACTGGCAGCAGAGACTGTTAGTCACTTGCTTGGGGACATTCCCATCGACCGTTACGTCCGTGTTGATACTGAAGGATTTATTCATCTAGTAGATGCATTGGGAGGAGTTGAAGTGAATATTCCCAAGCAGATGAGCTACACAGATCACACACAAAAGCTCAGTATTCATTTTTCACCAGGGCAACAAAAATTGAATGGACAGCACTTGCAAGAATATGTCCGCTTTCGGCATGATGATTTGGGTGATATTGGTCGTGTGCAACGGCAGCAAGAAGTCCTCAAAAACATCATCCGCACACTGCTTCAACCAGCAACTATAGCAAAAATACCTCAGATTTTACAAGTTGCTAAGGATAATGTAGATAGTGATTTGACTGTGCAGGAGATGCTCGCAGTCGCTCAAACTGTCGGCAGTAGCGATCGCCGCCAGATGCACATGATTGTACTTCCAGGGCGCTTTAGTCGCAGGGACGAATACCGCCTCAGCTACTGGATCGCTGATCCTGACACTACTACTGAAATTTTATCACGCTACTTTAATCAAGCAAGCGAGAAACCTATCAAGAATGATGTCCATCTCATTCAACCGCAAAAGCAAAAGTTAAAGATAGCTGTAGCAATTGCTACAGGAAAACTTGAAGATGGGAAAACAGTCGTCTCCTTTCTCAGAAAACAGGGCTTTAGGAACGTTTACATTACAAAACATGAGATTGATACAGGAGTAGAATCAGCTAATCATACACAAGTTATTGCCCAACACGGTAATCCAGAAGCCGCTTACAGTGTCAGCAGCGCTCTGGGCGTGGGTGAGGTGCAGGTGGCATCGATTGGAGATATTTTTGCTGATGTCACAGTTGTGGTTGGAGCAGATTTAGCTGAGAAAGGATTACGAAAATAAATTGCTTGAGTTGTCGGTGGAACTCCCAAGCAGGGGGCAGTAACAGCGAAGACGAGGTTAGAATGTATGGGATTTATTCTGCTATGTATTCAAGAGTGGCGATCGCCTGCTACTATTTTGGAGTAGGAGAGAGTCAAGGTGCACATCTAACAAGAGCGCATCTGGAGTCATGAAGGGACACACCAGCATGAGAGAAGTTTATCTCTGTGCACGCCCATACTCGACCGTGTTTCATTGCTCGTGAAATACCGCTTCCATATCAAACTTCTTGAGATGTTTTCCGAAATATAGATCTGCTAACATGCCTCAGAAGAGTTCAAATAAAGCTCAGGCTAAAAATCTTAAAAAACGGCATAGGTTTTTTCTAAACACTTATGATGATTATGCCTTCACAAAATGCCCAAAATGTGACATACAAACAAAAGTTCGTAAATTTCCTCTTGTGATTCATATTGAACCTCAACAGCTTCTTTGACTAAACAAGCAGTGTAAATACTGTACTAACTGCGATCTTATTATTGCTAAAAAGCAGGAAATTGAGCCATTAATGGCTATTAGTTTTAGTCAATCAAATCATAAAATCATAGGAAATAATTATTTAGTCATGGGAACAGTTGATAAAAAAGATTGGAAAGAAGGCAATCAAAATTCTCTTTCTCCATCAGAGATACTAGAGCGCATATATGTTTTTAAAGATGTATGGAATTTTGATGTAATTCCAGCAGGTTGGTATCCTAATCAATAAGAATAGCAATCCTACATCATTCGTAAACTTCTCTCTTCTATCTTTTCTTTGCGAGAATGGCTTCAAAGAAGATTGGGCGAGCGCCATGTTCCCAAGAGATTCGGTGAAGATGTTATTCTTCCCCCTGGTGATTTATGTAATGATAAGTCTCCTTTGGAAACTAAACTGAAATTCAAGGTTGTTAAAAATGTCTACCAAATTCAAGATGATTTTTTTGAAGTCACTTCAAATATCTTTTGAGAGCGATAAAAACAAATGTCAAATTCCATAAAAAAGTTGGCTTGTCCCAGAAGAAGAGGTATCTGGGTAGCTTGCGTCCAAGCAAATACCAATTTAACACTCTTAAAAGGGCCAATAGTAGCAGATAAGATTAATACTCGTGCTTCAAACTGAGCTAAGTTGCCTGATAATTGAAGCATCGTTGTTTGCTCTTCCCAAACTGCACCTAATTGAACTCCAATCTAATAGGGAAGAACATTCACCATTGCTCCTGTATCCAAAAGTCCGATAACTGACTGTGATTTTTCCCCATGATTCAACGTTAGCGGTAAAAACGGCTTAAAGCTTGCTTCTCCCAAACTAGGATCGGTTGAAATGAAAGAGTATCTTGCTGGATTACTCATGATTTAAGGAAGTTTCTGCATTTAACGCCTCTAACATTATAGAGGCAGCTTCTACCGCATCGTAGGGAGACCAAACGGGGTAGGATGCACCTTCAAAGATAAGATTGGTTTCTTCTTTTGCGAGAGCGGCCGCCAAAAGTTGAATAACTTGAAGTTTATCTACGCGATTGAGCTCGCGTAATTGTTCCACTAACTCCGACGATACCATTGTTAACCTTAGTGTTTGCTGATTAAACTGTTATGTCTTTAAATTGCATATTAACTCAAGTAGGCGTACTCTATCAAGCTCTGTTTCACTCTCCATCCTACGCGTAAGTCCCCATGCACCAGGAACGCAACCCCCCGTAATAATATGGATTCAGACACCCTACCTGCTAAATTGCGATCGCAGTTCAACTCATGAGTAGAAATTCATGTAGTTAAAGATGTTTTTCTAGTAGAGTGCAACGAGGAAAAATGGCGTCCAAGCTTCAATCCCACACTTTTAAGTATGGGCTCATAGCTGCAATCAAGCTTCAGCATAGCTGCCTTTTGAATTAGATACCTGGATAATTATAATATATGTTAGGTTGTGAGTTAATGATTCCAGAGTTTGATGAAAACGGTAATTTGCCATTAGGCGTGCATTTCTGTGAGTGGGAGGAGTTTGTTGATCGATTTAGTACTACACCGCGTCGGTTGAAGTTGATAGATGGATTAAAAAAGGCGATGGAGCAACTCAAAAAAGCTGGGTGTTTGATGATTTATATAGATGGTAGTTTTGTTACCAATAAACAAAATCCTGGAGATTTTGATGCGTGCTAGGAAGACAGTGGGGTTAATGTTAGCTATCTAAAATCTATAGCGCCTACTTTATATAATTTTGCGCTTATGCGATTTGAACAAAAAGTTAAGTATAGGGGAGAATTTTTTCCCTCGAATTATCCGGCTAATGAATCTGGTACAGCCTATATAGATTTTTTTCAATTTGATACAAGGACGAATACACGCAAAGGGATTGTTGCTATAGATTTAGTGAGGTGGGATTATGATGATTAAAAACGACCAACAGTTACGCCATACCAAGGAATGGTTACAGAGATTTGAACAATCCGTAGCCGAACTTGATAATAATGAGAGTTTAAAAGCAGAGCCTACGCGGTGGAAGTTGCATAGAGATTCATACCAAAGCCAAGTTGATGAGTTAAAAGAACAAATTACCGAATATGAAGCCCTCGTCAACCACGATTGCCATGAGCCAATCGTGCTAAAAATTAATGATATTAATCATCTACCGCAGCTTCTAATTAAAGCGCGTATGGCAGCTAAACTTAGTCAAAAGGAACTTGCTGATTTAGCTGGATTAACAGAGTCACAAATTAAGCTTTATGAAGATAAAGATTATGAGAGTGCTAGTTTTTTAGATGTGCAGGCAGTATTTGAGGCCTTGGATATAAAAATCCAAACAGGTGAGTTTTTAGTTCCTTTAGATACTTTAAGAAGAACACCAATTACAAAAGATGAATTAATATCATCTCCCCGAAAGAAAAATGATCAAAATCAACAATTAATTCAGGAACTGCAAGCTTAACCAATTCTATATTTCCACTAATTCCGAAGCGATCGCCTGCTGCTGAGTTGGAGTCAGGGAGAGCCAAGGCGCACATCCTTCCTCGCGCATCTGGAGTCATGGAGGGACACACCAGCATGAGAGAAGCGTAATTCATATTTTACTGACACACCGGAAGTTTTTTCAATTCTTCGGGATGGGAGACGAGGTAATCTTTCAGCCAGTCGCAACCCCGCGTTAACAGATCATCTAATCCTCCAACACGCCACACCCGTGCGGTATTGTCTTCTGATGCGGTGAGGATGCGCTGTCCTTTTAGGCTAAAACTGGCACTGTTGACAATGTCTTGATGCTCCGTAAGGACAGCAAGCGGCGTGCCTTTCACATCCCACATCCTTGCAGTATTGTCATCTGATGCGGTGACGATGCGCTGTCCTTTTGGGCTAAAACTGGCACTGTTGACAATGTCTTGATGCCCCGTGAGGACAGCAAGCGGCGTGCCTTTCACATCCCACACCCTTGCAGTTTTGTCAACGGATGCAGTAACGATGCTCTGTCCTTTTGGGCCAAAACTGGCACTGTTGACAATGTCTTGATGCCCCGTGAGGACAGCAAGCGGCGTGCCTTTCACATCCCACACCCTTGCAGTTTTGTCAACGGATGCGGTGACGATGTGCTGTCCGTCTGGGCTAAATCTGGCACTATTGACAATGCCCTGATGCCCCGTGAGGACAGCAAGCGGCGTGCCTTTCAAATCCCACACCCTTGCAGTTTTAGATGATACAGTGACGATGCGCTGCCCATCTGGACTAAAACTGGCACTGTTGACTCTGTCCTGATGCACCGTGAGGACATCCAGGGGCGTGCCTTTCAAATCCCACACCCGTTCAGTATTGTCATCTGATGCAGTGACGATGCGCTGTCCATCTGGGTCAAAACTGGCACTGTTGACTCTGTCCTGATGCCCCCTAAGGACTGCGATCTGCGTGCCTTTTACATTCCACACCCGTGCAGTTTTGTCAGATGATGCCGTGACGATGCGCTGTCCTTTTGGGCTAAAATTGGCACTATTGACAGGTAACTGATGCCCCGTGAGGACAGCCAGGGGCGTGCCTTTCAAATCCCACACCCTTGCAGTTTCGTCATCGGAACAGTGACGATGCCCTGTCCGTCGGGGCTAAAACTGGCACTATTGACAGTGTTCTGATGTCCCGTGAGGACAGTCAAGGGCGTGCCTTTCAAATCCCACACCCTTGCAGTTTTGTCATCGGATACAGTGACGATGCGCTGTCCATCTGGACTAAAACTGGCACTATTGACAGTGCTCTGATGCCCTGTGAGGACTGCGAGCGGCGTGCCTTTCAAATCCCACACCCTTGCAGTATTGTCATCGGATACAGTGAGGATGCGCTGTCCGTCGGGGCTAAAACTGCTGTAAAGCACTGGCTCCTGCCTGCTCGAGTATAGTGCTTTCCTGTGCAACCCATGCTTCTTTGGTTGCATTAAGAGCCATTACCCCTGCAATGATTGCTACTATGATGAACAATGCCAGTATCGTACCCCCAATCATAGTCCCAAGGCGTATCTGTCGCTTGGCTTTTCGTTGTGCCTTGGTTAATGTCTCATTTGCTTGAGCTAAGATCCAACTCTCTTGTTCTTTGACGCGCAAAGCATTTTCGACTGCTTTTTTGTCTAATTTTTGACTAGCAGCTAAAAACTCATAATCTGCATTTCCTAAGCTCTTACCCTCTGCCCATGCCAAGGCATCTCGCAATGTTCGCCCTTGCAACAGGCGTGATTCATCGTGATAACCCGAATCGACCCAAGCTCTCAATGTTGCTGCGTAAGGGCGCAAAGAAGCTAGTGCCTTTTCAAGCCAACTTCGATTAAAAACTCCCGCGTAAATACGGTTGTAAACTTTTAACTTCCCTTCACGCCTAACTACCAATCCTGATAGCCGCAATTCGATTTGTTCAAGGCTACCATCTGCGGCGATCGCCCCTGGTTGCAAAACTTGCTGATATAATCCAAGTAGACGACCTGTACGCTGTCCACCGCTTCGTAAAATGCGATCGCGTATCGTCTTCAAATGCTCTGGTTCATCCTGCGCCTCCCAGTTGGAAATTACCTTTGATTGCACCAATTGCTCCACCCACTGAGCAACCCCATCATGTGGAATCGGCTCATCGACAGTTTGAATCAGTTGACAAACTTTCTGGCTCAAAAACGGATGTCCCCCTGTCCAATCCAACACTGCTTGCAACACAGCTTTAGGATTGCTAGCTTTAACTGCCAAACCTTGAGCTAACGGTTTAGCTGACTCTAAATCAAAGCCTGTCAATTCAATCGCTCTACCAATATTAAACGGTGTGCGTCGCCTGTCTTGAATTAAATCTGAGGGAGTTGCCACCCCTAGCAGCGCAAATGTCAGTCGTCGGTATTCCAACTTATCGGCTCGATTGTTATAACAGTCACGGATCACTGCAAAAAAATCATCTAAGTTGAATTTGAGGCTGAGAACACTGTCGATTTCGTCTACAAAAATCACTATATTTTGCTGAATCGACTTAAATAAAACGGACTCAATAAACTTACTAAATAGCAACACTGGAGATAGCTTTGCCTGACTCACCCACCATTCGTCTAAATCAAATTGCTGATCCAGATTGAGACTGTTCGCTATCCGATCAATAACTCCTGCGTACCACTGTTCTAAAGTGGTATCTGATGCACCAATAGCTGTAATATCAACAGCAGCACAGGCAATACCCTCAGAGCGCAACCGTTGCATAGTCCGTACTCGCAGACTTGATTTCCCCATTTGTCGGGAGTTAAGTACATAACAAAACTCCCCTGCCTTCAAACCCTCGTAAAACTCAGTATCTGCAAGCCGCGTCACGTAGGTTGGGGCTTCAATCGGTAAACTTCCCCCGACTTGATATTGGTAAGATGGGTAAGATGTTACACTCATTGAAAGCACCTATTTTTTACAAGAAAACACAGATAGATACAATTTCTAGCTGCGGCTTTCCAGATTCTTTCAACAGACATTTTTGCCTCAATTAGATGCAACACATTCATCAGCTTACCCCCAGGCGATTGCCAAAATATATCCGGTCATCCTTGACAGGTTAAGGAAATTGCACATTTGTCAAGAGGGTGCAGGAAAAG
>JAQYWO010000356.1 GCA_029379215.1 Rhizonema sp. PD37
GTTAAACAGAGTTTAGAAGAAATTAATGTACAATCGGTAAGTAATTCAATGAGCTTAGCTAAAGAAACCACTGATTCTTTAGTTCTTACTAAATCACCTTCAGTTTTTCTAGAAACATTTAATTACAATATTTCGGCTTTGTATGAAGGTTTAGATATTAAAACAATAGAAATTCAACCAAGTATTTTTGCTTTTATTCTCTTGGATATTCAAACAGTACAAATTTGCCGTTTATCACCGGCTATTCAATTTATTGTTAAGAAAGCTGAGCAACCTATTTCAATAGACCAACTTGTAAAAGCATCTGCTTCATTTCACAATTTAGACAGTATTCCAGAAAAATTTAAACAGATTTGTGTTGGTTTAATTCAAAAATTATGTGAAAAAGGAATTTTAATTGAATTCTCGAAAAATATCTTTCATGAATAGACTTATAAATGGCATTGAGTTAGTTGCAAGAATTCCTTGATTGAAATCCGGAACACTGGGGTAATATCTTCCCCTCACAATCCCTACTGCACGATACATAGTTTACATTTTTCTTATCCAGAGGTAAGAATAGTCCGGAGAACAAATTAAATTGAATTGGTATAACCCCTCACTCGTTACAAAGGTGTGTTCGTTTTTTACAGATTTTTTTCAAGGGATGTTGGCGTTTTTCCATTATCTACTGGTTCTTGCCAGTCTGAAAATTTGCGATTGACAGCATTTTCAAGATCTGTAGAAACTAACAGTACATTTGTATTTCCATTAGGTTTAGCGATAGGATCGGCTTGTGCATACAAAAAACGGTGGTTAAAGTCGGACTTACCTAAAATTAACTCGTGAGTTTTTTGATTCTTCAGTTTTACATTGATTGTTGCTTGGGGTTGATCTAAACCGAATTCTCCCAGTTGGTTGGTTGGGATTGATAAAGTACGTTCAACCTTACCTTTTACCAAAGTATTCATTAAATATGACATAACGGCATCTGAAACTGGCGTGACTGTTGGAGATTTGATCAACCACTTAGTTTCGCTAGATTTGTCACCACGTTCGATCTCGAACGCTAAATTTTTCGCTTTTACCGTCAAAGACTGCACTTCCGTTGCCTCAAAAGTAAAGATAAGCTGCTCTTTGTTCTTAACTTCCTTTCGCTGAGTTGCACCTTTAATTTCATGGAAGTAAACAAAACTACCAATACCTAGTGCTAACAGTATCAAAACTAAAGTCGTCTTTTGTAGCTTCATCATAAGAGGGAATGGGGAAAAATAACAATTTCTGACTCATAACGTTTTCTTACCGTCTTCGCCACCAGAGAACAATTGCCGCCACTAACCCAAGTAAGGGTAAAACAATTAAAGACAATGATGTTAAAAGATTCGCTTGTGCTGTTGTCAGATTGATTCGGCGGTTGTTCGCCTCTTTGGGACGAATCGAAAGAGGTTGCTGATCCTGTTGACTCAGCCAAGTGACTGAGTTGAGAAATACATCTCCATTTAACTGTTGTTCAAATAAACCATCGGTAGCAAAATCTGAATTTCCGATCACCACCATGCGTGACTCAGTGGCAGTTTGATTGGTTGAAGGAGTTGAGGGAGCCGAGGGAGTTGAAGGTACAGGGTTTTTTAGTGATACGGTTGGTGTGGGAGTGGGTGATGCGGGTGTAATCGGCTTGACGAGTGCTCCTGTTTTGGATGATGCGGTTGGTGTGGGAGTGGGTGATGTGGGTGTATTCGGCTTGGCGAGTTTTCCTGTTTGTGGTGATACGGTTGGTGTGGGAGTGGGTGATGCGGGTGTAATCGGCTTGACGAGTGCTCCTGTTTTGGGTGATACGGTTGGTGTGGGAGTGGGTAATACGCTCGAAGATGAGGTAGATAATGGTTGTTTCCTCCTTAAGGCAACGCCTAAAGTGAGAGGGCCTTTAATATCTTTACCCTCATCGAACTGCAATTTTTCGCTTTTGAGATCACTTTCTGCCCAGCTATCCGGAAAGGGTTTGGTAAACAGTAGCGGAGTTGCCTCAACACCTGCTACAGGGGTAATTTGAATTGGTCTTGCCAAACTATAAAATGAAATATCTTTACCAAAGTCTTTAGTGATCGGATGCTTTCCGTACTCATTCACTATCGGAACGGCAGGGCCAAACTGAGGATTTCCAGCAATATCGACTGCCAAACGATTATCTAGTTTTATGCCCCACTCAGCCAGCAAAGTATCGAGTTTCGGATCGGTATTGGGATCGATCATCAGCAGCAAGTTGCCACCTCGATTGACATAGTCTTGCAAAGCTTTCTCTTCTGACTCTAAGAGCGATCGCGTAGCGCCAGCAACCACTACAACAGCAGCATCACTAAGAGACACTGATTTCTCGGCTAAATTTACCGGAGATATGATAAAATTTCTATCACCTAAAGCCTGAATTGCTTGGGAGATGGCATTCTTCCCTGGTGAAATAGGGTGTTCGCCATCACCCTGGAGAACGTAAATTTTAGCTGTGCTTGTACTTGTGATTTGTTGCAGACGGTTAGTTAACTTCGCTTCCGATAGACGTTCATTTTCACTCACCACCTGGACTAATTGTCGTCTGTTGCCAGATTCCAGGTAAACTTCTCCATTGTCTTTGAGGTGAAACTTTTGTGCTAATCCTGGTGCAGCTTGGGGATCGACGTACTCATATTTAAACTTCGATCTGTTTTGCTCGTGATAGTTTTCGAGTAAGTCCTGATCCTGGGGATTTGGAGAATTAAACACCCACACTTTCACTGGTTCAGACAGAGAACGTACCGATGCTCGTGATTGAGGGGCTAAGGTAAACAACTGAGTTTCCGTGAGATCCTTTCGCAAGTGGTAGCGAGTTCCTAAGAAGTTAACTAACCCCAAAATGATCAATACGGCTGAAGTTGCAACTAAGGCATTAGTAGAAGCTTGGGTGGAACGACGACTCCACCAATGATTCTGCTGATTTTGCCTGATTAACCACAAAACAGCGATCGCACTTCCGGAAACAATCAACAACAATGAAATTGTTCCCCATCCTGATAGCAATCCAGATGTTAAACCCGCAGTTAAGAGGAACGGAGCCAGCCAAAACAACAAATACCCAAGTTTTTTTACAGCGATTGTCTTCATTTTAATTGTTAGTTATTCGTTATTCTTTGTATTATTGAACAGCTATGCCCGGATGATGGTGACAGAACGTCCTTTTTTAGTCGTCGTAACTTTAGTTCCTAAGCGCTCTGCAAATGGTAATGCTTTTTCGCGTCTGTCAAAAACAAATAACCAACCAAAATTAACTTTGATGCGTTCTAAATAAGAATCTAACTGCTCTAATCCTTCTGCTTCTGGATCTTTCTTTTTTTCACGCCAAACTTTCAACTCAATTCCCAAGATTACATTTTTATACCTGAGACATAAATCCATACGATCTCGTCCAATGGCATATTCGCGTTCAAGAGTTCCACCTCCGTTAACGACGCGATGCAAAAATGCCATCAGTACTAAATGAGGTGCAATCTCATGGTAAGCTGTGGTGCCAAGCAAAGGTTCGCCATGCTGACACCAAAATGCTATAAACGCCTCTAGCAAAGCATCAGTATTTAAATCACCTGATGCAGTTAACCAAGTAGGGGCTATTTCCGGGAGCGAAGCCATGGGTGTCATTGTTAATACCCTTGGTAAAACCTCCCGGTAAATGGGATTAGCAATCACCAACCCTCCTCGCGGATCGATTTTGCACAAACCCAAGTCGATAACAAACTGGATATCATCCCAAGGCACGTTTCCTAGTTCTGAACCTGCCAAGATTGGCTCAATAATTGCCTTTATCCTTGGTTCTTGAAGTTTTTCAGCAAGCGAATCAAGGTGAGTATCTTTACGCGCAATCAGCACTTCCTTCGCTTTTTGAATATGCTCTAATGAAATTTCTATATTTGTATCCGTCACTATTTCTTGTACAGTTTCTTTAGCAAGAGCATTGACTAACCAAGGCTGTCCCTGAGTCAAATTAAATGCTGTTCGGATTGCCTCAGTTGTGAAAACCTGTCCTGTATCGTCAGTATGTTGCTGGTATAATTGTTCTACTTCATTAGCATTAAAATCTCTTAAGGTCAAAGAACGTTCTTTAATATTAAACGGACTTGCTGTATTTAATCGTTCACTACCACCTGCCGCGACTTTATAATCTCGCACATCGCGCAAACCAATTAATCCAACTGAGATGGGAAAATTTGTGGGACGACCGCGATAGCCATCGCGCAACTGTCGTAAGACTGAAATTAAGGTTTCATCCTGTAAAGAGTCAATTTCATCGATAAACAACACTAATGGTCGTGGAGATACTTTTGCCCAAGTCTGCAAAGCACCTTGAATTTTTCGTCCTGGCTGCGCATCACCCCAAGAATCTGGGGGGTGTAAATCTTCAGGTAAATCAAACTTAGCGCTTGTCCACCAAGAATCCAGAATCGGTAGTTCTGCGGCTCTGGGATCATGACTAAAAGATGCGCCCACTTCTGCTGATACCATCACCGCCGTGTAGCGCCCACTTTCGGTAAGTTGTTTTGCCAACGCCAGCATAGCCGTAGTTTTACCCGTTTGCCGTGGAGCGTGAATTACAAAGTAGCTGCGTTGTTCAATCAGCCGTAATAAATTAGGCAACCTAATAGTGGGCGACAACATGTAGTGAATATCGGCTTCACAAGGCCCTGCGGTATTAAACCAGCGAGACATAAAAATTTTGGCGGAACGGTTACGGATGCTGTAAGTTTAGCGCATTGTCATATGTGAGAAAATGTGCATATGTAGCATATCGGCGATTATTGGTTGGGATAAAGGTGCCATTTATTATACCGAAAGAGATTAAGATATTTCTATGACGAGAATGGTGAGTTAAATCAAGTTCGGTTAATTTGTTATCATTCATGTTGCATAAAACCCCACCCCTTTATCCCCTAAGCGCTTGCTTTGGAGGGGACGGAAAGCACAGCTTTACTGGGGTGGGGTTCGTTCAATAAATTAAGCTTCTTTGGCAAATGAATGCGTAAGTTCTATAACCAATACCTACTGTCGTTGAAAGCGCAATGCATCAATTGATTGAGCTGTAAGAAAAATACCCAGAATAATGTAACTGGCAAACACAATTAAACTACTAGTATCGAAAATTCCTTGTATTAACGCATTGTAGTGTTTCACTAAAGATAGATGACCTAGAGCCCTTCCCAAGGGACCATTGATATTTTTGGCAATAAAATCAACAAAAAACAGTAACAAAATAACTGCGAAAGTCATGATAGCAGACAGAATAGTACTGTCTGTTAGAGAGGAGATGAACATTCCCAAGGATAAAATTGCCGCTGCTAGCAAGATTAATCCCAAATGTCCGAGTAATGGTATTGCCAGAGGCATTGGTGGATTTGATGCACTGAAAGCGATCGCTTCATAACCAAGTAAAGGAACGATCAAGGTTGTCACAAATGTCACTACACCTAATAATTTACCGACAGCTACCGCCCAATTTGTGACTGGCGACGTAGCTAACAGTTCTAAGGTTCCACGTTTGCGTTCTTCTGCATAAAGTCCCATAGAGAACATCGGCAATACAAATAACAATAGCCACCCCATCCGATCCAAAAATGCTCTGACTAATTCGTAAGGAACATCAATCGGTGGTAGTGGTATTTTAGTTTGTTGCCCTTGCAAATCAAATTGTGCCACTGTTGGCAAGAGACCTTCTGGTCCGATTAAAATAACGATAAAAAAGAACCCAGCCAATAGCCAAAAAACACTGGCGATGATATAAGCTAAAGGCGAGACAAAATAGCTTTGTAACTCTCGGCGATAAATGGCAATAATATTACTGAATACAATACCCATTTATGCTGCTTCTCCTTCGGTTGCTGCTGAGTGTACCTCTGTTTCTACTTTTTCTTGCGTTGTCAGTAAAAAGACATCTTCTAAAGTAGCGCTGACACGTCGCATTTCATATACACGGAATCCAGCATGGCTCAGTGCTGCGGTCATCTCCCCTCCTGGTTCGATTCCGGACTGTAATATCACCCGCAGGTGAACTCGGTTTTCTTGTGAAGGGCTATAAACTCCCGTTGTCGGGACTAATTCTACCAAAGCGACACCCTTTAATTTTTGCAGGAGTTGTTGAGCTGATACAGCATCTCCCTCAATTTCAAATTCATATCTAAAGCCACCTGTCAACTGAGTCACAAGATTTTCAGGTGTATTTATTGCTACTATTTTTCCTTTATTAATAATTGCCAAGCGGCTACAGGTCATGCTAACTTCTGGTAAAATGTGGGTAGAAAGAATGATTGTGTGTGTCCCTGCAAGGCTTTTGATTAAATTTCGCACTTCAATGATTTGCCGAGGATCAAGTCCAACAGTGGGTTCGTCCAGAATTATCGCTGGTGGATCGTGAACGACTGCTTGAGCAATGCCAACTCTTTGGCGATATCCTTTAGAAAGTTTGCGAATAATCACATTACTCTTGTCTTGTAAATTACAACGTTGGATCGCTGCCTTTACCTTGAGTGCGCGATCGCCCGCACTCACTCCCTTAATCCGCGCTACAAAATACAAAAATCCTTCCACTGTCATTTCCGTATACAGTGGAGGGGTTTCCGGCAAATAACCAATTTTTTGCCGCACAAAAAGTGAATTGTCATGAACATCGAAGCCTGCAATCCGGGCTGTACCACTTGTTGCTGGTAAATAACCTGTCAAAATACGCATAGTTGTCGTTTTGCCAGCACCATTTGGTCCCAAAAACCCCAAAATTTCTCCTTGTTCTACGTTAAATGTGACATCAGTAATAGCTGGGGTAGAGCCGTATACTTTACTTAGATGCTCAACTTCAATCATCCTAAGTGTTATTGATAGAGTACCAAATAATATTAGATCACCAAGTCGAGGGAAGAGGGGAAGAAAAGAGACATAAAGAGGGAGAAAAATAAATCCTCTCTCCTATCTCCTTGTTCCTATCTCCTTCTTCTGATATCTAAACCCTTAAACAAGTGCCTACTAACAACCGATGCTTAAATCTGCCCTAGTTGCCACATTTTATGTCAACCCTGTGGTGGGAAATGACACTCATACCGGGACGCAGTTTACTCCATTTAGAAGTCTGACTCGCGCCTTAAGAGAAACCACAATACCGAAGATAATTAAGCTGACAAATGGGACATACAGTACTGCGAGTGGTGAAGTCTTTCCGCTCTACATTCCCACTGGAGTAGTTTTAATAGGCAACGAAACTACTAAGGGTGAAGGTATTGTGATAATGGGGAGTGGTAAGTATCGAAGTCCGAGTTTTGGCGTACAGAATATTACAATGCTTTTACTAGGTGATGCTCAATTAAAAGGTGTGACGATCACAAATACAACGCCAAAAGGAACTGGCGTCTGGATTGAGTCAACTTCCCCAACTTTAGCTAATAATACTTTCAGCCACTGTAGTCGGGAAGGTGTGTTTGTCAGTGGGACTGCCAAAGCCGTAATTATAGATAATGTATTTGTCCAAAATGCTGCCTCAGGGTTGGTGATGGCACGTAATAGCAAAGGTGATGTGCTAAGAAATGTTTTGCAAAAAAACACTTTAGGCATAGCAGTGAGTGACTTTGCCACACCGATGATTGCCAACAACAAACTCTCCGAAAATCGCACAGCGATCGCCCTGTCACGAAATGCACGACCAATACTGCGTCATAATTTGATTGCCAATAATACGCAGACTGGTTTATTAATCCACGGAAACGCCTCTCCCGACTTAGGTACCAATCACGATCCCGGTGGTAACATTTTTCACGAAAGTGGACAATTTGATGTCCAAAATTTTACTTCTATTAAGTTAATTTCCGCAGGCAATCAGTTAAGTCCAATTAAGATTAATGGGCTGCTTGAATTTACTGCTGTCAACCACCAAGTCGATCTTCCTGTGTACACCGACATTCTGGGACACTGGGCAGAAAAATTCATCTGGGCATTAGCAAGCATGAACTTAACTCACGTTTTTGCGGATTGTCGCTATCAGCCGGATCAACCGATAACCCGCGCTCAGTACTCCGCTTTAGTAGCAGCAGCCTTTAATCCCGAACCCAGACGAGCAGCACCTAATTTTACTGATGTCCCAAAAGATTCTTCTTCTTATCGCAGCATCCAAATCGCCGCGCAGGGTGGCTTTGTTGGGGGAAAGAGCGATGGCACCTTCCGTCCGCATCAAAACGTGCAACGGCTCCAGGTTATAGTCTCTCTCGTTAGCGGACTGGAACTACCACCTGATCAAACGAATCCCTTACTAGATTACAGTGATTTTGATACTATACCCAAATCTGCCCGCACCGCAGTTGCCACTGCAATACGGCACAAAATCCTCGTGAATCACCCAGATACTCAGCAAATAAAACCTTTTGAAGATGCCAAAAGAGGAGAAGTCGCGGCCATGGTTTACCAAGCATTAGTTGCTATTGGACAAACGCTGGCAATAAATTCACCATATATTAATTCTCTTTTCACCGATTGAAAGTAAAATAAAAAACATTTCTACTTTTTATATGAACTTAAAATC
>JAQYWO010000357.1 GCA_029379215.1 Rhizonema sp. PD37
AGGTTTGTTTGATTCGGGATACTAATTGGGTGGCAAGCAGGGAATGTCCTCCGAGAGTAAAGAAGTTGTCGTAAATTCCTACACAAGAAACATTCAGGATTTCTTGGAATATTTTAACTAACTGACTTTCTATTTCATTACGTGGTTTTGTCTGCTCACTATCACTCAAATCCCTATATATACCAGTAAGCTGTTCGCGATTGATTTCTCCAGTATCACTAAGAGATGTTTTTTCGAGTTGGACAAAGTCAATTTGGTTTAGTGTCCCATAGCGATCGCACAGTTGTACCTCCTGTAATTTACTCAAAGAAAAATTTGGGGTTTGTGTGGTGAAATAAGCAGTTAATTTCTGCTCAAGATCGCAATCGCCAAGAAAACGTTGAATACTTGCCTTAGTTGCATCTAAACCGATTAACAAATCATGTGAGGGGTGAGATAAAGCTGCTAAAAACGAATAAATTCCTTGTTGAGGAGCGATGGCAAAATAACCCTTAGCACGACTAAGTTCTACAAATTCATAACCCTGACTCATGCCAGTGTCATGCCACATGCTCCAAGAACAGCAATAGCTTTGAAAACCATTGTATCGTTGATAATCACTAAACGCTGACTGAAAACTATTTGCCGCTGAATAAGATGCAACGTTCATTCCTCCAAAGAAACCATTCACAGAAGAAAAGTGAATAAATAAAGCATTTTCTTGCTTGCGAAGCAGTTGATGCAATACCCGAGTACCCATAACTTTGGGACGCAAAACAGCAGCAACATTTTCTGGAGTTTCCGACTCTATTGGTGTTTCTTGAAAAATTCCAGCTAGATGGAGGACACCATCAAGTTGAGTTTCCCATTCTGAAGTTGCTTTTTCCACTATCTGTTGTAAGCGATCTAAATTACAGATATCAACAGATTCATAGACAACCGCTCCAGGCAATTGTTGTAACTGTTTATACCTTTGTAATTTAGTAATGATTTTATCTCCCTTTTCTCCATCTACTTTTCTAGAATCATTGTCAAGAATATGAGTTTGACCCACTAATATTAAGTGTGTTTGATAATGTTCTAATAAATATTTGGCAATCTCTATACTAACTCCTCCTAGTCCTCCAGTTATGAGATACGTTCCTCCTACTTTTATAGGAATTGCTTGTTTTTCTTCACAAGTCATATCCACTAATTTCAGACGTGAAACTAAACGTTCCCCATTTTTGATAGCAACTGTCATTTCTCTATCAGAAGAATACATTTCTTGCAAAATACAACTACTGTTGAGTTCTGCTTCTGCTAATGGTAAATCTAAGTGACGAGTACTCAACCAAGGCATTTCTTGAGGAATAGTTTTGAGCAAGCCTAAGAGAGTAGCTTTTTCAGGTAGAATTTTATCTGTAGGATGAAGTGATTGGCTATTGTTCGCAACACATAGTAACTTCACTGCCTGCCGTGTACCTTGAATTTGTTCTAGAGCTTGTACCAAAAATATTACACTGTAAACCCCTTGTTGTTGAGTGGACTCTAAATTTTCTACAGTAGAAACTTCTTCAATCTGCTCATCGTAGTGCCAAAGATGGAGAATGTGACCAATGACTTGATTATTTCGCGCTAATGAATCAATTAACAAATGATAGTGTTGTAGATTTCCGGGGATAAGAGAATAATGATTCGAGCTGATTCGCTGAAAATGAGAACCTATAGTAACTATAACGCATGGATGATTTAGCCCAGATAATTCCTGAACTAAAAATGTTCCCAAACCTAACTTGTCAGCAAATATTAGGACTAAAGTATTTTGTTTAAAAGAACTGAGTAAAATATTTCTCCTTTCTTTTCTTTGCCATGTTTGACGGTAGAACCAGTTAGGAATCGTATTTGTATTATGAAGCAATAGGTCTACCTGATGGAGGATAGATTTAAACTCACCATCAATAAAACGTTGCTTTAATTGGGAACGCTGAATTTTACCAATGGAAGTTTTAGGTACTATTTCTTTCTCTACAGGGATTAAATAACTAGGAGTTATCCCAAAGTCACTAACAATTTTCACCCGAATCTTTTTCAATAGTTCTGCTAACTGATTCTGGCTGGATACATAAGGAGAAAAGATGATTGCTAATTCTTCAGTATCATTTTCAATAGCTGAGATTCCAAAAGCTGCTGTATAAGATACCACCACTGAAGATAATTCTTCCACCGCTGCTTCAATCTCATGAGTGTAATAGTTGCTTCCATTAATAATGATGACATCTTTTTTTCGTCCAGTAATAGTTAAGTGTCCTTCCAAGATAAACCCTAAATCCCCTGTATCAAACCAACCGTCTTCAGTAAATGCTTCTTGAGTTGCTTCCTGATTACAATAGTATCCAGATGTAACTGTAGCACCTTGTACTTGTAAAAAACCGATTTCTCCCTCTTCTACTATCTGATTTTTATTGTTCACAATTCTGATCGAGCATCCGGGGATGGGAGAACCCAATTTCGTAAATTTTTGTTCATCTGTTGTCAACTCCAATAAAAAGTTATCGGCGAATGTCAATGCTGAAGAAGTTTCTGACATTCCCCATGCTGGATGCATTACTTTAGAAGATAGCTGGTAAACAGTTAATAATTCCAAGAATGTTCTTGCAGTTTTGGCAACAATTGCTTCTCCTCCATTCAGAATAAACTTCAGAGAAGATAAATTCCATTTTTTATAGTAAAAACTAACTTTTTTTTGACTATTTTTTTCGATGTTTTCGGCGATTAGTTTATAAGCAAAATTTGGAGCCCAAGTAATCGTAACTCTATACTTAGAAATCCAATCTAACCACAAAGTAGGCGTTTGCAAGACCATTTGAGTTGATGCATGAATTTGCTGACACCCCAAATAAACGTCTCTCAAATGAAACATGACTATTCCCCCAACATGATCCAGAGGAAACCAATTCAAAGAAATATCTTCTGTGGAAAAGTTGTTCATAGCCGTTGTTCCTACACAATGGCTCAATAAACTCTTATGACTCTGTTTTACTGCTTTCGGTGTTCCTGTACTACCAGAAGTAAGTAGTAAAATCGCTAAATCTTCTGATTGAGAATTGTAATAATTATTGTCTGCCGAGAACTCTTGTAATTTTTCAATTGTTTCTAACTTAAACCCGTATAAATTTAGGCTTAAAGACCATTTGGCAATATCTGGCAACGATTTATTGTCCGTTAATATCAAAGGTCTTTCTAACATCTCCCAACTATTTTTTAATTTATTTAGATTTGCATTGTGCTGGTTATAAGAAACAGGCATTCCAATGGGTACGGGAATAAAACCTCCCAACATACAACCCCAAAAAGCACTAATAAAATCTTGATTTTGTTCCAACTGAAAAATGACTTTGTCTTGAGGCTTAAGTCCTTGTTTTCTCAAGCCACCTAAAATTCTTTGAGCGTCTTCTAATAACTGAGAATAAGATTGAACCTGTTCGCAGCCATCAGAGTTAATATAAATTATTCCTTGACCAGGTAATTTACTAGCAGTTTTTTGAAGTATTTCCCCTAGAGTTTGTGGAGCAGATTCTGGGAAGAGTAAAGCTTTTCCATGACTGATTGCAGGTGATTTTTTTTCTAGTGAAAAACTATTATTTTCTTCCCCAACATATCTAGGTGCTTCAACAGTAAAAAAATTATTAAAAATAACTTGATTTGATGGTAAAATTTCTTCTAAATGTATGGAATTAATTGTTTTTATATTTGGCTGAACTACTACAGTAACTTGCTCGATTTCAGGGTGAGAACTTATTTGTTCTTCCCAACTTTGAATTAACTCAGAATTAATTACACCAATAGAAGCTAAACCTACTTCATCCACTTCTCCTTTATTTGTCAATGGTAAAGCAGTTACTGATACATAAGTGCAGGGTAATGGGTAACCAGGTAACTGGGATTTTAAATGATTGTGTAAAAAATCCTGATTACAAAAACTATCTTTAATTACATATGCTATTAGCTCTTGATTGCGAACTGTTACATAGCAATCTTCTACCCCTTTTGCTGTTAGTAGAGATTCTTCAATACGTTGTAGGTGAATTCTTTGTCCTTTAACTGTGACGTTTCGATGCTCTTTTCCTAATAATTCCAGAGAATCATTTCCTCGACGACAACCCCAGTGTCCAGTTTTTAATAACTTACCAAGTTGTGGATGCTCTATTGCACTTATAGATTTTTTTTGCTCTGAATTTAAGTTTTTTGAAGATAAATCATAATTACCTAAATAAATTTCTCCTTCTACACCCAGCGGAACTAATTCTTGATACTTATCTAAAATGTAAAGTTGTAAATTATTTGAACCGTGGTACTGAAAGTATTGGCGAAGAAAGTAACTCGTATTGATATTATTCGGAGTTTGCAGTAACTGCTCTAGCTCAGAATCTGTGAGTAATGGTATCTTACTTATCTTTTGTTGTGGATTTTTAGCAATCGCTAAAAGTAAATTCTGATAATGAGCAGCCATGCGCTCAATAGTTGACCCATCAAACAGGTCGGTTTTGTATTCCCAAGTACAATCCATTCCCAGAGGGCTTTCGCTTATGGATAGAGTCAAATCAAACTTGGCAGTCGTGTTCTCAGTATTTAACTCACTTAATTTTACTCCTGGTAATTCAATGTCGCCCATCGGCGCATTTTGCAAGACAAACATTACCTGGAACAGAGGTGTATAACTCATGGAGCGTTGGGGTCGCAAGGCTTCTACTACCTGTTCAAAGGGCACATCTTGATGCTCATAGGCTTTGAGAGTGGTTTCTTGCACCTGCGCGAGCAACTGCTCAAAACTCGGATTATTTTCTAACCGTGTTCTCAAGGCTAAGGTATTCACGAAAAAGCCAATCAATGACTGTATTTCACTGCGGTTGCGATTGGCGATCGGCGAACCAATCACCACATCTGACTGACCGCTATAACGATAGAGTAAGGTGGCAAAGGCTGCCAACAGGGTCATAAATAGAGTACTACCCGTTTGCTGTGACAGTATTTCCAGTTTCTGGGTTAATTCCTTACTTAAGATAAAGCTTTGTGTTGCACCTTGATCGCTCTGTATGCCAAAGCGTGGTCGGTCGGTCGGTATTTGCAGTAATTCTGGTGCTCCCTGTAATTGCGATACCCAATATTGCAGTTGTTTTTCTAGTACTGCCCCACTCAACCGTTGTCTCTGCCATATAGCAAAGTCAGCATATTGAATCTCTAGTTCTGGTAGGGGGGATGATTCTTTAACACAAAAAGCTTTATACAACGCTGATAGTTCTCGAACCAACACGCCAATCGACCACCCATCTGAGACTATGTGATGCATGTTGATGCTAAACACGTAGTCGGTAGCTGATAATTGCCATAAATTACACCGAATTAATGGGGAAATCTCTAAGTCAAAGGGAGTCAGCGCTGATTGTTGAATTTGTTGCTCTACAACCAGTTTCCGTTCGCTCTCTTCTGAGTGTTGTAAATCTACTATTTCCATATCCATGCTGGCTTCTGGGTTAATCACCTGCATCGGCATGCCATTGATGTTGGCAAAACTGGTACGGAGTATTTCGTGACGACGCACGATTTCGGTTAGGGCTTGGTGCAAGGCATCAAGATTTAATTCCCCACTCAGGCGTAGGGCAGCAGGCATATTGTAGGTTGCTGATGCTCCTGAGAGTTGGTTGAGGAACCACAGTCTCTCTTGTGCAAAGGAAAGAGGCACAGAAGTTAATCTATCACGACGAGGGATGGTTTGGGCGTTGAAACGGATTCCTTTTTTCTCCAGCAGGAGTTTGAATACAGCATGCTTTGGATCGTTGGAGAAACTATCTGAAGAGGAAGAATGGTTTGTGGTACTCATAACTTTGTTTGTGTACTTAAAGTTGTAGAGAGTAATAATTAAATACTGAAGACGAGATGTCATTAGTCAATTACGTGTTACTCAACTTGTTGCAGTAACACATCATCTTCTACAGGTTGCAGTGGCGTGTAATCTCTACAGACTAAGAATTCTGGTCTTGGCTGGTCACTAGTATGCGGTATATTTTTGATGCTATTATAAGTAATCATAAGTAGTCTGCGAGGGTAAGGAGAGATGTTAGGAACTGAACTATGAGCTATATTGCTGTGAAAGAAAAGAACAGATCCAGCACAACCAACAGGAGCTACTATGTCTCCTCTCTCAACGAGTCGAGTTACAGTTGCATTGTCTAGACAGTATTTCAGATTAGTACTGACATTAACTTCCCAGCCGGCATTTTCCCTTTCAACTGAGGATTTATGAACATTGCATTTGATTAGTCCTTCTTTATGAGAACCTGAAATCAAATATAGTGGACCATTAAATTGATTTATTTCGTCCAAGAAGATGCCGACATTGACTGCTCTGGGCTGTGGCATACCATCTTCCTCGTACCAAAATATAAAGTCTTGATGCCAAGGCCAAAGATCCCCAGTAAAAGCTGCTTTCATGTTGATCTTAAACTGGTAAAGATAGACAAAGTCTCTTAAAATCTGTTGAGCGGGTTCTAACAAAAGTGGATGTTGAACTAAACTTTGGAAAATTTTACTGTAAACATGAACTCCATGAATAGCTCGTACTGTTTGGTTGTTCTTTTCCATCACTCGTCCAGGAATTTGCTCTGGTAATCGTGAAAGTTCTTCGCGCAAAGCACTAACTTTTGCATCAGAGAAATAGTTGGGGAGAAATAACATCCCTTCTTCTTCGTATTGTTGTATCTGATTTTGGGTGAGTTTCACGTTAGTTTGTCTCTCTAGTTATGGTTAGAATTCGTCAGCCCTGAAAGGGCTGAGCAATCTGTATTTCATACGTTAATTCAGCAAGCCTTATTTTCTAAGCTGTGTCGCCATTAACTGTAGTTGCTCGGGAGATAATGCAGCGATTTCCTGCCAGGTACGAGCAATTTCTTCGATGACTTCGCGATCACCAGCTATCTGAGCCATAGTATCTACTAATTGAACTACTGTCTGATTTTGGAATACTTGGCGCACCGATAACTCTAGATCGAACTTTTTATAAATATGGCTGACTAACTGCATTGCTAGTAAGGAATGACCCCCTAGATCGAAGAAGTTATCGTAAATGCCGATATGTTCAAGACTAAGAATTTCTTGCCAAATTTGAATTAACACTTCCTCTGCAGGAGTTCGAGGTGGAACAAATGCGCGATCCAAGTTCGATAGAGTTTCATTAGGAGCAGGTAAGGCACGTCGATTAACTTTGCCATTGGATGTTAAAGGTAGAGCGTCGAGAAAAATAAAAGCAGAAGGGATCATATATTCTGGTAGCTTGAGCTTAAGAAATTCCCGTAACTGCTCGCTTGTTCTAGTCTGCTCCCGAATCATGACTATATAAGCTATTAAGCGTTTTTCTCGTGCTTCTGAACCATACAGTACCACTATGGCTTGACTGATCTGAGGATATTTGTTAAGTACTGCCTCAATTTCACCGAGTTCAACGCGGAAGCCCCGAACCTTCACTTGATCGTCCATCCGTCCTAAGTACTCAATATTGCCATCAGGTAAATAACGAGCCAAATCTCCGGTATTATATAATCTTGAATTGTTAGATTGCTCTAATGCGTCAGTACACTGCGATTTTAAATTGTTAAAAGGATTGGGAATAAATTTCTCGCTCGTCAAATGAGAACGGTAGAGATAGCCACGAGCTAAACTGACTCCACTGATAAACAGGGACCCCCATACCCCTATGGGAACTGGCTGGAAATTACGATCTAAGATATAAATTTGAGTATTAGCGATTGGCTTACCAATAGGGGGATAAATTGGCCACTTCTGGTATGGTTCGGTGAAAACGTATGAAGTTACGACATGGGTTTCAGAAGGACCGTAATGGTTATGGAGTTTACAGTGATTAAGACGAGAGAAGAGGTTGATCATCTGTTGAGTAATTTGAAGTTGCTCCCCTGTAGCGATCGCTTCTGTCAGGTTAGCAAACAACTGAGGTTGGTCTCCATATGCCTCTGCTAATTGCTGCCAAAGGGCAACTGGCAAGATTGCTTTATAGATCGGGTTTTCTGCTAAAAAATGTACTAATTTATCCAAATCCAGGCGATCATTCTCTGGAATTAAAAAGAGTGTCCCTCCCGAACACCAGGCAGCAAACATTTCATGAAAACTGGCATCAAAACTGAGGGAGGCAAACTGAAGGACTCCAACTCCTGTCGCCATTGTTGCTAAATGCCACTGTATAAGGTTGTTTAGGGCACGATAGGATAGCGCGCTCCCTTTAGGCAAACCTGTAGAACCAGAGGTGTAAATGACATAAAGCAAATTATCGGGCTGCACTTCAGGCTTTAAGTAAGTATCGAACTCAGTAGCTATCAACTCCCAATCAGTATCTAAACAAACAATTCGTGCTTTTTTGTGCGGTAAAATTTCCAGCAATGACAGTTGGGTCAACAAGACATCCACACCGGAATCTGCCAACATATAACTGAGGCGTTCTGGTGGATAATTAGGGTCAAGGGGTACATAAGCACCACCAGCTTTAAGTATCGCCAAA
>JAQYWO010000358.1 GCA_029379215.1 Rhizonema sp. PD37
AGATTATTTTTTAGGAACTGGTAAAGTCGCAGGCGATCGGGCTGGCGTTACTGTAAGTAATGGAAATTTATATTATCTACTTTTGAAACATACATAACTCATGATGCGTGTCGTCGTTAACAAATAATATCATGTCCGTCAAATCACCCATACTTACTGAACCCCACCCCAGTAAAGCTGCGCTTTACCTCCCCTCCCCGCAAGCGGGGAGGGGTAGGGGAGCCAGCGCTGCAGGAGGGTTTCCCACCGTAGGCGACTGGCGTGGTGGGATTCATTATTGATGAGAATTATGACTAATTAAACGGACATGAAATAACTCACGATTCGCGAGTTACTTGTACTTGAAAACCAAGCACAAGCTGCACTCCGTAACAGGAAAAGACGTGCTATTTGAGAAAAAGTGTGAAAAGAAGGAAATATTACTCAGCTTCACCAATAAAAACAAATGCAGCCCAATCGCTAGGATTAGGGTATCTTTTCTTCGTTTCTAGCATCGCCACTCGGAGTGCGCGTGCTTTGTCGGGGTTATTTTTCCATTGACGATAAAACTCCGGCATGAGAAATACCGTGGAGTTTTGATCTGAGACTTGCCACAAAGAGACAATAATGCTGGGTACACCCGCAGAGATCAACGCTCTGGGGAAGCCGAGCACACTATCTTCTGTAATTCGACCCCTTCCGGTATCGCAGGCGCTCAGTACTACCAACTGTGCATTGAGCTGGAAATTTAAGACTTCGTTAGCACTCAATAATCCATCATCTCCCTTTGAGGGAGCTAATGCCACTACCCCTGGTATTCCTGGTTCTTCTAAGTTATCTAGTAAGCCGTGGGTAGCTAAGTGAATAATACTCGCCTTCTGCATCAGTTTCGTGACAGCCGCCTTTGTAGCTTGTTCTCCTGTGAGTACCGGAGTGTGAAGCACTTGAGCAACCTGTTCTGCTTCCTGTTGCGCTCCTGGTAAAGCCGCGAGTTGCTGTGGTGGTTCCCCAATTTTCAGTGATACATAAGGCATAATGGGATTACCCACTACTATTGCTGTTTTGGCGACATTTGCGAATGAGTTTTCGGCAGCAGATTGCTGGGATTGTAATTTCAGCTTTTGTTGATGAGTTAATTGTAGGACTTGAATCGAGGGTGCAATTGAGATAGTATGTTTTTCAATTAAGAATTGTTGGTTTTGGTCTTGCAAAGCGGCAAAGGGAACCAGAAATAGGGATTGATGGGGAATGAAGATCACATGAGCGTCGGGGTTGGTGGGTAGTTGTTTTTCAATTGGTTGAATCAGCAACTTGTACATTTGCTGCAAACAATCGTTTCCTCGACAATCAAGAGAACTGACTGTACTAGTATTCTGTTGGGGAGATGTGCTTTGAGATGGGTTTAAACTAGAACGAGTTTTGCTGACTAATCCTGTAATAATTTGATTTGCCACCCCACGACTTTCGGCTATAGTAGCGGCGGCGACTCGAGTATTCTCTGCGAGATTACCAATTTTCGTCTTTTTGAGATCAACTTTGTGGAATGCGACTTTCCCCGTTGGTTTAATTACCCAGATATACAAATCATCCCCAGCAAGGGAGTATTCCACCAAAGTCGCATTTTGCTGTTGGGCAATGTGTTTTATTTGCTCTATACTAAGTTCAACAGGTTTACTAAAGAGCCCGAGACGACTAGCCACCAGTTCAATCAAGGCTTGCGTGCGACTCCGTTCAGCAATCAACAGCGCATCAGGTGTGCGATTTTGTGCAACTTCCGCTTGTTGCAGCAGAAGATAGGAACTAGCTTGTGTTTCAAAGATCGAGATTTTGTCTTCATCATTGTTCTGCAAGTCTTTTCGGATTGATTCATCTACTGAGATCGCTCCACGGAGATAAACTTCAGCAGCTTTTGGGTTAGCAGAATGGAGATGAGTTAGTCCTAGATTATTGAGAGAAATTGACTCCCCAAGTCTATCCTTTAGAGCCCTTGCTATTGCCAAACTTTGGGATTGGTAATCTATGGCTTTATTGTAGTTTCCTAAGGAATAGTAAGCCACTCCCAGACTGCCAAGAGAGTGAGACTCCCCAAGTCTATCCCCAATCGCCCTTTTTATTACCAAACTTTGTTTGTGGTAATCTATGGCTTTATTGTAGTCTCCTAAGGAATCGTAAGCATTTCCCAGATTGCCAAGAGACTTCGACTCCCATTGTCTATCCCCTAGCGACCTTGAAATTGCCAAACTTTGGTTGTGGTAATCTATGGCTTTATTGTAGTCTCCTAAGTTCTTGTAAGCATTTCCCAGATTGCCAAGAGACTTCGACTCCCATTGTCTATCCCCAATCGCCCTTGCTATTGCCAAACTTTGGTTGTGGTAATCTATGGCTTTATTGTAGTCTCCTAAGTTATTGTAAGCATTTCCTAGATTGCCAAGAGACTTCGACTCCTCAAGTCTATCCCCAATCGCCCTTTCTATTGCCAAACTATGTTTGTGGTAATCTATGGCTTTTTTGTAGTCTCCTAAAGATTCGTAAGCATTTCCCAGATTGCCAAGAGAGTGAGACTCCCCAAGTCTATCCCCAATCGCCCTTGCTATTGCCAAACTTTGGGATTGGTAATCTATGGCTTTATTGCAGTCTCCTAAGGAATAGTAAGCATTTCCTACATTATTTAAAGCACTTTCCTCTCCCTTTTGGTCTTTGATGCTTTGGTATATTTTTAATGCTTGCTCATATGATCCCAATGCTGCTCGAAATTGACTTGTCTTAAACTGCTTGGAACCTTGCTGTAAGAGTTTGTCTGCTTCTGCTTTCAGGGGATTATTTTCTAACTGCGCTTGTTTTGCGGCTAAAATCAATTGTGCATCATTGATTTGTTGCCCAATCCTCAATGCTTGCTCAAACGACGCTTTAGCCTTTGCTGTATCTCCTAATTTATTGGCAACTTCTCCCAAGTTGATTAATATTTTACTTTCCAATGCCTGCTCTTTGATTGCTTGTGCAATAACTAAGGCTTGCCGATAATTACTTAACGCCTGTTGAAGGTTTCCTGTGTTTTGGTATGCTTTACCTAAATTGGTAAGAGACTTTGCTTGGGTAGAGCTCTCTCCCATCCCCTGTGCCGTCGTTGCTGCAAGTTGACACGACTGCAATGCTGCCTGATATTGATTCTTGTTGAGATCTGCCCTACACAAATTTAACAGACGTACTGCTTGTGAGGTATTAGTTTCCGTACTTTGAGCTAATACTCTTCCCACTGACGATCGCATCACAAAATAAGAGGGAAAAGATGCTGTACTACTTGCAAATAAGGCTATTAATATGGCAATACTTATGCTTTTCACTTGCATAATTTATAGTAGTCCAAAAGCTAATGATTCCTGGTATTTTCATTGGAATTAGAAAGGGAATAAGTCGCCCAAGTAGTTTGCGGAACATCTTGTGGTAAACCCACTAAATGCAACACATTAGCCCAATCTGCTTTGATTTGGGCATTCTGTGGCTCGTTATACTGAACTTCTGATAGAGTTGTCAGGGTTTCATACCACAATTTATTTTCGGTGTAGAGTGATACTTGTTCTTGGGCTGAAGCTGTTTTCAACTGATTATTTAGCTCAGGATTGATAGGAATCCGTTTGAGCGTACCATTAACTATTGCATCAGTAGCACGATTTTTCGGATCGCAAATCGCCGAAAAAACCCAACGGTACTCGTTGCTTTGCTGAAGCGGAGGTATTGTTTGGGGGAGTTTTAACTCAATAATTCCTGGCTGCTTGTTGAGAAGAAACGTTGTTGCGTAAAAAGCTTTATTTTGGCTGTTAATCATAACGAACTCTGCATTTATTTCTGAGTAGGGAACATAAAACCAAAAAGTAGGACGTTCATTAATTGTCTGCTCAACAAATGGAGTTCTTTCCTTGGTTGAAGGTACTAAAGCTATAATTTGATTACCTAATTTAGAGCAGCGACCGCGTACTGCTCCTCCTCGCTGACGACCTGTAGGCGTTCCTATAGAACGAGTCCCGAAGAAAAAATGTTGAATCTTTTCAACTAAATTAAATCTGTTTTGTGATTGTTGTGCTTGAACTGATGTAACACCAAATGGGAGATGAGCAAATAGTAACACCGCAAGGCAAGCGCATATTGTCTCTTGAATAACAGATATCTTTTTGTTCATGATTTATTACTTATAGTTATTGAACAGATTGAGCGAAAGAGAGTAATATAAATAACCAGAAAATAAGTACCTACAAAAGTTAGAATTGGTGGAATTAATGGTATCCAAAGACTAAAAACTGACAAACAACTAAAACAGAAAATACATAATACTGAAATTCCACAGCATACGGCTATTGATAAAGTCTTGAACGATCGCCAATAGTAAGCCGAAATGCCACCCGCCAACGACCAAACCCAAATCCAGAGAATTTCTATACGCTGTGGCAAAACACTCAACAGCGATCGCCCATCAAGTACAGCACTAAGAATTTGACTGATCATATGTGCCTGCACAATCACACCATTGACTGTACCATAAGGCGTAACCCAATAATCGGATGCTCCTTGCTGCTCAGCATTACTCCCAATTAAGACAATTTTGTCTCGCACATCCTCATCACGAAATCGGTTATTTAAAATATCTTCCACTGTTAGCTCTTGGGCAATGCCAGAACTATTAGCACGATAATTTAGCAATATCTGATAACCACGAGCGTCTACATCCTGATAGCCTCCAGTAAAGTATTGCAGTTTGGGAAAGACAATACCATCAAGTTTTAAGTCAACTCCAGATTGAAGTGGATCTTGATAATCACTTCTTTTCCCTAGTTCTTGTTCTAGATAACGACGTGCTAACAGTAAACTAAAAGACTGTTGTGTGTGACAATTCGTTCCAGATACCTGCTCTTGAAGCATCAGATGACGACGTACTATACCATCTGTATCCGAGACAAAATCACTGAAACCAATATTTTCTGGAGGGACTTCTGGTGGAGGTGCAACCTCTGGATATGAATTTCTTTCGTCCTTGATGGTAGGTGCTTTGCAGACGGCGAAAAAATTCTTTTGTTGTAACCGCTTTGATAAACCAAGTACACTAGGATCAGCCGAAAAGGGGCGATATAAATCTAATCCAATCAGTCTCGGCTTATGCTGCTCTAAAGCAGCTAACAAACTGTTAATAGAAGGATCGCGTAAAGACCCTTGTCCCCTTTCTCCCCTTTTATCTTGAGCTAGAATATCTTCATCAGTAATTTTTACGATTAACAGACGCTTATCAATCCCTTCATCAGGTCTAATTTGCATTAGAATGTCAAAAGCCTTCAGTTCTATCGACTGCAAAGCACCAAAAAACCGTAGTCCTATTAATGTACCTGTTACTGCCAAACTCACTATGAAAATTCTGCGGAAACTAGAACGATTGGGTAAGATGGGATAGACTTTCTTACCGACTTGTGCTAGTATAGGATGAGATATTACATCCTCTTGCTGTTGCGCGATTGCTTCGCTTAAGTGCTGTGTTGTTGCTGGATTTGTTGAGGTTGAGTCGCTGGGTTCAGCTTTGTAATTGTTGTTTAATTTAAAGAGAATTTTTTCTAGCTGAGGTGCATATTCTCCTCGCTGAAAGTCAGGCTTAAGCACCTGACAAAGTTTATAAATAGAGTTGTTTAATTTTCTTTTTTGTAATTGCTCAATGAGTTCTATTGCAAAGTCATTATCTGCAATTGTCGATATATTACTGATATTACCTGGATTAAAGTCAATTTCTATACATAGTGATCTTCGCCTTTCCGAAGCAGCACGTCCGCTTATTTGTAAAAGTTGTCTGAGGGTTTCTATATCCGCATCGTCTAGGTCTTCCAAAGACATAATAAATTTCTGAAAACTTATTTTGATAAACTTAAACTACTGACAATTGAGTTTAGCAATAATTGCTCCTAACTTAGAAATATATCCTCCTCCTTTGAAATCAGACGCTAGTTTTTTACAAAGTTTACAAATCGCTGTTTCTAATCTTCTTTTCTGCAACAGGTTAATAAGTTCAACTGCAAAGTCATTTTCTGATAAGAGTGAAATTGAAGTGAGTTCTCCTGGGTTGAGTCCAATTTCTATAGTCAATGCTCTTCGTTTTTCAGATGCAGCTCGTCCACTTAATTGCAAAAATTCTGTGAGAGTTTCTATGTCCACATCATTAAGTTCCTGCTTCACTTCCATAGCAGAACTTATCCGTGAATTAAATATGGATGTTGATTGGCTTAATATTGTATTTTTAATGAGAACTGGAATTTCTCCCTCAGAAATGTCTTCTAGCCCAATGGCAACTAAGCCTTCCTGAAATGCTCTTTCAAAAATATCTATGTTATCTGGGATCTCGTAGCCTAAAGCATCATAAAAACCTTGTGCAAATGCGATCGCCAGTTTATCTTGAATCTCTTGGTTCATACCGATCACATAATTAATGTGCTGACTGATAGCTTGGGCTGACTTAGCTGAATGGCAAGCATTGAGCAGTACGCATATTACGTAATCAGCATGTAATTTAAACAGTTGCGCCAACCCTTCCCCGGAGACAGGTTTATCACTTCTCCCATCATCCTCTAATAACAAACTACCATCTTCTAACCCATGTCCACAAAAATGAACGATTTGGGGGCGTTCTTCTGCTAAAGCTCTACGAATATCTTGCGGACGTACAGCAGTTCTCATCCGAATTTCAAACTTGTCTCGCCTAGCAGCACGTTGGATAGCTTCTTTTATTTCTCGAATTTCTTTATCCAAGCGTACACCGTGAGGTATTGCCGTTAAAATTAATACTTTATATGGCATTAATTCAACTCCTGAAAGGGGATTTACTCAGCTTCACCAATAAAAACAAATGCAGCCCAATCCCTAGGATCAGGGTATCTTTTCTTAGTTTCTAGCATCGCCGCTCGAAGTGCACGCGCTTTATCTGGGTTGTTTTTCCATTGACGATAAAACTCCGGCATGAGAAATACCGTGGAGTTTTGATCTGAGACTTGCCACAAAGAGACAATAATGCTGGGTACACCCGCAGAGATCAACGCTCTGGGGAAGCCGAGCACACTATCTTCTGTAATTCGACCCCTTCCGGTATCGCAGGCGCTCAGTACTACCAACTGTGCATTGAGCTGGAAATTTAAGACTTCGTTAGCACTCAATAATCCATCATCTCCCTTTGAGGGAGCTAATGCCACTACCCCTGGTATTCCTGGTTCTTCTAAGTTATCCAGTAAGCCGTGGGTAGCCAAGTGAATGATACTCGCCTTCTGCATCAGTTTCGTGACAGCCGCCTTTGTAGCTTGTTCTTTCGTCAGTACGTCCGTGTGAAGCACTTGAGCAACCTGTTCTGCTTCCTGTTGTGCTCCTGGTAAAGCCGGAAGTTTCTGTGGTGGTTCCCCAATCTTCAGTAAGACATAAGGCATAATGGGATTACCCACTACTATTGCTGTTTTGGCGATATTTGCGAATGAGTTTTGGGCAGCAGATTGCTGAGATTGTAATTTCAGTTTTTGTTGATGGGTTAATTGTAGGACTTGAATCGAGGGTGCGATGGAAATGGTATGTTTTTCAATTAAGAATTGTTTGTTTTGGTCTTGCAAAGCGGCAAAGGGAACCAGAAATAGGGATTGATGGGGAATGAAGATCACATGAGCGTCGGGGTTGGTGGGTAGTTGTTTTTCAATTGGTTGAATCAGCAACTTGTACATTTGCTGCAAACAATCGTTTCCTCGACAATCAAGAGAACTGACTGTACTAGTATTCTGTTGGGGAGATGTGCTTTGAGATGGGTTTAAACTAGAACGAGTTTTGCTGACTAATCCTGTAATAATTTGATTTGCCACCCCACGACTTTCGGCTATAGTAGCGGCGGCGACTCGAGTATTCTCTGCGAGATTACCAATTTTCGTCTTTTTGAGATCAACTTTGTGGAATGCGACTTTCCCCGTTGGTTTAATTACCCAGATATACAAATCATCCCCAGCAAGGGAGTATTCCACCAAAGTCGCATTTTGCTGTTGGGCAATGTGTTTTATTTGCTCTATACTAAGTTCAACAGGTTTACTAAAGAGCCCGAGACGACTAGCCACCAGTTCAATCAAGGCTTGCGTGCGACTCCGTTCAGCAATCAACAGCGCATCAGGTGTGCGATTTTGTGCAACTTCCGCTTGTTGCAGCAGAAGATAGGAACTAGCTTGTGTTTCAAAGATCGAGATTTTGTCTTCATCATTGTTCTGCAAGTCTTTTCGGATTGATTCATCTACTGAGATCGCTCCACGGAGATAAACTTCAGCAGCTTTTGGGTTAGCAGAATGGAGATGAGTTAGTCCTAGATTATTCAGAGAGTGAGACTCCCCAAGTCTATCCCCAATCGCCCTTGCTATTGCCAATTGTTGGTTGTGGTAATCTATGGCTTTTTTGTAGTCTCCTAAGTTATTGTAAGCATTTCCCAGATTGCCAAGAGAAGCAGACTCCCCAAGTCTATCCCCAATCGCCCTTGCTATTGCCAAA
>JAQYWO010000359.1 GCA_029379215.1 Rhizonema sp. PD37
GCTTTACGACTTTATCCTATTTCCATTATATGCAAACTAGGTGTGGAACAGCTTATTGATAAGCCATGGTAATAGGTAATGGGAAGACAACTCTCTCTTTCCTCATAGCCAATGAGCAATTACTAATGACTACGCACCACGATCAACTCGATTAAAATAGATAGTTTTCCCATTTGTTTCACTGTATCAAGTAAATGTAATAGTTGCTGTGTTGCCTAAATCAATGCTATGAATTACCTCCCTTGAGAAAGGCTATGACATCACACTTGGACTACGATGCGATCGCTTAGTCTTTCAACTGCATTTTCCACCTGAGAGTCTGACTTGCTTTTCCCACAAATATTTCGTTCAGCTACGAAAAGAATTCTGTAGATATAGGTGACGAAACTCGATCTATAGCCCAATATGGTTCAGTCAGTGCTAAACATAAAACTAGAGACTTCTGTAAAACGTCTCTAGTTCCGGATTTATCTAAAAGCCCCGGATACATTTTCCGCAGTGCAGCTAAAGCTGCACTGCGGAAAATGAAGGCTTGTATAAATATTCAGCAGTTCATTACTAGATCTCTGGCGGTAGTCGCGAAGTCTCGCTCTAGAGAGTACTCTTTCCCCGGAGCTTCAAAGCGAAGTTTGCCGGGGGATTTTCCCAAGCGCGAACTTCGCGCTTGGGTTCAGATAGACAACTGGATATTTGTTTTTTTTGGATCTCCCTCAACCCAACAAGACATGTCCAAGCATCAAAAATGGTACTAAGACTTGATTAATTCAATCACGCCACAAGCTTGACGAGCACCGCCTGCGTCATCTGCGGTACCACCAGATTGACGTTTGTCTTCTAGTTTATGTATGATTATGGCACTACCATCGCTATCAAATAAACTTGTAGGTCCATTAGAGAGACTAAAACTGTTAGCGAAGGTTTCCATTTTGCCTTGACCAATGACATTAATTTTGATGTTTGGTAAATCTCCAAGATGGTAAGGATGGTTTTTTTCTACAGGAGTTGGCAAACCAAAGGGACCTGGGTCAAAATGTCCTCCAGCAGCGCTAAAAGGCTTTCCTTCTCCTTGGCAAACACCTTTCTCGTGTATGTGTACGCCATGCAGTCCGGAAGTTAAGACTTTAGCATCTCCTTGAAGTTCAACAGCAACCCAAACAAAACCGTGTGGAGACTGTATAGCTTTCAGCGTTCCGGTGATACTAGGACCTGTGATCGTAGCGCTTGCATGCAAACCTTTATCTGCATCGGCACTCTGATTACATCCTGTTATGAGTAGAAGTAATACAATAGCTAGATGATAGACGAATTTCATATCGGTATTTTGGTTGAAAGCAGATTTAGGCGCAAACTTGTAAAAAATGTATGATGGAGCGAAGCTAGTGCCATCATACATTTTTCTCTGCACGCTTTAACAGGAAAGTTTATGTTAAGCTATGCATCAATTTCAACCCGCCCAACAGGGAAAGAGATACACGTGAGAATATACCCCTCCTGATGGTCACTTTCTTCCAAAGCTTCAGGTTCACCTTCGAGCCTAATTTCTCCTTGGATCTTACGTTTTTTACAGCTGCCACAAACTCCAGAACGGCAACTATAGCGTATTTTTACTCCTTCTTGTTCAGCCAAACTGAGGATAGATTCTTCGCCATCACTAGGAACTTCTTTGCTTGATTTCGCGAAAAGCACAGCAGTTTTACTTGAGGAAGATACCGTTGGCGCTGGCACGCTCGGAGCTGGTGTACTTACTGGAGTAGCTTTACCTCCATTTGACTTGGGAGTCGTATCTGGAGACGGAGACATATTCCTTATAAGTTCTTTTAAGCCTGGAGGAACAGGAGGGGGAGGAGTGGTTGGTTTGCTGGGTGCAGCAACTTGTTGTTTAGGCTTCTCAGATTTAGACTTCTTCGCTGGAGGACCAAAGCTTTCCTCATAATAGTTTTGCATAGGAAAGTTAATACTTTCCAGCAACTCCTTGACACCTTGCATAAAAGTATCTGGTCCACAGACATATACAGTCCGTTCGCGAAAATCAGGTACGACTACCTCTAACATGGCTGCATTAATCCTACCAGTGAGACTCAGCCAACTATGACCAATTTCTTTACGAGTCGTGGAAACTGCTAAATGAAAATTGGGATGCTGTGCTGACATCAACTCCAGTTCATGCCGGAAAATGATATCACGAGGGGAGCGAGCGCTATGGAAAAAGACAACATCACAATTAGATGCAGTGTCACACAGCCAGCGTGACATCGACATCATCGGTGTAATACCACTGCCTGCGGAAATCAGCAACAATTTTTGGGAGGGATTGGCAAAGCAAGTAAACTTGCCCAATGGTCCACTTAGATTAATCTTACTACCGACTGTGATGTTATCGTGCAGCCAGTTAGAAACCATACCCTTTGGTACTTCGGCTAAAGAATTTGGGGGGGCAGGGACGCGTTTGATCGTAATTTCTAAGGTATGGGGACGCGAAGGTGTGGATGAAATGGAGTAGGAACGTGATACCTGCTCATTATTGATTTCCAAATCGAGAGTAACAAACTGACCAGGCTTGTAAGTGAATAAAACCGGAGGATCTGCTACAAATCGAAAAGTTTTCACATCTTGTGTTTCATCAATAATACTTACGCACTTTACTGCTAAGTCGCCTTTAATCCAACGTTGCACTTGGGACGGCTCTACCATTGCCAAAGGCATATACTCTTGAGGGGAAACATCTTTTTGCAGTTGGTGAGATGTTTCTTCATCTTTTAGTGGCGAAACTATTTCTACCACGTCTTCTTGATGGCTTGGGCTGACTGGGTCTATAAATTCTATAACTGTTTTTTCATGCAATAATCCCACCTGTGCAACTGTTTCTTGTCGTGATTCTGGCGCTCCGACCTGTAAAACCATCAGGAAAAATTTGCCTACGTGAATCATATCACCGGGTCTGAGGAGATGATCCTGATTGACGGAGGCGTTCCCGCCATTAATTCGAGAGCCACCAGCACTTCCAAGATCAGCAAAATAATAATTGCCATCTTTCAAAGCAATTTTCCCATGCATTCGACTGACTTCATTACTGTCCAGAAACAAATGACTGTTCGGAGCGCGACCAATTAGGCACGCTTGATTGAGCATGGTTCCTGGTTGTAGGTCTATTTCTTGTACCTGATCTGGCTTCTGTGAATCAACGATTTTGATTTTAATCATGTCTATTTCCATCCCAGAATTTGAGTTGACTTGGGTTTTGGAGAATGGGAAATGGGGAATGGGGAATGGGGAATGGGTTCAAATAATCATCTCTTCACGCTTACCCATTCCCATACTTCCACCTATCTTCTACTACCTACTTTGTGCTTGAAAATACTTAAATCTGAGTCACAGCTGCTACCTGTCCTAAATTTTGCTGAAGACGGGTACTTACTCTTGCTAAGAGATTCTTTGCTAGTACTGAGTCGTCGTAGGAAAGTATGACCTCGAAAGCTTTTGCGTTTATAGCTAAGATTCGAGTTCTTGAAGACGCAGCAACTATTGTTGTCATATAATTGCTGTGAGTTAGTACTTCTAGTTCACCAATAGTTTGTCCAGGTAAAATAGCCGTATTCCCTGTCTGACTTGCAAGTACACTTGCCTCGCCGTCAATGAGAATGAGAAGTTCAGTAGCAGGTGTTCCTACTCTACAGATTTCTTCTTGCGAACGGTAAACTCGCACGTTGGCATCCCGAGCCAGGTTAATCAAAGCATTTGCCTTTAATCCTTGGAAGAAACTGCTGCCATAAAGCCATAACAGCTTTTCTAAGGTTCCAAAAGAGTCTGTGGTTGTTTCTCCCTGAGCATGTTGCATTTCCCATTGCACAAGGATAATTAACTCATCTCCATTACTAAACCGAACAATGTCTCCAGACTTTAGTTGCGTCTGCTGCTCGCGAATATGTTCTTTCCCAATACGTAAACCATTACTGCTTCCTAAGTCTCTAACACTAACTCCTTTTTCATCCAAATAGAAGATCGCGTGCTGTCTGGAGACACGGTTATCAACAATCACGATGTCGTTCTCGCGTCCTCGTCCAACCTGAATTACGGGCTGCTGGAAAACCCGCCTTTCAGCGTGCCCCATTGTTCTGACTTGAGCAATTAAAGTTGGAACATTACCCAGATCGTTCTGTTGCAGAGTCTGACCGAGAATTTTTTGCGCTGTTTCTTGTACAAGCCAATCTTTGTGTTGATTTTGTTCTATCATTGCGCGAGCTTGCTGGTTGCTATCAGCAGGATTCGACAGATGCAAGGCATAAAGACTGGCAGCTTGCACTAAGGGATCTAAGTCTTGTAAGAGTTCGAGCAGGACATCCTTAATTAGCTCAGGACGATTCGTCGGCGTATCACCTAATTGGGTAGGTACTCCGAATGAAAATGTGTTTGATTGTGAGGCTGGGCGATCGCCATTGACATCAAGTTGTGTTGATCTTGAGGCAGAGCTATTCCTATTGACGTCAAGTTGCGTTGATATTGAGATGGGTTGAGTTAAAGAGTCTTTCTGGCGTAAGGAAGACAGGACTCTTGGACTCAAACGTCTTTGCCAACTTAACTGCTCGTTGTTTGAGTTAAAAATTTCTTCAAGAACATTTGCTGCCAAGACACCTATTGAACGAGCAATGTCAATTGCTTCCGGAGAGTCTCCCAATATTTCTAAAATGCGGAATAACTGAGCAGCAATTAGTTTCTGCTTTTCTCGCAGGGTTTTTCGCAGCAAATTATAGACAGGTGTGTGCGGTGCTGAATTGTCGAGGATCTGACAACGCACGGCTAAGTCTTGAAGCTGTACCAATAGCGTTTCTGCTGTCCGCAACAGTGAACTGTCTTGATTAAACATTTCTGTTAAGACTTGGTCCTGTTCATCTGCACTGATAGCATACTCTTGTCTCAATGCCATGATTTGCTTTTGCCGTTGCTGAAATACCTCTTCGAGGGATCTGCCGCTTTCCACATGTTCTAGAATTAGCAACTCTAATGCACGTTTATAGCTCTCTATTCGCAATGTGTTTTCGCGGCTGTGTCCTTTGACGGGATCAAGTAAGCTAGAATCTTCTACCCCAAGTTCTGATAAGACAGCATAATGCTCTTCTTCAGTAACATTCAACTCCTTACGCATATCCCCCAAAACTTCCAAACTCTCAGCAGATTTCACATTTCCTTCTTCTAAAGCTTCGCGCAATACTCCTTTATAAACTCCCACGCGGTCTACATTGTTGAAATTAGGTAAGACTTTCGCCAGAACGTACACTTGTTCTGGTTCTAGATCTTGTAATGAACGTCCTTCAAGCCACTTTGTCCAATCTACTGCAAGCTTATTCAATTGCCGACGTAAATTACTTGCTAGACTCTCACGGGCATGAAGTCCTTTACTACGCTTCAAGGTGCGATACAGCCACAAGCTGCTCACAAACACAATAAATGCATTGAGGAAAAGGATTGCCCAACCTGGTAGCAAGCCAATATTAGGGCGACCACCGAACATGTAGAATACATTGAAGGAGATAAAGGTACACATTGCAAAACAAACGTGCAAAACCTGTTCCTCATTCACGTATTTGTTACTCCGCTTTAGAAAAGCCTTGTAAAGTTTTTCTAAAAACAGACAAACATAATAGCTAGCTGCACCAAAAAAAGCCAGAGTTAAGGGAGATGCAATAATTTTCGGAATCGGAATAGCGTGATCGAAAATGTAAAATCCCGGCTTAAGGAGTGTGCCTAACTGCCCTGGTTCATGAGTCCAAGAACCAGAATAATAGTAGTCCCAGTTACCCGCGTATAAGAAGTAGAAAACATAGAATCCCAGCATCAGACCAAAGTATGCATAGAAGACAAGCTTTTGATCCGGCCTGTTTATTCCTTCCCAGTAGGAGCGTTCTGAATCAATATCGATACATGGCGACTGACAACTTACACAAGCACTTTTCTCTTGCCCAGAACTATCAACAGTCCGACAGGTTGACTGAGTAATACTCTGGAGTGGCTGAAGATGGGCTTCAGTGCCAAGTAAGCCTCGTGGACCAGTATAAACCAATTGTACGGGTGCCATTGGGCAGAAGTACTGACACCAACTTCTTCCCTTAAACAAATAGCCCACAGCAATCGCACTCGCAATTGTGAAGAGTAGGAAAATCGCCATTGCTAAGCGATGACCATTCACAAATAGAATTCGGACATTCAAGCCTAAGTAGAACAGAAAGAATTGTAAATATAAGTAATTGCGACCCAGCCAAGAATCTTTCTCTACCGCAGCCAATTCAGAACGAACACTACCTGTCTCTGGATTAACGACTTTGCGCTTGCGTTGTATACCCAGTGCCCGAGGAATTTGAGAGAAAAAATACAGTGGACAGATCCGCCGCCAGACTTCATGACCTAACAACAGCAAAATCATGATTCCAATTGGCAGAACTATTGCCCAAAAGATCCGTGCACCCAAACCGTATGGCTCTTGCGGCAAACACACAGACTGAACTTTGACACAACTTGATGGATCTAGATACTTCTCCGGATGAAGACGAAAAGGACTGAGAAGATTAGTGGGTTCGGTCAACACACTAGAGATGGGATCGTAAAGTAGGGAAAAAATTAAGGTCAGCCAGCCGATTGCTAGAACCCACCTGACCAAGTGCATCTGTCTTTCTGGAAGTTGACTAATCATCTGTTTTAAACTTTACGTAGAAAAACGTTAACACTCAAGATTTCTGTCGAATCGAGAACATCTATCCTTAAGTAAAAACCTTCAGGACAGTCATCTCTTAAAACTTTCATTTTGAGAGATTCACTCAAATCCATTGATTGCAATCATTAAAACTGCTCCCCCTGCCCGCGCCAGTCATAAATGATCAATACTTAACCGGGCACATGATACAAAGGAGCCATTGCTTGCTGTGAAGTCTTGGATAATCTAACACTCGGCACCCAGCTTTTTGAAGTCAGGTGTATCACTCTAGATATGTGAAAACTGCTGTATACTAAGTAGCGGTCAACGGTCACCTGGATAGCTCATAGCTTACACCCATATGTACTGATGAAAGTTAGCTTGTTAGACGATCTGCTTCCAGAATACAACTTTGTTGTCAATTTCGGAAGTCATTATTATTTACAACATTCAGAAGAGTGGTGCTTGAGCAATTTCCTCCAAACCCGCAGTACGCAGCAAATCTTCCCAATCAGTCTTTAAATCGTCATCATTAGGATGTTCGCGGCGTAACTGCGCTAATGTTTTCAAGGAATCTTGGAAAAGTCCAGACATTGCGTATATAGCAGCACGCTGCCGAAAATCTACAGTTGCTAACTTCTTCTTCAATTCTGGATCTGGATCGATGGGTTGAATAGAACCTTGCAAAACAAAGTCCTGACTTGGGTTAGTGCGTACACACGTCACTGAAAAAGACCAATGATAAGTTTTATGAATCTTTTGTTCAGGTACTGTTGACTGCCGGACATTCAGGTTGACAATTCCAGTTAACCCTTGTAATGCGAAGTTTTGTTTGTAAATTGTTTGGTAATTTTCATCTTGCACAACGAGTAATGCTCGTGCAGAATTTTGTGGAATGTAGAAAAATAAGGTAGGACGCTCTACTGTCGTTATTTGAGACTCATTTTTAAAAGGAGTCAGGGCAGTGACTGGTGGGTTGCCTTGAGTACAAGCTTGACCTTGTGCTGCTCCTAACTGAATATGTCTCCCTCGTACGACTGTTTGAACCATACTATTGCTTTGATTCAATTGGTCGCTCATTTGAGCAGTATTCTCGCTAGCTCCACCTAAGGCTGTTTCATGTGCAGATCGTCTGAGCGCTCCCCGCGTTCCTGCTGGTACCAGCCTCATGGGCTGACCAAGTTCGTTGGGTATGTAGATGAAGTAGCTTCTAAGTTTTGCTCTTGGCTTTTGATCGCGTGCTATATAACTTTCAATATTCTTCACAGCAACCGTTGCATAGGGATCATCACCTCTTGCTAATAGTGCCTGTTTAAAATAAGTCAATGCTACAGGGTAGTTTCTCTGCTTTACAGCATTGTAACCCAATTGCATATTCTGATCGTAGTCGCGATGGGACTGGATTTGTGCTAGCACGTACTTGGGATCTATAACTACTAATTTCATTGCATTTGAGCCAACAAATATGACCAACGCAATAATGGAGGCGATACAAAAATATTTGATCCAGAATTGGTGTTTCACGATTGATGGCGCTACTGACGTCTTTGTTTAACTACAAGGTTAGTTTCTAGCATTTCGGAATTATGAATGCTCAGTAGTAATATATACATTTGATACAAATACACTAGTATTTTTTTAGCAAAAGTATACCATACTACAAGTTGTTGTGAAGTGCAACCACTCCCGAAATGTTATACTCTTGAGTATTTTCAAATCTTTTACAGATGATAATCACATACCTTACGCATAATTTATCTCAGCTAATCTGAAGTATAAATCATACG
>JAQYWO010000037.1 GCA_029379215.1 Rhizonema sp. PD37
CATCAGTGTGTACCTATTTTTTCCGGTAACGTTTCGGAATCCTGTGAACGGTTACCTTTTACCATAGGAATTTTATTAATTTTACTAGGAATACAGCGTCTATTTTTAAGTCGTTTCTTTCCTAGCGAAATAAAACATGTCAGTTCAGCAATTAAGTTGCGTCATTGGTTAGCAGTTTCTTTACCATTATTGTTTCTCGATAGTTCTTTCATGATTCTCAATCAAACGGATACCTTGTTGATTGGATCAATGTTAGGGACAAAATTCGTCGGAATTTACAACACAGCATCTCAAACTGCTAATGGTGTCAGAATTTTTCTTACCGCAGTAAATTCCATAGCAGCCCCAGAGTTTGCTTCCCTATATGCTCAAGGTGATATTTCCGGACTTCAAAAATTAACATCTACGATTGCTAAGTGGATATTTTTACCGACTTTATTCGTAGCTAGCGGTTTAATTTTATTTGCCGATCCTGTCCTTAACCTATTTGGCTTAGAATTTGCTGCTGGTAAATGGGCGATGATAGCATTGGTATTAGGAGAATTGGTGAATGTGGGAGCAGGTTCAGTCGGTTATTTATTGATTATGACTGGGCACCAAAACCAGTGTGCTAAAGTAATTGGTATCTGTGCTGTCATTAATATCGTTCTTAACTTCATCGCAATTCCCACACTGGGTATTTTCGGTGCTGGATTGGCGACAGCGTTGTCAATGGCATTATGGAATGTCTGGTTGAATACTTTAGTCGTCAAGTATTTGGATATCAATCCTTCTATCGTTGCGGCTTTGAGAAGTTGACTATATCACAAAGTATCCGTTACTAAAAAAAAGCAGTGATACCCTACAAGCTTTCTAATTTACAAAGTCAAATTAAAAATCTGTTGCGCGGTGAACCCATTAAATTTGAATGCGCCAGTTTACTTTGTTGATAGTATTGCATTGGTGAAACGCTATATTAATGAGAAAGGTTCAGCATTGGTTTTGAGTTTATTTAACCCAGCATTAAATAGTGAAATATTAGATGCAGATATTACAAGTGTTGAGATTATTGCTGCGATTACACGGTAAAGGCGTGATGGTAAGGTTACTAAAACAAATGCGTGATTTGTATGCAATCTTTTTTAAATTGACTTAATATCTGAGTATCAAGTTGTATAAATTACAGAAAATATTGTTAACTCTGCAATCGTATTAGCAGAAACATATAAATTACGAGGTTATGATGCAGTACAGTTAGCAGCAGGTTATGCAATAAATGCTCTTTGTGCAGCTAATAGTTTACCCTCTGTCATATTTGTATCTGCTGATAATGAGTTGAATAAAGCAGCTGTAAGCGAAGGACTAATAGTTGAAAACCCTAACAACTATTCTTAGGCTGAAGGTTCCCCAGGCAAGATACTAACAGCTATAAATTTCATATCCCACAAAACCTGTTTTTGTTAATCGTCAGCGCCCGCTTGCTGTTTGTCTTGCATTGCGGAAAGATTCGCTGCTTGATACTCTACAATTGTCTGGACAGTGCGATCGCACCAGCTAAGTCAATCTACAATTTACACAGATTTGCTTAAATCTAAATTAACAATCATAGTGATCCACAGTCACAGTTTCCCTACCTTAGAAGCATAACCAGGAGAGTCAACTTGCCTCATCCGATTTACCGCGCTCAACCACGCCTAGAGTCTATCCCACAGCGTTTTAACCTGCTGGCATACTATATTTTTCGCTCCTCACTACCAATCTTAAGACGATTGCGGACAAGACCGTGGTTACCAAGTGGTATCTCGCGGATGGAAACTAAGAATGTCGAGATACTCGTGGAACTCTACCAAAAATTCCAGGCTGGCAAAATTCGCTTTTTAATTGCATTTCGCCACCCAGAAGTAGACGATCCCCTTTGCATGATGTACTTATTATCTCGTGCTGTACCAAAAGTGGCTCGTCAACGGGGTATCTCACTGCAATACCCAACTCATTCTTATTTTCTCTATGATCGGGGAATGACTTTGTGGGCTGGGAACTGGCTTGGTTGGCTGATGTCTTGGTTAGGCGGTTTGGCGATTCATCGTGGAAAGCTAGATCGGGCGAGTCTGCGAACAACACGAGATTTGTTTGCCAATGGTAAAATGCCAATAGCGGTGGCTCCAGAAGGAGCGACTAATGGACATAGTGAAATTGTCAGCCCTCTAGAACCTGGCGTTGCTCAGATGAGCTTCTGGTGTGTAGAAGACTTGGTGAGAGCTAACCGAACTGAGGAAGTTCTGATTGTCCCAGTTGGTATTCAATATAGCTACATCAATCCAGGTTGGGCAAAACTAGACTGGCTTTTAAGTCAATTAGAAGCTGATAGCGGTTTGCCAGTGCAGCGCATCGATCGCTATGACATGGAATTCATTGAAAAGGTTTTCTATGAGCGATTGTTTAGCCTGGGTGAAAATATCCTTTCTCAGATGGAACAGTTTTACGATCGCTTCAATCACCAACACCCACGAGTTCCAGCTGCAACCCTCCCACAAGAACCATCTACTCACCGTAATCAAGTGCTTGCGACTCGTCTTGAGGCTTTACTAGACAGATCGCTAAAAGCTGCAGAGCAATATTTTAGTCTTGAACCACAAGGAACTGTGATTGAACGCTGTCGTCGAATAGAGTCAGTCGGTTGGAACGATATTTACCGGACTGATTTGCCTGACTTGGACAGCTTATCTCCCTTACAGCAAGGCTTAGCAGACTGGATTGCGGAAGAAGCATCTATGCGGTTGCTACACATGCGTTTAGTAGAGAGTTTTGTCGCAGTTACAGCTACCTATGTTCAGGAAAAGCCTTCCTTTAGCAGATTTGCAGAAACTTCCTTAATTTTATTCGATATTATCGCCCGGATTAAAGGGGACAAAAACCCCCGACGGCCTCGATTAGGTTGGCGGCAAGCAAAGATGAGCGTGGGTGAACCAATCTCAATCACAGAACGCTCGTCAGCTTATCAGACAAATCGTCAAGCAGCAAAACTAGCAGTGAACAACCTGACACAAGACTTACAAATGGCGTTGGAGAAGATAATTTCATCACCGTGAGTTATAACTATATATTTCTGTCAGTTGTGTCTCATACTGTTACGCCCTCTCCCCCAACCCCTCTCCCAAGTTTGGGAGAGGGCGGAGAGTCGGATATGTGAGGGTATTATGTATGTGACTTAAGCGAGAAAAATATCTATCATGTTCGGTAAAAGACTTGTAAATAAAAGATAGGTTCGTAGTTGCGCTTCAGCGCTCTCAGACTGCTAAGAGCGCAACTACGAACTTTATCATAAGTTTTCAGCCGAATATGAGATGACTTGGAGTGGCACGTTTTGCCCCTAGCACCGAGGGCGATCGCTCAATTGATACTGTGCATGAAAAAGCTGGAGGAGTCGAAGGCGAAAGAAATTAAGCTGATGACGCAGTATAGAGGAGGGCTGAGACGTTGCAGCGAAATAGAGTTAATATTTTATCCCCTTTAATTGTGGTGTAGAACAAAATGGATATAGGTTTATAACCCACTCGGCGAACAAAAACGCGAGATACTCCGATGACAGCACTTACATTAAACCTCAATTCTGTAATTAAACTGACAACAGAGCAGTTTTATCAATTGTGTGAAGATAACCCCGATTTAAGATTAGAACGCAATCGTTAATTTTGGTAATTAATGGTAGCAGGTAATCCGGACGCATACTCAAGGCATCCAGTACTACAACTTGTAACGTAAGCTCACGCAAATTTTGTTGGTATGGCAAGTTCTTATCCGCTGTAATAAACACATCAAAAGGATGTGCCTCTGCTAGAGCTAAAAGTTCTCGATCTTTGACACCGCGCCAACCCATCTCCTCAACATTTTGCACCAAGTGTCCTGCATCCACAAGTGGTTTTTTTAATTTCTTGCTCAACAGATTTTCATCAAGTAGAATGAACACGAGCGATTCGCTCCTGATCTAGCATTGCTTTTGCAATCACTTCCAGTCACTAGCAATACCTGCGCCTGCAAGTGTGGGAAATCTTCTAGAAATTCGGCTAAGCCTGCTTCACCTTCGAGGTAGTCAAAAAAGGTTTGCAATGGAACTCGCGTGCCAACAAAGACTGGAGTTCCACTCATAATCTCTGGATCGGAGTGAATAATTCGTCGGTCACATAGAACCCTTTGAATGTCCATCTTACAAGTAATAACACTCTTGGTGGTAGCTTGGAGTTTCGTCTCATTGTAGCTTAAGCTATAGAGTGAAAAATCTGGGATAGTGGGATGGGGATTTTAATTAAATAACTGAGTCAAATATTTGTTGAGCGGTTAGATTCAACTGCGGCAAAGCAGGCGATATGATGCGGTCAGTACCTTTAAATGGTGTCATTTGATATTCAGCATCGATTAATTCACATACAAAAATCGTTGGTTGTTTGGGATTGCCGATAAACTTGCGTCCGCCTAACCCTTTATAATCTATAATCCAGTATTCGGGGATGCCCATTTTTTCATAGCTTCCAAATTTGTTATAGTAATCATCCTGCCAATTCATTGAAACGACTTCGATTAGTAACGCTACAGTTTCGGGGTAAATAACGGTGGATTCTTTTTTCCACAAAGGTTCAACCTTTAAATTGTCACGATTTAATACCAATACATCAGGTATGTAGGCTGATTCGCCATTGGGTGTTTTGACTAATCCTGTTTTTGGGATGGTGTATGGTAATTCGCACCGCTCAAATTCGATTGTAATTTTTTTGCTTAAAAAACCTAAAACATCTTCATGGTCGCCAGTTGGTGGTGGCATCTCGACTATTGCTCCGTTATGTAGTTCGTAGCGCAGTGTTGAATTTTCTGGATACCATTCTATAAATTCATCGAACGAATAGAGTTTTTGTAGCGGTTGGGTTTGGGTCATAAAAGTTACTAGTAGGGTTTATTTTTACTGATCCTTATTTTGATTGGAATAAGAGCAATTGTAATATTCATCATCATAAACAAGTTCTGCGTGTGAGGCAGGGGCTGAGTGTCCCTTACCTCTTCCAACTCTACAATCGCTTCCCCAAGTGAATCGACTCGCGCTTGTTGTGATTCCCGGCGATATGGCTTAAGCCGTTGCCTTCTCTTCTCAGTAGCGGAGACGCTGCTTTGTAGCTTGCTTCCCCGTTGGCGTACGCCAACGGGGAAGCAATGAATATTCGGCTGACATATTCCCAATCTTGGCATACGGCGCACCTATCTCAATCAACGCTTTCGCCGAACTGAATCGATTCTACCAAGGCAATTGGCTACCATCCCAGGAGAAAAACTGTCCACTATCACCTTCTTGAAGTTGTTCGATGACAGCTAGCAATTGGGTAACAGTACGTTCTACAGAGAATAATTTTTCAGCAGGTACATTTCCCTGATATGGACGGGAAAGGCGTGTATCGGTAGTACCTGGGTGTAACATGACGACTAAAGTTTTGGGGCTAGATCTGCCATACTCGATCGCCACATTTCGCATAAACATATTCAGTGCAGCTTTGGAAGCACGGTAACCATACCATCCGCCTAATTGATTATCACCAATACTACCAACCTTCGCAGAAATACTGGCAAAAACGCTGCGATCGCTATGCTTGAATAGAGGTAATAAATGTTTGGCAAGCAAGACAGACCCAATACTGTTAACCTGAAAGTACCGCAGCAAACGTTCTGGCTCGATTTGTCTTAAACTTTTTTCCGGTTGCACAGAACCTTCATGTAGTAACCCCACACAGTTGACTACCAAGTGCAGCTTGTTAACCTCAGTACGTATCTGCTGAACACATTCAACAATCTGCAACTCGTCAGTGATATCCATTGAAAGACAAATTAATCGTTCAGGATATTTATCTTGAAGAGCTATTAATTCAGAAGCTGACTCCAATTGACGGTATGTCGCGTATATCTTGGCAATTCTGTCATCTTGTAGTAAAAGTTGCACAAAACCAAGACCAATACCTTGGCTTGCGCCGACAATTAATACATTATTATGATTAATTTCATCGACAAGAGACATTCTGTTAAGTTATGAAGTAAAGTGCGTTATGCACATTATAGGTATTATTCTTTACAAAGAATACCCTGACCGTTAAATCACTCATGATTGAAGTATCTCACATCTCTAAGCAGCTATCCATGCGATGTGAGCTGGCTGTTTTGCAAGGTTCAGGTCGATTGTCCGGTCTGTGCCGATGACTGCACCTCGTCAACGAGCCGCGCCAGGTGAACGGCATGAGTAAAGTCAGGTGCGTTCGTGCTACCCTGAGCGATGTCATCACGAAGAGCGGCATAGACTCCGGCGACATTAACGGCGGTATCTGGCATCGCTCCTAGTTCGCCTTCGTCGATCAACTGAGGCTGGTCATTGAGCGATAGGCGTAGGCGACCTGTTGAGAAGCCTCTGAGCGCACCGCCATCTAACGCGAGCATACCCGCTTCCCCAATCACTTCTAGTCGGAACGGTGATCCAAGGGGGCGACCGCCAGCGACCTCGATTGAAAGCGCCCCACCCTTTGCTAGGTGTGACTGTACAAGCAGATGATCGGGAATTGATCGCGCCTGCTTCGAGTCATCGCCGACCTGGATTTCAGGATACTGAATTGTGGTTAGCGCACTTATGTCTGTAAGTTGACCCAGCAACATGTTGACGAGATCCAGCGCATGACCGCCGTGAATCGTCACGTGGGTAGCACCGTTCTCAGCATTCTCTAAGTAAGAATCTGCCGTCGCTATTTTCGGACCGAAAGCACCTGTGCTGGAGTAAAGTCGGGCACTCAGCACCCGACTGATCGCACCAGACGCAACGAGATCGCGGACACGATGTGCAGCGGGGTTCATTCGCGCTTGAAGCCCAGTTGCCGCATGGATACTTGCAGCGTCAGCAGCGGCTACCATTTCCTCAGTCTCGGCAATGTTGCGACCGAGCGGCCACTCGCAGTAGATGTGCTTGCCTGCCGCGATCGCTCTCAAGACCAACTCGCGGTGATTGGGCACCCTGACGCAAACCGCTACGAGGTCAACGTCCGGATCTCGAATCAGGTCATCTGAGCTGCCATAAGCCGCCTTTGCACCAAAAGCTTGAGCAGCAGCATCCGCTGTGGACTGTCTGCTCGTTGCTACCGCCGCCAACTCTAATCCTACCAACTTCTGAACGGCGACGACATGTGACTCCTTCGCCCAGCCGCGATCGGCACTAGCACCAATGATTCCAACTCGCAATACTTTTGTCATGATGTTCCCTCCGTTAGTTCAGCGCAATAATCTAAATCGCTGTAATTTTAATCCCTTACGTTTTCAGGCTCACCAGCCAAACTGTTCCATCGAAGCCAGAGATAGCAATTTGTTTACCATCTGGGCTAAAGCTTATACCACTTAGCCGCCCTTGTGAGATTGCGAAGGTGGCGAGAGCAGTTCCTTTGAGATCCCAAACTCTCAAAACCCCATCATCTGCGACGGTGGCGATGTGTTGCCCAGAAAGTGACCAAATTCGAGCTGTGCCATCATATCCAGCCGTGATAATGTTCTGTCCATCTGGACTGAAACTCGCATTAAACACGGGGCGATTGTGTCCCTTGAACTCAGCCAACATCTGTCCAGAAGATGTCCATAATCTAGCTGTACCATCTTGAGAGGCAGTCACTAAACGTTGCCCATTCGGACTGAAATGTATACGATTCACTGTGACTGGATGAGCGTTGAAGTGATCTTTCTCGATTAACTGCATCGGTAATCTAGACGAGACAGATTGAGAGGTTTGCTCTCCTCTAATGCGATCAATGGCAAAAGTTGGCGCTATATTTAGGCTTCCGCTCTGCAAAACGCATACCAGAATTAAGCTGAAGAGTAGAGATAGATAATATTTCAAGATGATGCCCTAAAGGATACAACAAGAATAAAAGTGGGTTATCAGTTTCAGCAAGTGTCAAGCTCTCAACTACACTCCTTTGTGGCAACAACTGCTCCAAAGTGGGTTTGTATTTGCTTCTGACACAATCCAGGCATATCAGCACCTTACCTGTTGCGCCAAATCATCTGCTCATCCAAAATTGAAATAAGTAGAACAGTGTAGTAATAATGTTTCAAACAATCCAAGCAAGAAACGTCACCCTGCATGACTTAAGAACAAAATTTGGAATTCAGCTAGTTCATGATGAGCATTTTTTTCGGGAGTGGCAAGATAACTTGCCAGAAATCATTAGTGTAGACAAGCAGCGACTTGACCGAGTGAAAGAAAGTTATTCTAATTTACTTGAATACCCACCTATGCTTGAAAATACTGTCAAAATGGTGGTACTATCTCCCTTATTGGAATTAGCAGATTTTTATTTATCTCCCTTTCACATCAAGTCAGAAAAGTCTGTGGAAATTTCGGATGAAGATGAAGGAGTCATTGTCAAAGGAGATATAGATGTTTTGGTGTTATCTGAACAACTTTGGGTAGCCGTTATCGAGTCTAAGAAGACAACTTTTTCATTAGAAGTAGGATGGGCGCAGCTACTTACTTATATGTTGGCAAATCCTCACCCAGATAAACCCGCTTTTGGACTGCTGACAAACGGCAATAGTTTCTTATTCTTTAAATTAGTAAAAAAACAGAATCCGCAGTACGCTGTGTCGAAAATGTTCTATATTTTCAATCCAGGAAATGATTTGTATGGCGTTCTAAGTGTGTTAAAACGTCTGGGGCAATTGATAACGAACAACTTGTAATTGTTGCGAAGGCGAAGCGATCGCTCGTGATCTATCATTGCTTTTGCAATCACTTCCACTCACTAACAATACCTGCGCCTGCAAGTGTGGGAAATCTTCTAGGAATTCACCTAAGCCTGCTTCACACCTCCCTTGGTAGTCAAAAAAGGTTTACAATGAAACTCGCGTGCCAACAAAGACTGGAGTTCCACTCATCATCTCTAGATCGGAGTGAATAATTCGTCGGTCACGTAAAACCCTTTGAATGTCCATTTTACATGTATTAACACTCTTGGTGGTAGTTTGGAGTTTTGCCTCTTTGTAGCTTGAGCTATTGTGTTTCAGTAAAGCGAGGGAACATTTAAGTAAGTGGGTACGCTAATCAAGCAAGCTAAGACGACAGGCAGTAAAATCTGCGGCAATAAATGGTTGGGATAGGATAAACGTTATTGACGTTTGCCGCCACATTACTTTTCCGGTAAGATTTATGGGAATTTAAAAAAATTCATAAAGGTAAATGGTGAAAAAGAGGCGGCCAAGAGAGCATATCATTGCTGACATTAGTGTAAATCATGTTGAACGATATATTTTCTTGTGCGGTTACTCAGTAGAGCGAATTGAGTATGATTATGGCTTTGACTTGGTTATGTTCACTTATGATACTAATGGGGAAATAGAAAATGGTCAGATTTACTTACAGCTAAAAGCTAGAGATTCTCTGAAAATACTCGCAGATAAAGAAACTATTGCTTTTATTTTAGAACGCTCAGACTTAGAATTATGGCTGCTTGAGCCTATGCCATGTATTCTGATTGTGTATCATGCTCAAACGAGTGTAAGTTATTGGTTATACTTACAGGCATATTTTGAAAGCTTGGAAGAATTTGACCTCTCCAAAATTGGCGAAACTTATACTGTTCACCTATCTAAAACAAATATACTAAATGAACAGGCAATTAAAAAATTTGCTAAATATAGGGATGATGTTCTAAAGCAGTTACAGGGAGTGATTCGCCATAATGCTTAGAAATATTACGTTTACTGAGCTAGAAGATATGCTGTTAAGGGTAGGTTTTATTCACTTACCTACTGCTGGATCACATCATGTTTTTCAGTATCCATCATCTGGAGCCTTGATAATTTTACCAGGGTATGAAAAAAAGGCGTATGTCGATGTTGTACATTTGGTAGCTGTACGCCGAATACTTTTAGAAAATGGCTTAATCGACAAGAGTGCTTTTGGTAGTTTTGTAGAAAAGATATCAAGTTAAGCACCTAACCTAATTATGCATAAAGTGACACTTTTTTCGTTCATCTTTACTGGGCTGACTTCTCAGCAAACGAAGTAATGCAATCGCACAAGCAGTTTCGGCACTAACGCTCATCTTACTATGTGTCGAATGGCTTTTCACTCTTTCCCAAATCAAGTCATAAGCCAATAGCGCAGGAGAGCAATGTAGTTCAAGAGGATTTTTGGTTTTGATTTGTTGGAATTAATTATCGGATCTGATATTATTTCCCAATACAGAATTTGCTAAAAATTCTATCTAGTACAGATTCTGTAACTTCCTCCCCGGTAATTTCGCCTAAAGCGTGAACTGCACCTCGTAAGTCAATTGTCCAGAAATCAAGGGGAAACTCCTGGGTGATTGTCGCTTGCACTTGTTCTAGGGAGGTTTTTGCTTTTATCAACGCCGCTGCTTGTCGTTGGTTAATTGCTAAATCTAAGTCGGCGGCTTGGACAATACCTGCTTGTACTGTTTCTAAAATCGCTGCTTCTAAAGCTTCAATACCTTGATTTTGGGCAGCTATTGTTTGGACAACCTGTTGAATCTCCTTTGGATACGGCATTCCTTCGGGTGATGCTAAGTCGATTTTGTTAATTACTAAAATTAACGGACGGTGTTGCACCTGTTCGTAGATTTCTTGATCTGCTGTCGTCCAACTTACTGTAGCGTCAATTGTGAGTAGTACTAAGTCAGCAGCATTTGCCGCACGACGCGATCGCTCAACTCCAATTTTTTCCACTTGATCAACTGTATCCCGAATACCTGCTGTATCCAGTACCTGTACGGGAATGCCACCAACTACGAGTTGCGATTCCACGACATCGCGGGTTGTTCCTGGTAGGGGAGTGACAATGGCGCGATCGCTCCGACTCCAAGCGTTCAACAAACTCGATTTCCCGACATTCGGACGTCCAATGATCGCCACTTTCAACCCCGAACGCAGCAGTTCACCTTGATCGGCAGTTGCGAGTAGCTTTGTGATTTCTGTGGCAATTTTGGCGATTTCTGATACAATTGCTTTAGAATCCAACGGCGGTAAATCTTCCTCGAAATCGATTCTAGCTTCTATTTCCGCCAAAATATCTAAACAGTTGGCACGTAACTGATGAATCGGATAAGCTAACTTTCCCTGTAAACCTGCAAGCGCTGCAAGTGCCGCTTGCGGCGATCTCGCTCCCACCAAATCGGCAATACTTTCTGCCTGAGTCAAATCCAGTCGTCCATTCAAAAAGGCGCGGAGGGTAAATTCGCCTGGTTGGGCAAGTCTGGCATTATTTTCCAGACACAGTTGCAACACCTGCTGTACAGCCATAATGCCTCCGTGGCAATGAAACTCTACCACATCTTCACGGGTGTAAGAACGAGGTGCTTTCATTATCAGCAACAGTGCTTCATCTACCAATTGTTGTGTTTGGGGATGACGGATATAACCGTAGAGGATGCGGTGACTTTCCCACACTTGATGCCCAGGTGCATGAAAAAGAGTTTGGGCGATGTGCATTGCCGACGCTCCGGATAGGCGCACAATCCCAACGCTTCCTTGTTGGGGGACGACAGCAGTCGCGATCGCCGCGATTGTTCCAGTTGTGGCAAATATTTCCGACATCAACGCCCTCCTAAGAACTAGTTGCTGAAAGCCTGATTATTTCTTTGAACATCGGGGAGTGGGTGTTTCTTCCATTTATAACAGGTAGCACTTTGACTTTTCCCTTTAAGCTCTAAAAAAAACCATATACTATCAGACTTATGCAGTAAAATAATGTAGTATAATGCATCAATCTACAAAAACCGCCCCCTCATAGTTTATGAGAGAATCGTGAAATTGCACGACCGAAACAATCATGATTCCTGATATCTCTACGGTTCCACTTCGCCACATGACTTCAGGCGATCGCCTATATCTCCAGCTTTACAAATTTAGCGGCGCTCACAAAGGTAAAAAAGTTTACATTCAATCTAACTTACACGGTGCAGAGATAGCAGGAAATGCTGTGATTCACCAATTGATAGAATTCTTACTTGCATTAAATAATACAGACTTATCCGGAGAGATATGGCTAGTACCTGTTTGTAACCCCACAGGAACCAATGAACGTTCTCATATTTTTTCTTCAGGACGTTACTGTGTTTATGAAGGAAAAGATTGGAATCGGATCTTTTGGGATTATGAAAAAGAAGCTGACGATTTGCTCGACTTTGCCTTATCTCAAATCGATCTTGACATAGAGGTGATCAAAAAAAATTACCAGAATAAAATTAGAAAAAAACTTAATAACCTTTCGGAAAAAATTAACTCTCCTAGTGGTGTACCATACACCGAGCGTTTTCGATATAAACTACAATCCCTTACTTTAGATGCTGACTATTTAATTGACTTGCACACTGCTACCAATCAAGGCATAAACTACCTTTATTACTTTAAAAATAGAGAAGACAGCGCCAAATACTTCCTTCTCAATACAGGAATATTACTTGATACTTATGACGGAGATGCGTTTGATGAAGCGTTTATAAAACCCTGGTTAGCTCTAGAAAATCATTTTCACCAACTTGGTAGAGAAATTAAGTTTGATGTAGAAGCTTGGACACTCGAACTTGGTACCGGAATGCAGATAAATCCCAATTCAGTTGCCAAAGGTATTTTGGGAGTAAAAAATTATTTAGTTAGGAAAGGAGTGTTGCGAATACCTGGGTTTCCCGTAGATGAGGAAAGATACCAAAGGATGACTTTTAAAAGTAGAAGTCAGGTGAAAAAATATTATGCCCCAGTTGGAGGCATGATTCAAGACAGAGTTGATTTGGGAAGTTCAGTTAAGGCAGGAGAACGGCTTTATCAAATTCTGAGTTTTAATAAAGAATGTCAATTACCAACTGTTACTGACGTATGTGCCTCTCTAGGTGGATTGGTTTATGACATCTCAACCAATCAGGCAGTGAATGAAGGTGAATATGTACTTGGAATTGCACAGTAAGCATTTATCCGTCGGTGTGCGGCACACATGATTTATAATCGATACGACATTTGTCTCAAGGTTTATTAATGCAGCGAGTCGTTGATCTCGTTTCAGTGTGACGCTTTTCTTACTTAGTTTCTCAGCGTTTTGCCAAATTTGTTGATTTAACTGGGAAAAATATCTTGAGTCGTAGACTAAACTAAAGTTAGGAGACTTACTAAAAAGTACAAAGTAATTTTATGTTTGTTTTGTCTTTGAGAAAAAACAAACTTACCTTATATAGTAAACAAGAGAGTAAAGCTACAAGTGACTAGTATTCAATATGACATCTTCTCAGTTTCAGAAGAAGGATTAATTCCCCAGGCTCCCCCTGACTTCAAATCGGGTTTTATTGGCATTATAGGTCGTCCTAATGTCGGTAAATCTACGCTAATGAATCAATTAGTCGGACAAAAAATAGCCATAACTTCACCAGTAGCACAAACAACACGCAATCGGTTACGAGGCATTATAACTACACCAGAAGCACAACTCATTTTTGTGGATACTCCAGGAATCCATAAACCCCATCACCAACTAGGCGAAGTGCTGGTGAAAAATGCCAAGATAGCCATTGAATCTGTAGATGTGGTTCTGTTTTTGGTGGATGGATCTACAAATTGTGGTGCGGGCGATCGCTACATCGCTGACTTACTGAGTAAAGATGTTGCAGGCAATGCTCTTACGAGTCAAACATTGGTCATTTTAGGCTTGAACAAAATTGATCTTCAACCCCAAGATTCCTCTTCAATTGATGAAAGTTATCGGGAACTGGCGTCATCGCACCAATGGCAGACTGTGGAGTTTTCTGCCAAAACATCTGTAGGATTGCCGCAACTACAACAATTATTGATTCACTCTTTAGAACGAGGACCACTATATTATCCACCCGATTTAGTAACTGATCAACCGGAACGCTTTATCATGGGCGAATTAATTCGAGAACAGATTTTACTCTTAACTCGTGAGGAAGTTCCCCACTCGGTAGCCGTCTCCATAGATTTAGTGGAAGAAACATCAACTATTACCCGTGTTCTTGCCACTATTCATGTAGAACGAGATTCTCAAAAGGGAATTCTTATTGGTAAAGGCGGAACAATGCTAAAAGCAATCGGTAGTGAAGCACGCGAACAAATCCAAAAATTAATTGCAGGTAAAGTGTACTTGGAACTGTTCGTTAAGGTACAACCAAAATGGCGTCAGTCTCGCCTACATTTAGCAGAGTTGGGCTATCGCGTTGAAGAATAATCAAGTAAGTTGGCCAAAATCGGTTTAAAATGTCTCTACATACTACCTATAACTTGAATCTACCCAATACCTCTCGATTGCGAGTTTTGATCGTAGAAGACGATCCAATGATGCAACTGGGATTGGAACAATCCTTAATGGCTCATCCTCAATTAGAAATTGTAGGACAAGCGGAAGATGGTTATTTAGGTGTACAAGCAGCACTTAAACTGAAACCGGATCTGGTTGTGATGGATATTGGCTTACCACGGCTTGATGGTATTGCGGCAACACAGCAAATTAAAGCAGCACTACCAGATACTCATGTGGTGATGCTGACATCTCATAAAACAGATACCGAAATTATCGCTGCTCTGTCTAGTGGGGCAGATGCATATTGTATCAAAGGGGCAAGTGTAGAAAGATTGCTGAGTGCGATCGCCGCTGCAGTTGAAGGTGCAACCTATCTTGATCCCCAAATTGCCAGGAAAGTCATTGACAATCTCAAACCACCCTCTCCCAAAGGTAACTCAGCAAACTTGTCTCAGCGCGAGTTAGAAGTACTCAGACTAATAGTTGATGGTTTAAGCAACCCAGAAATTGCTGAGAAATTGTATCTCAGTCCCAACACTGTGAAAACTCACGTTCGGGGAATTATGAACAAATTATCCGTTGATGATCGTGTACAAGCTGCAGTTGTCGCACTGCGTTCTGGATTAGTGTAAATTAGGCAATTGTTAATGGTTAATTGCAATTAACCATTAACAAATAAATTACCAATGCTCTTGTGATTAAGTGTTCTTCTTCCTTCATTCCTAAAGTGCTTCTGGTGGAGAAATATCATGTCCAACGGTAACACCAGCAGTATTAGATTGTAAAGCTGGTTTTGCAGTTGTTTTTTTATCTTTCAATGATTGGGCGAATGATGAAGAAGGTGGCGTTATTGTAGCTTTGTTAAGAAGTCTATCAGCATTTGTTTGTTGCTGAGATATCATTGATAACCCGCCAAAAGCCCCTGCCACAAGAGCAGTGTAGCCTATATACAAATGTACAGGTCGTACTGCCAATCCGAACCCTCCAAATCCACCACTATTTTTAATTTGGTACTGAGGTGGCACGAGTGATTTCATCACGGATGGTGCTGGTAAAGCAGCAGCTAACGTCGAGCCATTTAATCCTAAAGTATTTCCCATCACGCGAATATAGCCACGAACATAGACTTCATCTGGCAATAACTCCCAATTGCCATTCTCTATAGCCTCCATGTAAGCGATTTGTACGTGAGTATAAACATTCAGTTGGCTGAGGGAAAGTCCTTGAGATTCTCGGGCTTGCCGGAGTTGTTGCCCAATCTGACGTAAAGTCTCTATCCGCTTTTCTGCTGCCGTTTGAGCCAATTCGGCTTGAGAAGGTTTTTTGTTCAACTTGAACCACTGCTTCGGTGTTACCTTGATGGAACTGTCTTTTGTTGCAGCTTTCATTGGCTCGTCAGATGTACTTAATATCACATTTGACTCTGGTTGTGAGTCGATTTCGCTGGTTGTGACGACAGACTCTTGGTGCAATTTAATACTATTTGAGGACTCGGCTAATTCTGCGGATTCTACTGGCTGTAGGGCTGCTATTACTTCACTTTTTTCGTCTATTTGCTGAGTTTCCGCGACTTTTTCCTGCTTTTCTGTGAATTGCCGAAATGCTAAACCTATTGCTTCTCTGCCTACAAGTTTGAATAGAACATCAGCTTGTTCTGTTGAACCTAATAACTTTTGTAATGCACCAAGTGCACGGCGATAAACTTTGCTTTGATGAAGTTGATTTTCTATCTCAGAAAGAAGCGTTCTTACTTCATCTTGAGAAATTTCAATAGATGAATTTCCAGGAGTTGTTAACAAGTATATAGATGTGCCAGTCATGATCTGAAGCCTCTTTCGGCAAATGAGCAAATTGTAGTTTTATCAGTATATTTTCCTCTTCTCAGTTTTTTCGGTGTCTCCGGATTATCGAGTATCAATTTCAGGGTTTTTCTGAAAAAAAGTTAAATATTATTTACTAACTGTAGCAGTATTTTTACCGAGGACGAATTAGCATCAATACTTATAAAGTTGATGCAATCTAAACAGGATTTAGTCGTGGCTGTTCAAATAGTGCTTTCCGGCAAATCTCTCATCATCGGCGACTGCCTAACAAGGGATGACATGCTAGAATGACTTATTGGTAAGAATTTAATCTTTCTTTATTGCTATAAAGCTGACAATACAGACTTTTAAAATTGTGAGCAAACCAGTATTGCCTACTTTTCGCAAAATCAAAGAGCTTGAATACGGAGCTTTTTGGTAGTTTTGAATAGGCTCTTTATTTGCGTTATTGTTTACTAGTATATAACTGCGGAAATAAGCTATCCGTGTGAAATATGTAAAAAGTTTACACAAGGGAGTTGTTCAAACTTTTTGCTTTTGCCTTGTTGTACTAAAGATGATTAACCATAAGCAACGATTCACAACCTCAATCTGATTGCTATCTGTCATGATTTCCAAATTTTAACGTAAAAATACAAATCTAACTATTCAAAGCTAATAGTTTATAATATACTGAGTAGCTATCGGGGTTCGCTCTTATATAGAGTAAGTAATTCTGTATTAATCCTTATGAGAAATTGAAATAGAATTGACAAAAGACTGTATTACTTGCTGATATTTAACAGGCTCAAGTTCTGCCACATTATTGTGTCCAGCACCTGGAACAAAAAGCAATTTTTTCGGTTCATGGGCTAAATCGTACAGACTTTGACTCATATTAGTCGGCACTATGAAATCAGCCATACCGTGAATGAATAAAACTGGCATTTTTAAATTTGGCACTTTCTTAATCGATTCAAACCGCTGTATCAGGATCAAATCGACTGGAAACATCCAAAAATTGTTCCGATAAGTAATGAGCTCCCTGATAGAGGTAAAAGAACTTTCTACAATTAATCCAGCTGCGTCTGGGTGTTCAAGAGCTAAATTAATGGCGATTGCACCTCCCAAGGAATGTCCATAAATAAAAATCTGGTTGGGTGGGATATGAAGCTGTATCAAATAATTCCAAATTGCTTCAGCATCCTGATAAACACTTGTTTCCTGAGGAAAACCACCCTCACTACGACCGTATCCTCGATAATCAATGAGCAAAACTGAAAAACCTAGTTTATGAAAACGATTTGCTCTTTCAACGTTTGCGCCAATATTGATCCCGTTCCCGTGTAGATAAAGTACAACCTTGGCGTTAGGTGAGGAAGCTTCGATCCACCATCCGTGGATGTGTTCTACTCTCCCCTTGCCAACACAGACAGGCACCCAAATCTCTTCATACTGGAGATTGAATGCAGATGGTGTTGTTTCAATAATAGAAGAGGGAAAAAATATGAACTTACTTTGCTCAAAAAAAAGGAATATGCAGATCACACTATATATAAGCGCTACAGCCGCACTTACCCAAATTAGGAATTTTATTAGATATTGCAGCTTGATTGCTGTCATGTGAGTATTTGTAAATACAATATTCATAGCTAAGCTATATCTACTTTGGCTTTGTAAAATAATCATAAATCTATTATTAAGAAATGATAGACTCTCAGTAAGCCAAAAAAAATTATTACATCCCAAAAAGTCGTCTATTAAAAACTTAACATTTAGCAAGCATTAGGAGAAGAAGGTGAAGCTCTTAAATCAGGCTCAAGAGGAGCAACTCAAAGAGATAGTTGCACAGTTAAAACAAGTGAGACAAGAAAAATCGATACGTATAGAAGACGTAGCTGCTCATACACGTATTCGACCAATTTTTATCCAAGCTTTAGAAGAAGAGCGATTTGAAGAATTACCAGAAGCTGTCTATGTTAAAGGATTTATTCGTCACTATGGAGATGCTGTGGGATTAGATGGATCTGCTTTGTCGCAAACTTTTGCAACAGCTTTTTCCGCTCCTGAACCTGAAAACAATCATGATAATCATGATAATCATGATTATCATGAAAATAAAAAGAAAAAATCGAATTTCCGCATACCACCTCTTGTGATACCATATGCCTTACTTTTAGCCGTAGCTAGCTTTGGACTGTTTTACGTGCTTGTTCCACGACAGACAGCAGAATCTGTAAATCAAGAGCAATACTCAGCAAGCGATACTAAGCAAAAAACTTCCCCCCAACAAACCTCAAAACTATCTAGTTCAAAGCAAAACTCAGCAAGCTCTCCCAAATCAAAAACAGTCTTGCCAGTAGCATCCACTCCTACCCCAACCACATCACCGACAACAAACGCCAATTCCAATGTTGAAGTCACTCTCGATCTTCAGGACAAATCTTGGCTGCGAGTCAAAGTGGATGGCAAAACTGCATTTGAGGGATTTATGAACAAGGGCGATCACAAAACCTGGACAGCTCAAAAAGAGTTAAGTGTACGTTCTGGTAACGCTGGCGCTGTATTAATTTCTACAAATAATCAGCCACCACAACCGTTAGGAGCTGTAGATAGTGTTAAGAGCGTTACATTCACTCCACAGAAAAGCCAGTAGCCAATAAGAGTAGAGACGCGTTGCCCATGAAGCGTCTCTACAACTCTTTAAAGCTGCGGCAATCGCTGATGCCAAGAGGTTGATTGCTCATAAGCATAAGCGACTTGAAACAGTTGATCTTCTCGAAGTACCTTGCCAATCAGCTGCAAACCAATCGGTAGTCCATTGTTGTCAAAACCACAAGGAACACTTATACCGGGTAAGCCCGCAAGGTTCACGGGAATCGTCATTAAGTCAAGTAGGTACATGCTTAGGGGATCGTCTTTTTCCCCTGCTTTGAAAGCAGTGGTAGGAACAGTCGGACAGGCTAACATATCGACTGTTTCAAAAGCTTTTTCAAAGTCTTGCTTAATTAAAGTGCGGACTTTCTGCGCTTTGAGATAGTAAGCATCGTAATAACCAGCAGAAAGAACGTAAGTTCCGATCGCAATCCGGCGTTTGACTTCTGCACCAAAACCAGTGGAACGGGTACGAGTGTACATGGATAATAGATTGTCTGCTTCCGGAGCGCGAAAGCCATACTTAACACCATCATAACGAGCTAAGTTGGCTGATGCTTCTGAAGGAGCAATAATATAGTAACTGGGTACGCCATAGCGGAATCGGGGACAGGAAATGACATGAATTTCTGCTCCCAAAATTTGTAGTTGATCCAGCGCTTTGGTAATAGCTTGTTCAACTACAGAATCTAAGCCCTCTCCAAAGGTTTCTTTGATGACACCTATTCTCAGCTTTGCTCTTGGTTTGAGATCTGGTTTTAAGTTGGCAGTATAGTCGGGAATTTCAACTTTTAGCGAAGTCGAGTCTTTGGGATCGTAACCTGCGATCGCATTCAATAATATTGCGGCATCTTCGACAGAACGAGCAAATGGTCCAATTTGATCCAAAGATGAAGCAAAAGCCACCAAACCGTAACGGGAAACCAGTCCATAAGTCGGTTTGATCCCAACTGTACCGCAGAAAGATGCGGGTTGCCGAATCGAACCACCAGTATCGGAACCAAGAGCTACAGTGCATTCTCCTGCTGCTACTGCCGCTGCCGAACCACCAGAAGAACCACCCGGTACTCGTGATAGATCCCAAGGATTAGCCGTACGTTGGAAGGCTGAGGTTTCTGTGGAACCACCCATAGCAAACTCATCTAGATTCGTTTTACCCACTATGACTGCATCAGCATCTGCCAGTTTTTGCGTCACCGTTGATTCGTATGGTGGTATGAAGTTTTCTAGAATTCGAGAGGCGCAGGTAGTGGGAATTCCCTGAGTACAGATATTGTCTTTGATGCCTATAGGAATTCCTGCTAAAATTCCAATTTCAACGCCTGCGGCAATTTTAGCATCCACACTACGAGCCGATGATAAAGCGCGTTCAGCATTCACGCATAAGAAACTGTGCAATTTTGGCTCTAGTGCTTGAATACGGTTTAAAGCTTCTTGGGTAATTTCAACAGCCGAACGTTCTTTCGTAACTAACTGTTTGTGCAACTCGCGGATGGATACCATGATTGCTTCCTTTATGACTCAAGTCATTGATTTTAGTACATGTTGACGATTCTGCCCAATGTGTATGAAGTCGCATCAACATTCGAGAGTGGTGGCGGCTTACGCTCTCATTATTGAATACCATAAGTAAGTTACTCGTTATCATAGTTAGGGCTGCTCATGGGTCATGGATGAAAAGTAAGAAGTCACAATTCCCTGTTTCTCCATTTAACGATGCCCAATGACTACGCATCATGTAGATTGCGTCAAGCGACTTAGGTTATGTATTTCAACAAAGTGGGCAATGCTCACCCTAGCATATTGACAATTTTAGTAATCAAATAATTTTTGAAATTTTTGAGGAAAATTATGGTAAAAATTATGACACGTAGAGTATTAGCTACACAAAATGTTTATGACATTGGTGTGGAGCGTGACCATAATTTTGTCATTAAAAATGGCTTGATAGCTTCTAATTGTTTCAATAAATCCCATTCAACTGCGTATGGATATGTAACATACCAAACTGCGTATTTAAAGGCGAACTATCCATTAGAATACATGGCGGCGCTGTTAACTGCACATAGTGGCGACACAGACAAGGTGCAGAAATATATCTCAACCTGTTTGAGTATGAATATTCAAATAGAGCCTCCTGATATTAATCGCTCTGGTGTGGACTTTACGCCATCAACGAACAAGATTTTGTTTGGATTATCAGCAGTTCGTAACGTCGGGCAAAATGCGATCGCCAGTATTTTATTGGTCAGAGAAGCAGGAGAATTTAAATCACTCTCGGATTTTTGCGATCGCGTAGATTTGCGTGCTGTTAACCGCCGGACATTAGAAGCACTGATCCACTGTGGAGCTTTTGACAAACTCGAGTCTAATCGCCATCAGTTAATCCAAGATCTCGAGCTTGTGTATGATTGGGCTCAATCTCGCGCCAGAGATAGAGCGAGTGGTCAAGTGAGTCTGTTCGATTTATTAGGCGACGGATTTTTGAATAATAAAAGTACAGCTCCTCACATCTTTGAAGTTGCCCCCAAAGCTAAACCCATTTCTGACTACCCTCCACAGGAAAAGTTACGGATGGAAAAAGAACTGTTAGGCTTTTATGTATCAGACCATCCGTTGAAATCTCTACGCTCCTCAGCTATAGTTCTGGCTCCGATTAACCTCTCGCAACTCGGAGAACAAAGAGAGGAAATGACCCTTTGTGCAGTTGTCATGCTTAATGGAGTTAAAAAAGTCATGACTAAAAAGGGCGAGCCAATGGCAATTTTGCAGATAGAAGATTTAACCACACAATTGGAAGCCGTCGTATTTCCTAAAATTTATGAGCGGATTCATTTACTGCTACAGGTTGATTCCAGGTTTATTCTTTGGGGCAAGGTAGATCGGCGAGACGATCAAACTCAATTGATTGTTGAAGATGCAGAGTCAGTAGAAACAGTGCAGATGGTAATGGTAGAACTAAATCCCTTACAAGCAGCCACTATTGAAGAACAATATCGTTTGAAAACAATTTTGCAAGAGCAGTCTGGGGACAAAGAAAAAGCGAAAGTGCCAGTAATAGGAATTGTACAGGCAGGAAATTCTCGTCAACTTGTTCGTTTTGGTCGGCAATTTTGGGTACAAGATTCTAGAACAGCTGTTCAGGCTCTTCAAAGTGCTAACTTTTTTGCGCACATGCAACAGCTTACAGGCATTTAATATTATTCTCTTCCCGTTCTCGCCTTCTCACTCTAGTAGCATGTCTCTGGTGATTACTCATTGTCTGGCAAAATCATCAGTATATTAGCGTACACATTTCCGACTCTAATAGTTTTTTTTAGTCACTTCTGCGGATGATACCTCCTCAAGAGAAGTGGTATCTTTTTATGCTATAGGGTTATCTGTCAATACTGTTTGATTAAAGGTAAAAGGTTAAGAGAAAAAGGGTGAAAAACTAATGTAAGCATACCATACTACATACGCTCCTCAGTTAACTTATGAACAGAATTTTGTAGTAAGTGACACAAAATATCTAGCCGAGTCATCTAGGCTGATAGTGAGTGAGAGCGCATGAGGCATTCTACCGTATTAGGAGAGGAAAAATCTTCGCGGAAACACATCGGTAGCGTTGGAACGAACGTCAGCGAGCGCTCTTCTCACAAAGGAGTAACGCTTCAAAGGAGCGACGTTTCTAAATGTTACCCGTTCGCGTTGCGTCTCCCTTTGGGAGAAGGGTTGATTACTGATGGCTAAATGCTTACAAATTAATTTTTTCCTTTGCTCTTCATCCGTTATCCAAACCTTATTGGGTTTTGTGCGGCGAACAGGGGAAGGAGTAAAACTTTGATGACCGCAGATGATTTAGGTCAATTTATTTTATACTGCAAAAAAATTCAACCGCAAACTCAGGAAGATATTAAAAGATTTTTTGAGGGAGTTGTGAGGTTTCCTTATGAGAAGGAACTTTTATTACAAGCTTACCTTTTCCTAAATATCAATTATATATTTCCTTCATGCACTGAATTACTTTTATTTGAAAAGTCACCAATTTCTGATTATACCGATCTAGGTAAGTGTGATTTCGTTTATCTCACATCATTCGGTAAGTTATTTATAATTGAGACTAAATTTATTGATACAGAAGCAAGAGGACCAACAGAAAGAAAAAGAAGAAATAAACATAGAAATAAAGTTTTTGAACAAGTAGAAGCTTTAAAAATCAGATTTAGTAAATATTGGAATATTCAACTGGAACAATTAGATGGTGGTGTATTTACAACAGATTCAGAAGTTGATTGGCGAGGAAATGATGTTAATGTAGTTACAAAATCAGTATCTATAGAGCAACTTGAGAAATGGCGGCAAAATTATCAAAGAAGAATTCAAGAATTAGGACCAAGAAGTCAGGAAAATTCTTTAAGATTATTAGGTGAAACACGGTTTAAGAAGAGTGATTTTCATCGTAGAAAAGATTAGTTCACCAACCCCTAGTAGTCTGTCAACCTAAAATTGACGGGTTAGGGCAAGCAGGGGAGGCAGGGGAGGCAGGGGGGAAAGAGATTTTTCTTGGTGCTGTTACCCGGCAAAATTGACTTGACAGAATACTGGTGCCGCAAAGCGTTCGTCAAAAGTCAAAAGTTAAAAGTCAAAAGTATGATGGATCTGCTTTTGAGGGATTTTAAATGGTTGCCCTATTTACGCCGTGCTGTACTAGTTGATAGAACTTCGGGCGCTCAGGTTGACAAATTCAAAAGAAAAAAAATATAAAATGGGTGGATCGAGCGATCCACCCAATAACAAACAGATAACTTTTACCTCCAACCAGCAACAGCCGTAGGAATTATGAAGTTTTATGCCATCAGTCCGTTAAACATTAGCTTTTACTTTAGAATAAACTCCATTCTCGTCTTCGTCATATTGCTGGTGAACAGCTTCCCACGCAGCTTGTGCAGCTTGTTCGGCTTTTACTTCGTCATTTGTCTGTTTGATGGCACTGTTATAACTTTCAATAAAAGTGCGTTGAGCTTCGTCTGAAAGATGAGAGCGGATTTCAGGAGACAGATCTTCTGGATTGTTACAGGCACCAGTACAAGCACGGGGCAGAATTTTTTCAATGGTATGAACTTCTTCACCACCAGCACTTTCGATCAACAATTGGTATTCTCCAATGCGATCTGCTGGAACTTATGCCATTACCAAAAACTCCCTAGATTGTAGCCGAGTCTAATAAAAAGCGGCTTTGTCTTCTGGCATTCCCAAAGCCGTGAGAACTGATACGCTCACCAGCACCCGCACTACCAGCGATCGCTCCACTAGCAGCTCCTCCGCAAAACTGCACCAATCGGTCCTGCTGCCACAATCGGACCAACAAAAGGAATAAACAGTACGCCTACTCCCGTAAGCAAGCTGAGTAAAGAACCAAAAATAGCTCCCGTTCTTAAACCTCCCAGAATCACATCCCTTTTTGTAATGAAGCCGGCGATGCGAGTTTCTGATTGGAAGTTTCTACCCATTGCTGATAAATGGTCTCTAGACACGCCTCTGTCTAGTAACTGTCTAATAACATCATAAACTTGCTTTTGCTCTTGAAAGACAGCAGATATGGTGCGTTCTGCCTTGTATGCTTCTGCCTTGTTGAAACCCCCCTCATCTTGCTTATGAATTACGAAACGTTCGCACAATTACTACTATCTAACAAACATTACACACCTACAGGGGTTTTCTTTTCTGAGGATGGGTTAGTATTGTCTGTCTCGATGGACTCTCCTTCGATGAAGGAGCGTAGCATCCAAGCCATCTCCTCGTGTCCTTCCATCAATCCAGTTAAAAAGTCTGCAGTTCCTTCATCATGGAACTCATCACTACACTTATCTATATGCTCCCGTAGATTCCGAATGACTTGCTCGTGGTCTTCCATCAAGTTAGATACCATTTTAGTGGCGCTAGGAACATCACCAGCATGCTCCTTGAGAGAAGCCATTTGCAAAAATCCTTCCATACTACCAACTGGATAACCGCCAAGGGCGCGAACCCGCTCAGCAACAGAATCTATACTCAGAGTTAAAGCTGTATAATGCTCTTCCCAAAGGAGGTGTAGAGAGCGGAACTGAGGTCCGACGACATCCCAGTGATACTTTTTCGTTTTTACCAATAACAGATAAGCATCCGCTAAATCCTGGTTTAACAGATTACTTACACCTTTACGTTGCTCTTCTGTCAAACCAATGTTTACTCTACGCATAGTATTCAAATCCTAAGCTATCTTCCCTTATAACTTCACCAATTTAGCCTCGATTCAACATCAACCAAAGGAAGGATTGTGGATCTTTTATTCATAGATATTATGACATTCAGACTGCTTTGGTCAGCAGCGGTAATAGCTAAGTATTTTTCTGTATACTAAATTGAAACCCAAAGCCGATAAAATTTAAGCTTTTCTTTATTAGTAATTAACCATCAGACCTAAACGGGAGTTATGTAAATATTTAGACAAAGCTGCTTACGCCTAAAAATCTCCTGTACGCACTGTAGCTCGCTACTGCCATAAACAAACACAGAAATCACCAAACCCACTTTCTTAAGCAAACCTGGCTTCTAGCGTTGCTTTATTCTCACAGATTTGTAGCGGATTGCCAGATAAAATTAATAGACATCTTGATTACTGCAATCAAGATGTCTATATCTGAGCTATAATACTTCTTTTGTGAAACTCTTAAATTAAAAGTTTCCTTCAATGTGAGAGATATTTAACTCTACTTACTTAATACCTGCTACTTTTTCTAAAGTCTTTCTAAAGCCTTCAGGATATTCTCTTCTACTGTTGACGAGCTTGGCGTATTGTCTGGACGCTTCATCTTGTCTATATCAGCAGCTCCTTGAATTTCGTTAAGTCCCTCATTCGATTTCTTTTGAACCTCTTTCAACCCTGGGGGTGGTTGTGTGGTTATTTCGTCAGTCTTCTTCTGAGTTTCTAAAAGCTGTGTAGTACTGTCTTCTGGAGCGCTTTTAGGACTGCTGATTGCCGCAGCAGGAAAAGCGTTAGAGAAAAATATTACGGCACAGATAACAGACCCAATCAAAAAACGTACTGGGCGCATCCCAGATAAAATCAAAGCAATACTCTTCATTTATTATCCTCCAATCACCAAGACATTAACAAAAACTACTTAGTTGTTTAACCTAGTCTCAGACTAACACAATAGTGTTACGTGTCATAAATTTGAACGTCTAGCAGCTTATTAAAATTTGTATTTTAATAAAGTTTAATCTCATGATAGTGTTAGTGCCGCTACCTAAAATTTGAACTTATATATCCAAGCCAACAAATTTATCAGCGGTGCTTTCGCCCATACTGATTGGAACTATGCTCACATTGAGATTTGTTAATTTAAGCTCTATCTATACATCTTTTACTTTGAGAACCTTAATGAATGAATCAACCTGTAGACAGAATTTACAGCTATATAAACTTGTTGTGACATCATTCTACAGATAGAGCGACTTCATCTACTAATTTAAGCGTTTTAATGTTAATGACTAGTTGCTTGGATTGCTTTATAACTAATTAATAATTATGTCAACTATTAATTATTATTTCAGTATGTTAAATATCCCCGCTCTGTGCAATTAACATATACAACTTGCGGAAACTAACTGATACAGATCCTCCTGGTTTTAAGCGAGACGCCTCGTTCCAATTAGGCTACAGAGGCAAAAGTCGGGATGACAGGATTTGAACTTGTAAATTTCTCCTCCCAAAGCAATTGCGCTCATAAGTTGTGCCATATCCCCTTGATGCTCCTGGCTGGATTTGAACCATCATTATCTAAAAATGTAGTGTTTCTCGGTTGCTTGCAATACGCGGTGTGAGACGCCATGATAAAAGCGTCTCTACATTTATTTTTTAAAGATGTATGTGATTAAAATGAAAACCGCTGTATTTCTGTTACCTATTCGCGAGCTTTCACTCGGTGAGAATGGAGGCGCTTTTTTGTGCTTCCTGCCAGAGTTTGTGTAAGAACAATTCAGTTCGATCGCTCATAGCTGTGACAAACACGCCCCTGACATCCTCCGAACTACTTGATACCCAAAAACCTTGCAGTGTAACCTCCAGGTATTCAGTATCGCAAACAGCCAAAGCAACAATCTCGCGATCATCACGTTTCAATTGATTGTGGAGTACCTCTACTCCTGGTAAATCAACAGGAAGCAAAAAGGACGCGGTAGTAGGTTCAACGTGCAGATTTTGACAGACTCGCAATGCTAAAATAACACGCTGCGCGACCCATTCCTCCAGTAATTGAGATAGGCACTCCAAATAAAAGCTAGTTTCGGTATATGTTAATTTCAGCATTCCTTTATGCTCTCCTGTTATTCCAGGTTTGCTTGCACACCTATCCAGAACTGTTCTGCAAAAGAAATAGTTGGGTGGAGTGGCGCTTTAGGCTGGTTACGAAGTTGCATCCCAGCCTCTTTAGGGGTGCGATCGCTTTTACAGGAATTACAACGTTCGCAAGCGGCGACGACATTGTCCCAAGAATGTTGACCACCTCTCGAACGGGGAATCACATGATCCAGAGTTAAATGTTTAGTGCTACCGCAATATTGGCAACTGTGACGATCTCGGCGCAAAACTTCTCGCCGATTCACTGGAGGAACTTTCCACATCCGCTCAATACTGGTGATTTTCAAGCGAATGTGTCTTGGTACATAAAGTACTAAGCTGGGCGAGTGAACTTGCCATCCGCTTTCTATCGTCAAGTCAAGCGGTTCTGCCCTATTTGTTACTAAAAGTACAATCGCTCGTTTGATGTTAACCCGACACAGGGGCAAGTAATTTTGGGAAAATACCACCACGGATTGCTCTAAAACTTGCATTGCGATCGTCACAGCTTGACTCCTCATAAAAAACCCCCGCTTCTTATTTGGTGGAAGCGGGGGTGGAAATTTGACCTTGATGTGTTCTGGTCTTATGTTGGTACAGCATCCTGATTTCTGTACCTCCCGCTTCTGTTTTCTAATTTTGGTGCTGCGTATAGCACACCTATGCTGGCATATTTATAATCATGATTACCCTCTGTGAATTGCCGTTGATTTCGGCTGCCGTTGCCCACAAATGAATACTCCACTCCCAACAAGCCCGATTCCCAACAAGATTGATTGTTGGCGGCAAAAAAGGAAGTGGAGATGGGGACGCATAAATCCATAAAAAACTGAATCAACCTTCTAACTAGATCCACGTACCTGGTTAAAATCACTCTGAAATGAGGCTGAATCGGTTTTGTAGCGATTTTTTCCACGGGGTAAATGGATTTCACAGAAAATTTCACCTATTGAACATTCCTTTAAACATACTACACTTGTATTACTATCTTGTCTATACCTTTAAGGAGAAAAAGTGATGCATACAATCGCTCGCACCCCAACCACTGATATGGAAGTCACCAGCATCCGTCTAGAACGAGAACTCAAAGAGAAACTCAAAGAACTATCTGGAAATCAGGGATATCAAGCCCTAATTAGAGATATTCTTTGGAATTATGTCCAGCAAAAATCAGGAGAGTGGAAACCCCGATTTTCACGAGCCGATATTCGCGCTAGCATAGCTGCCACAGCCCAACAAGAAGAACGCTGTGTACTTACGGGTCAACTCATTGAACCGCAACAACCGATGTTGTTAGGATTCACGAGGAATGGCGATATGGTTCCTTTGAGTGTCGAGAGTTTGGCTAGTTAGGCACCTACTATCCGTAAATATCCAGCCGTATGTCTAAACCCAATACGGCTGGGCATTTATTTTTATGAATCACTCATAAGCTATTTTTTTATATAATTAGATTTAATATAACTTTTAATAGCTATATATTGATGAACTGAATAAATTTTCATCCACATTTAAAATTTCTGGAAAAAGGCTGCCTTCCACTTTTATGCATTGGACAGAATGAATCGGATAAGGGGAGACTGAGGGGTTGGACTACACTTGACAGATGTCGATCTTGCGCCTATTAAGTAAATGATTATCATCAACTCTCATTTAGGCAACAGTGTCTAAAAAACCTTTGATCTCCGTAAATCGCCTATAAAAATCCTGTGACTAAGAGCAAAGGAAGTTAGCAGCTTGAAGCTAAAAAAGTTCAGCAGAATTTCCGACTTTCTGAAAACCTTCTTTGATTGCTGAGTTTGGCTGACCGAATATTTCCGAATTTCTAAAGAAAGAGTGACCAATAGATGCATGATTTGCCTGAAATTAAAAAATATTACATTTAGCAAAAAGAGACTTCAGTGTTAATACGTAAATATTTTTTGGCACTTTTGATTCAAGTATAGAGAAATTACGGTTTATGTATAGTTAATGACAGGCTATTCTAGGTCAGAGTTGGTAAATTAATTCAGAGCAGAAAAATCGAACCCTATACTGTCAAAGTATTTTAATATACTATTAATGTTTTTTATATAAATAGACAATTGCTTAATATACCAAAGATTTGGTCATCTGAAATAGAAAGGGGCTATAACAGGTGAGAGAAATAATGAATAAAAGATTTACGAATCTTCAGGGTGTAGCAATAGGACTAAGGGTAAACCAAAAACCACGAGGTTGGTTACAAACAGAATGGGGTCATTATTCGGAAGCGTGCCAGAAATGAAAAAGCGTTTATCATCGCCGCCACAGCGCCTAGATGAAAAAGCAGATCGATCAAAACAATACCCGGTTAAGCTGATGCAGCATCAGGAAGAACCCGCCCAGTTGGTACAAAAAATTAACCAAATTATTGCCAAGAGTTTGGCTCCAGCAAAAATGCTGCAAGAAATTGCCTCTGTGCTAGGAGTTGCCCTCAAAGTAGATTGCTGCTGCTTGGTGACAGTTATGGGTGAGATCTCTGGTGAGGTAATTAACGCTAATTGGTACGCACAAGAATATTTAGGTTCCAAGCACTCCAACGACATGTTTCATGAGGAACAGTTGGATTTAAGAGTGGTGCAATGCGCGTCAGAAACCTTGACTATTGAAGATATTTCGACTATACAAAATAGTCTGGGTATAGGATGTCAAGATCTGCCACTGCCGATAAAAGCTGTTTTGGCAATCCCGACTCGGTTTGGTGGTAAGAATAACGGCGTGATTAGTCTCATAAAATCACAGCAGTATGATTGGAGTGAGTCAGAAAAACATCTATTAAAAGCTGTCGAATCGTCTTGCGCGCTCGCTTTTTCGCAAGTGATACAAGCACAGTTGATAACCACTCAACAGCAGGACTTGCAAACCTGTACCAACCATCAAAGTTTGATCAAGCAATTAACAATATTAAGTCGCAGCAACTTGGAGTTAAATCAAATGCTCCAGCTAGCGATCGCCTCTACGGCTGAAGCGCTACAGGCAGATCGTGGTTTGCTCATATTACTAAAATATACCGATCCACTATTCAGGACTAGACCGAGGAAAGAAATACCTAAAGCAAAAGCGACTGTTGTTGGTGAATGGATTAGGGAAACAGAAAGTTTCAATCAGAATCAACCAGACAGTTTGAATAAGTCCTTCATGCTTCAAGAATGCAGTTTATGCCAAAGTGCTTTTAAAGAGTTTGGAAAACCAGTCTTTCTCAATGGGGACATAACCCAAAAAGGTATTTCAACAGTTGCGCCAGTGTTTTCTCTAGAAACACTGCCTTCTCTGTTACTAATGCCACTGGAGAGTCAAGGCAATATTTTAGGATTTATAGTTTTACAGCAAACAGTTGCTCGTAGTTGGTTAGGATCGGAATTAAACATGGTGGAAATGGTCTGTGCCCAAATGAGCAACACCATAATTCAAACACAGACGCTGCGGCAAGTACAGATGTTGGTAGATGAGCGGACGGCGAAACTACAAAGTAGTCTGGAACTACAAGCAAAATTGCATGAAAGAACGCGGCAGTATGTTAAGCAATTGCGGGAACTAAACGAACTCAAAGATGAATTTCTGAGCAATATGAGCGATCGCCTGCGCTATCCATTAACGAATATGCGTATGGCGCTTCACAACCTGCGTCAACCAGGAATAGCTCCCGAACGTCAGATGAAGTACCTGGATATTTTAGAACAGGAATGTACTAAGGAAATTAACTTAATCAATGATTTACTTACACTTCAGAGACTAGAGTCTGATAAAGAACCACTGTTATTAGAAAATATTGATTTAAATTCTAAGATTCAAGATGTAGCTGCATCTTTCGGGGAAAAATTTGTCAATCAAGAAATAAGTCTTTCCGTAGATTTACCGGAGCAATCATACATTTTGCAAACTGAAGTTGAGAGTTTTGACCGTATATTGCAAGAATTGTTCACGAATGCTAGTAAATACTCGGAACATGATAGCATCGTCAAACTGGAAGTCACTCACCAAGTTAATCAACAAATCGACCAAATTATAATTAAGGTAATTAATGTTGGACATGGTATATCTGAAGAAGAAGCCACGTACATATTCGATAAGTTCCGCCGGGGCAAAGGGAGATGGACTCCTGGTGCTGGCTTGGGACTGGCGTTAGTCAAATCCCTAGTACAGCATTTAAATGGAACGATTGCTGTAGAAAGTACTCCTGTAGAGGATTCTAACCTCAGCAACATTTGCTTCTGTTTAACTTTGCCTCAATTTTCAGATCAAAGCAAAGCATAATGAGCGAAAGTGATTGAAGAACATAGCACCCAAGAAGAACTTGAACTACTAACTGCCCCTCATAACTCCACCGATTTAGAACCAAATTCGGAGGATGCAGTTGCTTTGCAATCCGTGCAAGTCCAAGTCGAAAAAATAGCAGAACGACAGCGACAAATTACTGCGCGAATTCAAATTCCCCAACCGATTGAACAAGTGTGGAAAGTACTGACAGATTATGAAGCTTTGGTTAAGTTTATTCCCAATCTTGCCAAAAGTCGTTTAGTCAAACACCCCACTGGAGGTATTCGCCTTGAACAAATTGGTTCGCAGCGTTTATTACGATTCAATTTTTGTGCTCGTGTCGTACTTGATTTAAAAGAGTATTTTCCTAAAGAAATCAGCTTCTGTTTGGTAGAAGGAGATTTCAAAGACTTTTCAGGCAGCTGGAGCTTAGAATCTTGTTCCCTTGGTGAACAAATGGGAACAAATCTCTATTACACACTCAAAGTCTGGCCCAAACTGACTATGCCTGTGGGAATCATTGAGAATCGCCTCAGCAAAGATTTACAGTTAAACCTCGTAGCAATTCGCGCTCGTGTCTTACAACTTGCTAGCAATTAGCGATCTTAAATAGAGCGTAAACAATCATCTACTTTTTAGGTGGGCAATGAGTCAGAGCGTACTCCAAACTCTAGGAGCGAACAAAGCAGGAAACCTCCTAACTCACTTCTATATCTAGTACTGCTAAGCCTTGCCCACATTATTACATTTGAAAACTGGTTACAGAAATGCTATTACCGCCTTAGCCAAATAATTACCAAACTAGATGATTAAAGAAAACTTCATAAAACGCTAGCCGAAAATTTACACTTGCGCCAGACTAAAACCTTATTAAAATTAGTACATATTATCGAGAAAGTTTCCAACATATTCTTTGAACTTTGATCACTAATATAGGATAAAACCTACTATCTGCAAAAAACTCAGAGCCATTGCCAATTTACTTTTCAGCACCTACTTAATACCCCCAGGGGAATTCGAATCCCCGTTACCTCCGTGAAAGGGAGGTGTCCTAGGCCTCTAGACGATGGGGGCGCTGTATCTACACCTTTAAAAATATAGCGATTTTCACGGCAAGTGTCAACAGGTTTTCGCAAAAAAATTATTTATTACCAGATTCGGAGTTGTGGCGGTTACACTGGGTGAAAGCACTCAGATTGCGTCTGGACTCTATGAGAATGTCAATTTTCTTGCTATTTCACTAAACACATAAACAATGGCGTATTATAAAAAACTAAGTACCCAGCCAGATCTTAATATTTATTTAGCGAAAAATGGCAGATGTGATGTTGCAGGCTGTCAAATAAATCTTTACAATTTTTTACAAAAGATTTTCAAATATATCGCTCAAAATCCATAATATGGAAGCGTCTTTTGAAATCACCTTGCAGATAGTTCTCACTGTGTCTGCAGGCATTATTGCTCAAGTGCTGGCTGCATACCTCCGGGTACCTAGCATCGTGTTTCTACTAATGTTTGGCATCGGGCTGGGTTCTGATGTTATTGGGCTGTTACACCCTCAAATGCTTGGCTCGGGATTAGAGGTCATTGTCGCTCTAGCAACGGCGATCATTTTGTTTGAAGGTGGACTTAACTTGGATTTGCAAGAGTTGGGGAAGGTTTCACTCAGCCTGCAATTACTTGTTACCTTAGGAACGCTGATCACACTTTTAGGTGGTAGTATGGCAGCTCACTGGCTGGGTGAATTTCCCTGGCACATAGCTTTTCTCTACGCTTCCTTAGTTGTGGTCACAGGACCGACAGTTGTTAGTCCTTTGCTCAAACAAGTCAACGTAGATCGACAAGTTGCAACAATTTTGGAAGGAGAAGGCGTTTTAATCGATCCAGTGGGGGCTATCCTTGCTTTCGTTGTTCTGGACACAATCTTGAACGGCGATACTGATCCGATGAATGCCATCATCGGTTTGCTGCTGCGTCTTGGTGTTGGTGCATCGATTGGTGCAGCAGGTGGTTCCCTCATGAGTTTAATTTTCAAACGGGCGAATTTTCTCTCTTTGGAACTTAAAAACTTAGTCGTACTGGCGGTGCTGTGGAGTCTTTTTGCTTTATCGCAGATGATCCGTAGCGAGTCGGGGGTGATGACTACAGTTGTTGCAGGTGTTGTGTTTGCCAACTCCTCAGTGCCAGAAGAACGTTTATTGCGGCGTTTTAAAGGTCAGTTAACAATTCTCAGCGTCTCGGTACTATTCGTCTTGCTAGCAGCCGATTTATCGATGAAGAGTGTGTTTGCCTTAGGTTGGGGCAGTTTGTTTACTGTTTTAGTACTGATGTTTGTCGTTCGCCCGATTAATATCCTCTTTTGTACTTGGAACAGCGATCTTAACTGGCGACAAAAACTGTTTTTAAGTTGGGTTGCGCCTAGAGGCATTGTTGCTGCCTCTGTTGCCTCTCTATTTGCAATTCTGCTGACACAACGGGGTATTAATGGTGGCGATTCTATTAAAGCCTTGGTTTTTCTCACAATTATTATGACAGTCGTTTGCCAAGGACTAACTGCTGGCTTGATTGCGAAATGGCTACAGATTACCTCACTTGACGCGACTGGTGCAGTAATTGTTGGTTGTAATCCTCTCAGTCTGTTGATTGCCCAATTGTTTCAACAACGGGGAGAAGCAGTTGTCATGATTGATACTGACCCGAAAAGCCGTGCACTTGCGGAAGCACAAAATATTCGGGTGATTGCTAGCAGTGCGTTGGATAACGGTGTATTGGAAGAAGCGAAACTGGCATCAGTGGGAACTTTTCTAGCAATGACAAATAATGGAGAAGTCAACTTTGTTTTAGCTCAACGTGCAGCTGAAGAATTTGATCCACCACGTGTCTTAGCAGTTTTCCCTCGCGATTCACAAACGACAACCTCGAAGAGTGAAAACAAAGTAGACCAAGCCTTCCTACCAGATTTACCAATTAAGACTTGGAATGAGTACTTGAGTGACGGACGAGTAAAGTTGGGGACAACCACGCTTGCTGAGTCAGAATTTGTACACCAGCAGGAGCATATGCAAGCCTTAGTTCGCGCTGGCGAACTAGTACCGCTACTTGTAGAACGAGAACAATATCTTCAAGTTATGTCGGCAACTCTAGAATGGCAAGTTGGCGATCGCATTATCTACCTATTGCACGATTCTAGACCAAGTCTTTTAAAACGTCTATCCGGTGCTAGCCAAGCAACTCCTTTATCTGTAGAAAAATTACCGGAGGTGGAAGAAATACCCTTAACAAAATTGTCTAAACTCTCTGCTAATGACTGAGAAACCCAAGTCGTTGAAACTGAGATATGTGGTACATGTGCATGGTTATTGGGACTTTAACCCTGGGAGCATTGTTAATTCTTACGAACCATAACCTAATCCCCATCTTGTTTCCCTAATTATTACGAATGTGCGGGTTGCTGTTGTAATTCAGCAACTTGGGTTTTTGCCCCTTCAAGGTGCATTTGTTTCTCTTGCCAAAGTACACCAATTAAATGTACTAAGGCGAGAATCAAGGCAGAGATCGAGACAATGTAACTGTGTATGGTGTAGAGGTGTTGAATGGTTACGGTGCTAATACCTGCACCGCCAGTGAGAATATCTCGTAATTGGGAACCAATCAAAGGAATTGCTCCAACAGTTCCTAATTCGATGCTGAAACGCCAATATCCTTCCTGATCCCAGTCTAAAATCATCGCCGTCCAAGCTAGCCCAATTGCACTTAGAGTAAACAAAATTACACCGATCCAAGCAGTCAACCAACTTTTTTGAAATTGCCTGCTTAAAAACATCACGACTATTTGAATCAGGGCGATCGCAATCACGCTGTGACCGACAACTTCATGAGTCTTGCGGAATAACCAACCGTATGGTAATTGTGTATTAATTACCTTTAAAGAATTATAAGCCGCTCCTGCTGCTGGCTCATAGTAAAAAGATAGTAAAATTCCTGTTGTTGCTCCCATGACTGTCAGGGTAACAATTGCCGTCGCTAATATTGTCGTTATTCGCCGCAAAACTAGATCGTACTGAGTATTTAACATCAGTGACCTCTCCTTTTTAGATATTGGTTATGTACTTTTATTACAACTTTAGCTAAGATAGTGTGATGACAGCTTAGCTCATTAGACGTAGATTTGGTAAGGTTGAATAACAAATATATATACCTACCCACTGCTAAATTCATGACTTTTTCCCTTTAGCCACACAATCATGAAGTAAGAATGGAAAGTAAAAAATATGCCGATGTTTCATACATTCAAGACACCGAGGAGCGCTGTATTTCCGCTTACAGTATGCTTTAAAAATACAGTTTCAATAAAAGATTTATCACTAAATAATGGCTCTTAAAATAGCTGTAAGGCGTCTTTATTTAAAACTCCTGAATTTATTTATCGATGTGGTGAACGACGACCTACCTTGGTTGATAGCTGTTAATCGCTGAAATGCATAGAGATTATAGACTTGAAAAAATAGAAAACTTTCTGTATTTATTTACTACATGGGAAGTTACTATTTGTAGAGGGACATACCCCGTCGGATTTGTGAAGAGATAAAATTGCTAGTTAAGTGAAATTGAGTTGAGTGAACGACAACAGCCATGTCTTACGTCTCCATACTGAAAAATATACCAGATTTGTTAAGTCAACCTGCTGGAATAGCAGCGATAGCCTCTTTAGGCATTCATGGTGCTATTGCTTTCATTTTGCCTTTAATGCCTGTTGACTCCAAAGTCGCAGAGCATCATCAAGCTATACCAAAAACTGTGGGACTTGTTGAATTAAACCAAGCTGAGCAAAACCGACTGCCACAAGTAGGTACATCTCAAATTCCCATACAATCTCAAGTTAGTTTAATTCCACAAGTTCCGCCACTGCCAAACTTTGCAACACAGTCCACTGCATTACCTCCTTTACCACCCGTAGCTTCTAGCCAGTTAGTACTACCCCCACTACCCAAATCACCCACCAATTTATCAATCGCCTCCTTACCCAAATCTCAATCTTTGCAGACCGGGGCAACAAAAAACGACTTTTCAGTTAACAGATCCTTCAATACACAAGCAACTGCCCAATCATTTCCTCGTTTTCAAGACAGGGTGAAATTGGGACAATCACAACCACTACCACCTTCCAACTTAGCTCAATTACCAACTTCTAGAGTCCCTGTAATCTCAAACTCGCGTCTGCCCAATTTAGAGGCGGCTCAGATACCGGCAAATCTCCCTAGAAATCTACCGCCTCTTGCAGTGGGAACACAGACGGCTTCAACAGCAGCAGGAAGTCCATATCCACAAACTGCTTCCTCCTCTGATCAATCAACAGTTCAGAACAGGCAGCTAGTAGCTCCTATTGGGGGAACTCCACAAGTTGGTGATAATTTAGCATTGGCAGGAGGGACAATCCCATCTTCATCAGCACCATCACTACCGCAGTTCATGCCTAGAACAGTGGCATCAAGTGGACAGCAGCTGATTTCATCAAAGCCTAGTAGCTTTGGGGAACAGTTTAGTGAAGTCAAGCAGCAATACCGCAATATACAAACGCAGCTACCTATTTCCAAAACGCTCACAGCTCGTGTGGGGCAAGAAGGTCAAGTTGATGGTGGTTTAATAGTAAATGGTGAAGGTGAGGTTGAATCTATCAAGTTTTTGGACAACTCCGTGTCACCGGATCTGAAAGCATCTGCTAGAGAGTACTTCAGAGATTATCTCCGAAATAATCAAGTCCCACCAGCGAACGGCAAACCCAAATATTATCCATTTAGCCTGTCTTTCAGATCTAATAGCATTGAGCATGAAGCGGCAAAACAGCCAATATTACCATCTTCACAAGAAAGTCTAGTTCAAAGCTTGCGCTCACCTAAACTGAATACACAATCATTACCTATATCTACGACATCTAATCAAACTTCGCGCTTACCTAAATTAGTACCACAAGCACCTCAGCAGCAACTCATTCCTAGCTCATCACAATCTCTCAAACCATTTACTAGTTTGCCAACCAGAACCCAGCCTTCTTCAATACCAGGAGCAAATACAACCCAACCAACCACACAATCCAGAACTCAGCCTTCTTCAATACCACAAGTGATAGCTCTTAAACCAGTAACCGCATCGCCAGTCAGATCTCAGCCTGTGCCCACACCACAAGCAACTCCTAGCAAACCAATCAGCGATTTGCGAGCTAGAAGCAAACAACCAACTCCACAGGCAACGGCAACTACATCCTCATCTAAGCCAGTATTAATAGGTAGCAATCAGCCTTCATCCTTTGCTGAAAACAGTAAAAAATTATTGCGACAGTTGCGAGAATTGAGGGAACAAAGACAAAGCCCTAATCAGGACAAATCATCAAATTAGAAAAAAAGATACAAAGAGTGGCGGATTCAAATCCGCCACTCTTTGTAAACAGCTAAAAAAATACGATTTTATCTAAAATAGAGGTTATGATTATTACCAGCCTTGTTCTGCTTTTTGATGAACATAAACGGCTACGTCTATGAGTTCTTGCTCGCTTAACTTGTCCTTAAAAGCGGGCATAGCATTTTTTCCGTTTTGTAGCTGGTTAACAATCGCTTGAATTGAATTGGTATCGTAATTTGCCAAGTACTTTGACAATGCTTCCTTTTTCAAAGTTTTCTCGCCAATCAAGACGTTACTACCACCTATGTGACAAGAAGCACAGTTCTGACTAAAGATTTTGGCCGGAGATAATGTTTCGCCTGCAAGTACTGGCGCAATAAAAGCGAAATGCCACAGGGCGATCACGAATAACACAATCGATAAATATATTTTCATAGAATTCACCTTGCCACAAGCTGAGCGCAAATCATTGTCTGGCTGCTAGGAGCGCTGAAATTATAATAAATTAAAATCTATTTTTCTACCGATAAAATTAAAAATTTTGTGACGAGTTAATCTCCAGTATGGATTGGCAATTTTTACCATCCTATAAGGGGATCAAACTCGTCACGTCGCTTTGCTCCTATTCGTAATTGTGACTCCACACATAAATGAGTCACTGGAGATCTGAATAGAATCTCGCACTCTAATTACCTACATGTGGAAACCAATCAAGGGGTTGTGACAAATTATCCTAGTATTGACTCACATTACGAATCTGGTAGCTGTTAACAATAACTTTCATTGCCAACAGCTTTTTAGCTAGCAGACTCAACAATCACCTTACCAACCATGCCAGCACCACGATGAGGTTCGCAATAAAAAGAGTACTCGCCAGGTGCTGCATCTGCTGGGAATACTGTCTCTACGGATTGCCCAGGGCTCATCAACAGCTTTTTGTTAGAGAGTTCTTTAGCTAGATCGGAACTCTTAGCAGGATTTTTTGCAGGATCAAAAACAACGTTATGGGGAGGAACTTTGTTGTTTACCCACTTAATAGTGTCTCCTGGATGAACTGTCACCTTATTGGGTTGAAAAGCCAGCATTCCTTTATCACTGCCCAATTTCACCGTATATGTCTCAGCTGCTGCACTCTCAGCGAAAACAGTAAAACTACTCACAACTAAAAAGAGTGTCAATAGAGCTAAGCCCAAGCGCTGCCAGCTTGACGCAATCAATTTCATGCCATTCTCCTAACAACAGATTTTATTTTCACTTATTCATTTTAAATAAAATCAAGCCCAAATATGACAATATGTCGTAGATACAAGTTTTTTTTAAAGATTAAGCAAAAACACTTCTGCTTACAGTTCCGTAATTCCTCGTTTTTCGTATCCCTGTGGATGGAAAACCCTACTGGCTACATTCCATATACCGTTTACCTTTTGGTCATTTTTCCTGAGTCATTGACTCGCTTTTGAGCATGAGAAAGCATAAACGAGTCAATGACTTGATCAAAGTGGCGCTTTGCATTCAGCTATTAGACACTCGAGAAAGTCAAGGCTAACGGCTGAATGAGTACAGAGTAACTTTAGAAGAAAATTTTACCGCCGCCCCACTTTTCGCCCACAACCTTAGGCTGGAGAAGAATATGACCGGAGATCGCTTCCAAGTCGGTTTCCTTCAGATTTCTCATTTTGGTGAAAATATCTGCACTCTTAATGCTGGGATGCAATTCAGAAATTTCCTCTTCACCATCGTAAGTCGTGGGATTCTTCAGATAGTCCACCAAACTTGCAATGTTGTTCCGAGGTGGAGTTGCCAAATCCAAAGTTTCGGGATCGAGTCCGACATTCTGGTTTGTCTTGGTAACACCTCCGGCATGACACTGAGCACAAGCGTAATTAAACAGCCGTTTGCCTTCTTTAACTTGTTTCAGACTAAGTTCGATGGTCTCACCTTTGTCATCTAATGCTACTGTACGGGTGGCTTTGTCTAGTTCCACTGCTGTCGCGCTACCGACAAAAAACTGAAACATCAGTAAAACAGCAGCCACAATACTAAGTAATCTTGTTAACATGTTTCCCCTTAATAATTTAGATTCGTAACACAGCTACGACTGCGCTGCTCAATCTCAATTGTGTTAACTGCTTGCAACTCCACGAGCGATAAGCAGTGAGCCACTTAAGTGGCTTCAGTTTCACCAAACAAGTTCAGTCAATACCTCTCAAATCTTTTTCAGCCAAAATTTGGGAAATAATTGCCTTTGCATCTTCTAACGCCAAACGGGTTTTTTGATTTTTATAGACAATTAAGAGCTTGTCGCACACAGACAGCACCTTTTCAACAGGAACACCGTAGTCTGCTGCTATATCCGAGATCGATAGATCTGCAAAACCCATAATGTTTTGTGAACTAACAGTATAGAGATTGAGTTGCTGTAATACCAATTATCACTTTAAGAGTGCAATTTGTTGCCGAAACAAAAGAGCGTTTCCTATGCTTGGGATCAAAAAGCAATACGGCTCAGTTAGAAGCGTCACTCCCTGAAGATCCTCCCAAACCCCTTTTATAAGGTAGGGTGTACACACAAGTCGGGTGGAGAGTCGAAAGTTGATCCCAAGTTAAAGGTTAGAAGATATTTTCGCCGTCACAAGTGTACTTAGCACGAATTAGTCCGTTAGCTGTAAAAGCACTGCTTTCTAACTTCATAGTTGTCACCTTGCTTTTAGATTGATTGCTACTTTCTTCCAGCCCTGCTAGAAGAATACTCATGTACAAAACCGCTCCCTCACTGTGAACGCGTTTGTCAGTCAAAAAGAAAATAGGTAATCTTACACTCAATCACGGGAGTAAGAGCGGAAGTGGCTGCGGTACTGCCATTACCAGCAAAGCCTGTTAACCTAAATACAGCGATTTGACTCAGAAAAAGTCGTCTACTAATAATCAGCACACTTACCTGCTGTTGTCAAATATATTGCCCTAAAATTAATAAAAGTCAATATATTTCGTGAATTACACAGAATTGGTCAAAAAGAAAGGCAGCTATGCTGGAGGCAGAAGGCAGGAAGTATAATATAATACATTTGATGCTTGGGTCCCCAACTGATTGAAGACCACCAACCTCCGGTTTTGTGGGGCAAAGTCTGCCGGGGGTTGCTGACCCCGGCGAGCTTTGCGGCTTGTACCCGATTTCAACTCATACTGGACAGAGAACAGAGGTTTCACTGGGGTATCAAAACTTACGTCTTCCTTCAGCCGGATGCCCGTGACTCGTAGCTGCCTTGCAAGGGAGGGCTGGTCAATTCCTGAATCAACTTGCTACAAGATAAGGCTGACGTTCAATTGGTTCTGTGATAATGATAGTGGACTGTTTGAGCAATTTTTCCCTCAAGTTTATAAGCTGACATTTTACGAGGCCTTGTTTTTCTTTAATAATTAGATTAAATTAATTATCGAAATAAACCAAAAATGTGGTATGTGCAATGACAATTGCAGTTCCAAGAACCTCTAGTCTGGAGGAGTTTTTGAAACTTCTAGACATTGACGAATCACCACCGTGGGAGTACATTAACGGAGAGGTGGTTCAAAAACCTATGGGAGGTGGCAAACATAGCCTCTTGCAAAAGCGTTTGATTGTCGCGATTGATGCAGCTAGCAGCAAATACGAAGCCTTACCAGAATTGCGCTGTAGCTTTAGTAATCGTTCTATCGTTCCTGATATTGTTGTTGTTGCTACCAATCAGTTACCAGTAGATGAAAACGGTGAGATTGCTAGTACTGGTATTGAGTTTCCTCCTCTTTGGGTGATTGAAATCCTTTCGCCGAATCAAAGTCAAACCAAAGTTACTGGTAAAATTCTGCACTGTCTAAAATACGGCACTCAGATGGGGTGGTTGTTCGATCCAAGCGAGCGATGTGTACTTGTGTATCAGCGCGATCGCTTACCCGATTTGTTGGCAGCAACAGATGTGTTGCCTGTATTGGAAGATGTAACCCTGAGTCTATCCGTTGAGGAAGTCTTTTCTTGGCTGAAGCGAAAAAATTGACATCGTTCTCCATGCGATCGTCTCAAATCGCACAAATTCCTCCACAGCTAGTCAAGAATCACTGTTTCATGATGCGATCTCTTAACTTTTCCTCTTCATAGTTCTTCATCTAACTCAGTCGGTTCTACATCCTCTAACGACTTATCATCATACAGAAGCGTTTTACCCATAGCTTTCTCTATTCTCTCAAGTAACATTTTGTGTCGAGTTTGGAAAAACTTGTCAAAATCATCTGCACGTAAAGCATCTGGATCGATAACATGCGATCGCAAAAGCTTATCCATCCGTTCCTCAGCAATACTCGCTTTTTTTTGCAAACTAGATAAATAGACACTTGGGGCATGACTGCCAACAATTTTGTTAGTTTTAGACGAGAGCGGTGTTTTGTTTACAACGCTGTCGTACTCTTCACGCTTGATACTATTCTTTTCGCACCAACTGCGTGGAAAAATATGATGAATATCTATTGGTTCGCTATGGTGCATTAAAGTATCGATTTCACAACCTGTGAAAAAATCGCATCCCTGCTCCCGTAATAGCAAAGCAGATAAACCCTTGTATGCAGCGAAATAGTTTTTGATATTTCAGCCCCTGAAGGTCATCTTCCTTGTTGGGGTAGATGGACTAGATTAGGTGATAGGGTGGGAATGGTTGTTGGGTCAGCAGGTAAGTTTAGTGTTATCTTCTCTCACTCATAAATTTGTGGACTATAGCAGGAGTCACCGCAATCGGGTAGCAGAACTAGATCGCCATAACCATGTTCCCTTGCCAGAGCGAGTTATTAGCACTCATGTTGCAGCAAACTAATTATTACAATCTAATATTTGTTTAAATACTGTTAAAG
>JAQYWO010000360.1 GCA_029379215.1 Rhizonema sp. PD37
GTTTTATAATATACTAAATATTGTTGAGTTAAAAGTAAGAACATTTTTCTTGAGTTGGTATCAAAAATCTAACGAAAGTTAGACGGTTTCCTAGATTTTGTTGCTCAAACTTAAAAGCAGTAAATAACATCCTTTAATTGAAAGAATGTCTCCTACAATACTTATTACAGGTGGATCTCACGGTATTGGCAAAGCAACTGCTCTTTTATTCGCCCGTAAAGGATATGACCTTGTACTTGCAGCTCGACATATTGAGAGTTTGGAAAGTGTAGCGCAGGAGGTACAAAGCCTTGGTCATATCGCACCACTAATTGTCAAGTGCGATCTTCGCGATCCACTACAGGTAGACACACTCGTGCAGAAGGCGTTGGATCATCATGGTCATATTGATGTGCTGGTGAACAACGCAGGTATTTTTGCCGAAGGTCCTGTGGAACAGTTTTCTCTCAGCGATTGGCATCAAGTTATAGACTTAAACTTATGGGGATATATCTATACAATTAATGCCCTTCTGCCTCATTTCCTTCAGCGGAAAACGGGAACAATTGTAAATATCAGTTCCATCGGCGGTAAAGTGCCCACACCATACTTGGTGCCATATTGTACTAGTAAATTTGCGATAACGGGATTGACTGAAGCGATGCACACAGAATTAAAACCCAAAGGTGTTCACGTTTGCGGCATTTACCCGAATGTGATCAAAAGTAATTTTTTAGAACGAGCAATTTTTCGGGGTAAAAATGAGCAGGATATCCAGACTCGACGCGAGCAGCTTGACAAAGTGGTGAAAACTCCTGTCATCGAAAAGCCTGAAGATGTGGCAAATGCTATTTGGGATGCAGTGAAAAATCAGAAGTCCGAGATCATGGTTGGTTCGGCAAATATATCACAGGCGCTTGATCGGTTTTTTCCTGGTTTCGTACAGTGGGTTTCGAGACAAACTTTGAAAAATCAAGATAAGTGATGGGTAGTTTACTCAAATGATGTTTTACGATTGGATGCGTAAGTTGATGCGAACAGTGCCTGTAAGAGATTGCTCTGTTTTCCATCCGATAAGCGATCGCTTAATCAGGTAAACAAGTACTGCTTTTTTCAAGGATGAAGCTTCCTCATCCAACATTACCTTTCCAACGCGACCTTTAAGCACTTGAAACTCAAAAATAATTTCACCACTCAAACCAACAGGTAGACTCAGTTCTTGCAGGTGTTCGGTAAGCAGATCGATAGCTGTTTGTACCAATCCAGTCACATTGATAACTTCTAATTGATGTTGTGTAGGTGCAGGTGTGACCGATCTTAGTCGGAAACTGCTTGGTGCTGGTGATGAAGCGAAGTATGATGCTTGAGGCGCAGCTGCGATCATACCACCAGCGACCCTATCTGTTGCTCCGATTCCCTCATAGCTGACACCTTCGGGCATTTCCACTGGCACTTGTACTGAGATAGATTCGCCTAGTGAATTCACCCGCACTTCTTCACTCACTGCGACAAAAGCAGTGTATTGCGACAACATCTGATAAGTTAACGCTGTCTGTGTCACTGCTTCAACCCCAACCTTTGTTTCGCAGTTAAACATCTGATTCATCAAGTCTTTAATCCGAGCGCGTCCCCACAACTGTGCTATAGCTGTTTCAGTTTGAGCAAAAATGAGGTGAAAAACCTTTTCATAAGCTTTATCGCCTGCTGCCATGCCAACGACGCGCAGATTGCCACTGGCTCGATCCTGTTTCCGCCCAAACAGTACTAACGGCTGCTGTGCAAACAAATCAGGCGGATTTACTGGGTAAATCACTGGCGATTCCCCAGTCCCTTCCCAAGTCACTTCAATATTCGTTAGCACCGGGTTATTAATTTGGCGAAAGAAGTTTTCAGCGACTTCCTCAGTCGGTTCATCTTGACGAATAATGCGAGATGTACCTCGTCCAATTTCGGCGATGCGATTCAGTAAAAAGCGATTTACCGAACTACCAGCACCGAAGCTATAAAGACGATTCCCTGGTTTTAATTCTCGCTGCACCTCTGCCAAAATTTCATTTTCATTGCCAATATAACCATCGGTTAGCAACACAATACTCCGTAATCGGCTAGAAGTGACAGGAAAATTCAGTACTGCACGAATGCCGTGGGATAGATCAGTACCTCCATCTGCTTGTAATTTATTGATATACGCGATCGCCCTTGCACAATTTTCTCTTGTATTTGCTAATGGTGTTTTTGACAGTTGCCTGCTAGTTTCGGAAAAGTCAATTATTGTGAAGGTGTCATCGGCATTCAAACCATGAATAAATCGCCGCATCAATTCCTGACATTTCTCTAACGGATCGCCCATTTGCGAACCAGAAGTATCTATCAGAAAAACAACATCTTTGGGCACAATATCTGTAGGGCAATATTCTAAAGCTGGGATAAGATAAATTGCAAAATGTCCACCGTGATCGTCTAATTGAGTTAACACGGTAGACTGAGTCTCAATTCCTGAAACTTGATAGCGTAAGATGAAATCTTTATTGGGAATCGTATCTTCTCCACTTAATTGCACACGGACAGTTTGCTCAAAGTGTTCAATTTGTATCTGGTGCGAAGGAGAACGAACATCGGAAACTGGCACACCCGCGTCAATTTCTACAGTGACGTTTATATCATGTCTAGAGCGCATGCCCTGTGGTATGACTGGTGGATTAATCCTGGATGCATCAGGAACTCGCTCTGTATCACCACTGCTATCAATTGGTGTACCGGGGATAAAACGCGATCCTACTACCATTGGGAAGACAAATTCATAATTCCCTTTTTCAAATTTCAAGCTATCTGTGTAGCGAATGCTAACATCGATTTTTTCACCTGGTTTGATATTAGCTAGGGACTGGGTAAAGATATTATCTCGTTCTTGTTCCAATAAGCCGGCAGTGCGTCCTTGTTGTTTAGCTTGTTCATAAATTTGTTGTGCTTCTTCACGTTTTTTAATACTACCTTTAATTGTGCGATCGCCTATTTTGATTTCCATGTCATCCACTGCTGCTTCATCCGGCAATGGGAAGATATATATTGCTTCTAAAGGTTTTGTGAAAGGATTTTCAAAAGTTTGTGTTACCTCTACCCTTGACACATTCCCTACGATTTTTGCTTGAAGATTAGTATGTTTTAAGGGGAAGGCTAACTGTTGTTCGTCTTCCTTTACATATAATCCTCCTAGCCGATGATTAGAAGGATTAACTTTAATTGTAGACATATATTTCCTCAAAATTTGGGCAAATAAACAACTGTCGGTATGAGTAGTGACATAGCTATTTGACCTATACTAACTTTGGAGGACTGATAGGTGTCAATAATGAAGAAATCTTAAATTTTTTCTAGTAATATTAATTTCCTATTAATAAATTCATTCTTCATATTCGCTATCTATTTCTATGTCCAGGGTATCTTCATCAATTCGTACATACAAAATATTGGGGCGACAGCAAACTTGGCAATCTTCTATATAAGATTGCTGAAAACCTCCACTTACGTCTACAAAGGTTAAGTTCGATTCGCCGCAATAGGCGCAGTAATATTCTGCTGTTGTTTGCATCTGAATGTATTTTTTAGTTTTAACAAGCCTTTTAAGTTTAAAAAATTATAAGTTAAGCGGCTGAAGTTCCTTTTGGGGTAAGTTGAAATAACTGGTAGCATCAGCTAGGTGCTTTAGTAGTGTGGATTGTGGTAAAGGTCCAAGCAAGTGATTCCAAGGTAATACAATATCTGTTGACCAGTTATCATGAACGTAAAAATCTAAGTTGGGTATTTTTCCTTTAAGTTGTTTGAAAGCACGGCGATAACTGCCCAAGGAGTCACCATAATCACGGGTAAGTTCCAAAAGGTGGGATAGTCTGCGATCGCCCCTAGATAACAAAGCTTGTATAATTGACCAATTATAACTTTCCGGTCTAAAATCTATCCCTTGCGGCTTAAGTTGTTTCTGTAAAAGTTGCAACCGCTTTTCAGCTTGCCGATTGACTCCAAACCACTGAAAGGGCGTATGTGCTTTGGGAACAAAGGTGCTACAGCCAAATGTTAAGCGCAATCCAGGCACAGTTTTTTTCAGATTACGCATCATTGCCACGGTTTGTTCTAAATCCTCTGCCTCTTCACCGGGAATTCCTATCATTCCATAAAGTTTCAAGTTTGTTAATCCACCAGCTTTAGCATTGATCGCCGCTTGGATAATTTCATCATTATTTAATTTTTTATTGATAATTTTCCGTAAATTCTCTGAACCACTTTCTACAGCAATTGTGAGCGAGCGCGAATCTCGTTTCGCCAAAATTTCGGCTAATTTTACTGTTACAGTATTTGTCCTTACTGAAGCAATACTGAGACGCACATCATCGTAACGTGGCTGATTCAGATGATCGAGTAATGTTTCAAACTCCGGATGCTGAGTGACAGAAGCCCCCAATAATCCGATGCGTTTTGTCACTGATAAACCTTTTTCAATCGCTGGAATCAGTGAACCTTCCACACTTGCTGTTCTAAAAGGAAGCGTTAGATAACTTGCCAGACAAAAGCGACACATTTCTGGGCAACTTCTGACGACTTCCACCATATAAATATTTTCCCACGCGGCTTTTTCCGTCACAACTGTTGATGTTGAGAGGATATCTCCCCGATAGGTTTGCTTTTGTACCACAGCAGGGATGTCTGTAGATATTGGTTGAATTGACTTGACAAATCCGGATGATGCATAATACTCCACCTTATACAAACTAGGTACATAAATTCCCGGCACTTGTGCAAGTGCAAGCAGTTTAGTTTGTCGAGATGCATTTCTAACAGATTTGTAAGCGTCAATAAAATTTCCCAGCAGGTTCTCGCCATCTCCTAGCAAAATGACATCAAAAAAATCAGCGAAAGGTTCGGGGTTAGCAGTGAGTACCGGACCACCACCGAAAACTATGGGATGATGATCATCACGGGAAGTTGCCCTGATGGGAATTTGTAAAGATTCCAGTAAATTCAAAATATTGACATAATCCAGTTCCCATGACATGGAAAAGCCAAGTATTTCTGGTTCAATAGGAAGTTTTTCGTGGGTATCGGTAAACAGGCGACTCACCTGCATATCAGAACGCATCGCTAAAGTTGCCCACACCACTTGATAGCCTAGGCTCGTTATCCCCACAGTGTAATCATTCGGAAAAGCGAAGATAGTGGGGATGGCATCTGTGTCGGGAGTTGCGGGGGTAAAAAGCAGGCGTTCGGTAGCGAATACGGATGATGTCACAGGTGTTTATTAGGAAGTGTTAATGATAGCTTGTCAAGATTTCCGACTTCTTAAAGAAGTTGGGAATCTAAAACTATTTATATCTAATTTTAAGGCAGAGAATTATGATGTTAAAAAATAATGTCACACTATTAGCTAAAATAATTGGCAAAGCTTGGAGATAAAAACCGTATATTAGCCACAAAAAAACACCAAGATTGAAAGCAACCAGCATGGAATAAGAAACATCTTTAGCTGATTTTGTTTGCCAGGTTTTTATGAGTTGAGGCAAGAATGCAAAAGTCGTTAATGTCGCAGCAGCTAATCCTAAAATCGTAATAAAATCCATTCTTCTGCAACCCTTTAGCTGAATTGGAGTATAACGTTAGACTGGCTTTGTATTATCTCAACTTATTTCTTTCAGGACTTACGCAAACTCTATTCATTCTTGGCTTTCTCTGCGTCTTGGCGGTTCAATAAACTAAGCCGAGTGGCAGCTTTTTCGTAAGTCTTACCTTTTTCATTCTATCACTATTAATTTTTGATTAAGATATATATATAAGCTGCTTTTTCAGATAAGACTTAGCCCAAGTATACTGCCGTGAAATTTTTTCAGTAATTACTCTACTGCCTCTATCTATTTTTAATATTCTACCCACGTTAGAAGTTCGTTCGGGAGCACACTCCCAAGAATAAGATAATACTAAACTGTTCGCCTAGTAATCTAGTCATCAAATAACGAATATACAGCAATTTTCACCTAAATGAACCACACCATTGATAAGGGCGAACAGCCGTGACGCTCGTTCGCCCTTGGCGTCTCCCCTTGGGAGAAGACTCGCTAACGCTACGAAGATCGCCCCTACGACTGTGGTCTAATTACCCGAAAATTGCTGTAATGTAAAACTTTGAGTTCAGACGTGTTCAATAATGTGCTTTTCGCCAATTCTTAATGACTTAATCGCACCTTCCCCACCTTATGCCGCTTTAATTTTCGATTGTGACGGCACACTAGCAGATACCTTAGCTGTACATTTCCAGACTTTTGTGCTGGCGTTTGAGAAGTTTGAGGCAGAGTTGCCGACAGCATGGTACTACGAACGTACGGGACTTCCTGCAATAAAGTTTATTCAAGCGTTTAACCAAAGTTTTGGTTATGCGATCAATGAGCATGTTGTCGATGTGGAGCGGCAGCGGTATTTTTTAGACTTGATTCATCAGGTGCAAGAAGTGCCAGCAGTGGCAGAAATTGCCCGAGCAAATTACGGCAAAGTGCCAATGGCGGTTGCCTCCAATGGACAGCGGTTTCTTGTAGAGTCAATAATTGATGCAATTAAGCTGCGATCGCTATTTAATACAATCGTCACACTAGACGATGTATCAATGGGGAAACCTGCACCCGATTTGTTTTTGCTAGCAGCTGAAAGAATGGGTGTTGCACCCGAAGATTGTATCGTTTATGAGGATAGTGATCATGGGCTGGAAGCAGCTCGTCGAGCCCGAATGCGATGGATCGATGTCCGAATTCTGAGACACACAGCATGAGTCAAACTCCACATTATAAAACCTTACACTGTCCATGATGACGCAACAAATGATCGCACAATACCAGTGCTACCATCGCTTCAACCATCGGAACTGCACGCGGTAATACACAAGGATCGTGCCGTCCTTTCGCTGCCAAAACCGTTGCTTCACCTTCACGAGTTACAGTCTGCTGCTCTTTTCTAATAGTTGCCGTGGGCTTGAATGCGACACGTAGGATGATGTTTTCACCGTTGGAAATTCCACCTTGAATTCCACCAGAACGATTGGTTACGGTGCGAATTTCATTATTTTCATCAATATAATATTCGTCGTTATGTTCAATCCCAGTCAGTAATGTTCCTGCAAAACCCGATCCAATTTCAAAACCTTTGCTTGCAGGGAGAGACATCACACCTTTAGCGATATCCGCTTCCAATTTATCGAAAACAGGTTCTCCCAAGCCTTTCGGCACATTTCTGGCTACGCATTCCACAACACCGCCAATCGAATCTCCTTGTCTGCCAATTTGTTCAATTAATTCAATCATCCGTTCTGCACATTCAGCATCAGGACAGCGGACGATGTTGCTTTCAACTTCTTCTAAGGTAATTTTATTCGGATCAACGACGCCTTCTAAATCTTTGATGCGTTTGACGTAACCTATCACTTCCACATTGGCTACTTGACGAAGGATTTTTTTGGCGATCGCACCTGCGGCAACTCTTCCAATTGTCTCCCGTGCCGAAGATCTTCCACCACCCTGCCAATTGCGAATGCCATATTTTGCATCATAAGTTACATCTGCATGAGAAGGACGATACTTCTGTGCCATCTCATCGTAATCCTGGGGACGAGTGTCTTTGTTCCGCACTAAGATAGCGATCGGCGTTCCCAGCGTTTTTCCCTCGAATACTCCAGACAAAATCTCACAGGTATCAGCTTCCTTACGAGGCGTTGTAATTTTACTTTGTCCTGGGCGTCTTCTATCTAACTCCACTTGAATTTCCTCACCTGAAATTTCTAGGAGTGGAGGACAACCATCAATCACAACTCCCACACCACCACCGTGGGATTCGCCAAAAGTAGTGACGCGAAATAGATGCCCAAAAGTATTACCCATGGTATTGAGGATTTATGTCAATGGCTAATTATACTAAAGTATTCTCTCACTACTAACCAAAAAAAGGTATAAGGAGCGGCTACTCATTTATTTGAGTTTTTGCTGATTGTTTAGGTTTTTAACGAAAGTAGAAAGCCGCTTGTTAAGTGCTTGCTACAAATAAAAAAGCACCCCCCGTTTCCGAAGGGCACTTTTTACTTTCAGACGCGACATATCGCGTCTATTGATAATTAACCGTTGATTGCAGGTGTACTGAGTGCAACAGGTGCGGACTCACCAGCAGCCAAGTCAAGAGGGAAGTTGTGAGCATTGCGCTCGTGCATTACTTCCATACCTAAGTTGGCTCGGTTGATGATGTCTGCCCAGGTGCTGATGACGCGACCTTGTGAATCAATCACACTGGAGTTAAAGTTGAAACCGTTGAGGTTGAATGCCATCGTTGACACACCCAACGAGGTGAACCAGATGCCTACTACTGGCCATGCTGCGAGTAAGAAGTGCAGTGAACGGCTGTTGTTGAATGATGCGTATT
>JAQYWO010000361.1 GCA_029379215.1 Rhizonema sp. PD37
ATCAATTAAGAAGCTCATATAATTTTAAATATTTTGATTTTGCTATATCTTTTAGAGATATTAATGAAGGTAATTATTGGCATTTTTATGATGATTTTTTAAGCAAACTTATACTCATTGAGCGTTTAAATATTCCTGAGAGTACACCGATTTTAGTTGGTGAAAATTTATGGAAAAAACATTTTTTTCAAAGTGCAATCAAAAACAACAAGTTAAGTAAAAGAAATTGGGTGTTACATACTGAATTAGTAAAAGTGAATCGTCTGGTATTTTGTGCTAAAATGTCCCTACAACGTGAAAATTTTGATGTTTCTTTGGAAAACTTAAAACCTTCAAATAACTTATTACATAGTAATGAACAGCGCATATTCCTAAATCGCAGTCAGTCAAGAGGTAGATTTATAGAAAACTTTGAGGAAGTAGTTAGTATATTGCACAAATTTGATTATCAAATAGTAGATGCTGATAATCTAACGCTTCAGCAACAGATAGATTTATTTTCACAAGTCAGATATGTCGTTGGTTTGCATGGTGCAGGACTGGTTAATTTGATTCATCGTCGAGGACAACCTCTACAACTTTTGGAAATATTCCCGCCAGACTTTATTCACCCTCACTACTTTTGGCTATGCCATGCTTTCGGATATGGATATGATGCTATTCTGGGAGAAAATGGAAGTCAAAATTCATCTTTTATAATTAATATCGAAAATATTAATAATAAAATTAGCAAGATGATGGAAAAGGAATTTATATGATTTTTTATCCAAAACTGATAAAGGAAGTAACATTTAATCCCTGGGTTTTTTAGTTAATTTAATGGTAAATAAAGTAGTTTTCCGCATATATTATTACAGTTTTCTATGAGTCTTTCACAACTTGCAAAACTAATTGCCTTTTACCTTCCTCAATATCATCCCATCCCAGAAAATGATGCTTGGTGGGGTAAGGGCTTTACTGAGTGGACTAATGTCACTAAAGCAAAACCTCTATTTCCAGGTCATTATCAACCCCAATTGCCAGCTGATTTAGGCTTTTACGATTTACGATTGCCGGAGGCTCGTCAAGCTCAGGTAGACTTAGCAAAAGCGTATGGAATTTCTGGTTTTTGCTACTACCACTACTGGTTCAATGGCAAGCGATTGTTAGAACGTCCCTTTAATGATGTCCTAGCTTCAGGAAAGCCAGATTTCCCCTTCTGTCTGTGTTGGGCGAATGAAAATTGGACTCGACGCTGGGATGGATTAGAACGTGAAATTTTGATGGAGCAAGTTTACAGCGAGGAAGACGATAGATTGCATATGCAGTGGCTTGCTCAAGCTTTCCAAGATCCTCGCTATATTCGGATTGACGGCAAACCGTTATTTCTAGTTTACCGCACAGCCAGATTTCCCGATCCACTCAAAACTGCCAAAACCTGGCGCGAAGAAGCACACAAATTAGGAATCGGCGATATTTTTCTCTGCAAAGTTGAAAGTTTTTCTGACGAGCATGGAGATTCCAGTGTCATAGGGTTTGATGCATGTGTAGAGTTTCAACCGGACTGGCAACTGTTAGGTGTTCCACTGCAAAGAAGTATGTACTGGAAATTGGCAAGGAAGCTAGGACTGGCTGAGAAGGTCTATGCAGAGAATAATATTTATGAGTACAAAACTGTCGTTGAGCGAATGCTCGCAAAACCTACCCCAGACTATAAGCGCTTTCCCTGCGTGACTCCATCTTGGGATAATTCTGCACGTCGCAAAACTAATGCAGCGATTCTGCAAAATGCCACACCAGAAGCCTACGAACGTTGGTTGACAGAAGTTGTGAAAAAGACTCTATCTGACGACTCCAACGAAAAAATTATTTTTATCAACGCTTGGAACGAGTGGGCTGAGGGTAATCACTTAGAACCCTGTCAGAAATGGGGACATGCTTATCTAGAAGCAACGTATCGAGCTATGTCGTCAACTTAGTATTCGATCAACTTGAAAATGAAAGGTGAAGACGAGAGTAGAGGCGATCGCAAAATCCCAAGTTACTCAAGTCCTGATTAGTTATTTTAGAAACGAGAAAGATGCAAACATTTTTGGTAACAGGTGGAGTAGGTTTTATCGGTTCTAACTTCATCTTGAAAGCTAGAGAAGAACAGTGGGCTAACATTGTCAATTTAGATAAGTTGACCTACGCCAGCAATCCTCAAACCTTAGCTCATTTGCAGGACGATCTTGGATATCATTTTGTCCGTGGAGACATAGGTGATATCGAACTATTACGAAATATTCTAGAGCAGTACCAACCAGACTCGATTATAAACTTCGCTGCTGAGAGCCATGTTGATCGCTCAATTCTCAGCCCCCAAGATTTCATTCAAACAAATGTAGTGGGAACATTCCAACTCTTAGAAGCTAGCAAAGCTTACTGGGAAAAATTATCCCTAGAAAAGCGCGAACCATTTCGTTTTTTGCATGTTTCTACAGATGAAGTATACGGTTCATTAGGTCCGACAGATCCAGCCTTTCGAGAAGATAGCCCTTATACTCCCAACAGTCCCTATGCTGCCTCAAAAGCCGGGTCTGACCACCTTGTACGAGCCTACTATCACACCTATGGTTTCCCCACTTTAACAACCAACTGCTCCAACAACTACGGTCCCCGCCAATTTCCCGAAAAACTAATTCCGCTGATCGTTCTTAATGCTTTAAATAGTAAGTCTTTACCAATATACGGAGATGGACAAAATGTGAGAGACTGGTTATATGTCGAGGATCACTGCGAAGCCATATACCAGGTTCTACAACGTAGCCGAATTGGTGAAACTTACAATATTGGTGGTAACAACGAACAGACAAACCTCACCGTTGTTGAGAAAATTTGTGCAATTCTCGACGAGTTAGCTCCCAAACCTAATCATCACTCCTCGCTGATTACTTTTGTTAAAGACCGTCCCGGACACGACCGCCGATATGCAATTGATTGTAGTAAAATCAAACGGGATTTGGGTTGGGAACCAAGGGAAAACTTTGATGGTGGTTTGCTCAAGACTATTCAGTGGTACTTAAAAAATCCAACTTGGGTTGAGCAAGTTCAATCAGGGACTTACCAAACTTGGATTCAGCAAAATTATGGTGAAAGAAAAGTAGCGTTATCACATTAACGACCATCAAAACCAACTGATACCATTTTGAGTTGATGAAACAGCTGCTAAATACAATCCAAAATCCAAAATATAAAATGGAATAAGGAGTAAACGATGAAAGGCATTATTCTCGCAGGTGGTAGTGGTACACGGCTATACCCTCTAACTCAGGTAGTGAGCAAACAGCTAATGCCTGTCTACGATAAGCCGATGATTTACTACCCCTTATCCACTTTGATGTTGGCTGGGATTCGTGACATCCTCATTATCTCCACACCCGCCCACCTGCCTCTTTTTCAAGAACTTTTGCAGGATGGTAGCCAGTGGGGTCTCAAGTTTAGCTATGTTGAGCAACCGCGACCCGAAGGCTTGGCACAGGCTTTTATCTTGGGTAAAGATTTTATCGGTAATGACCCTGTGTGCTTAGTTTTGGGTGATAACCTTTTCTATGGGCATGGTTTCGTTGAGGTGCTGACTCGTGCAGCCCAGTTGCGTGAAGGCGCACTCATTTTTGGTTATCGAGTCGCTGAACCCCAGCATTATGGAGTGGTTGAATTTGATGCCACAGGGCAGGTCGTGAGTTTAGAGGAAAAGCCAAGTATTCCTAAGTCTAATTATGCTGTACCGGGTATTTATTTCTACGATTCTCAGGCTTCGGAAATTGCTGCCCATCTCAAGCCCTCAGCCCGCAATGAGCTAGAAATTACTGACTTGAGCAAGGTTTATCTCGGTCAAAGACAACTGAGAGTTGAGCTTTTAGGTCGAGGCTATGCTTGGTTAGACACAGGAACTCATGAATCCCTTCACCAAGCTGCAAGCTTTATTCAAACCTTGGAACAACGGCAGGGCTTAAAAATAGCTTGTATCGAAGAAATTGCTTACTGCCAAGGATATATTGATGCGAACCAACTTCATCAACTCGCCAAACCATTAGCTAAAAGCAGCTATGGGCGTTACCTCATGGACATCATTGATGGCGATCGCACTGCTCAGATTCAGCAGATTGAGCGCGTGGCATTGGCAAATGGCTTCAAGCAAGAACTGACAGAAACTGAGAGGGTTGGACTGTGAAGATTATTGAGACCGAAATTCCCGATGTATTGCTAATTGAACCGCGAGCTTTTGAAGATGAGCGTGGCTTTTTTTACGAAAGTTACAATGAGCGAGTTTTGTTAGAAAAGGCCAACATTACAGAACGCTTCGTCCAAGACAATCATTCTCGCTCAGCTAAAAATGTCTTACGCGGTCTGCACTATCAAATCAAACAACCTCAAGGCAAGTTGGTGAGAGTTGTAGTTGGTGAAGTATTTGATGTCGCTGTGGACTTAAGAAGTAGTTCTAAGTACTTCGGTCAATGGCTCGGTGTTCGTTTGAACGCTAAAAATAAACAGCAACTGTGGATACCAGCAGGATTTGCTCACGGTTTCGTCGTGCTTTCAGAATACGCCGAGTTTCTGTACAAAACAACAGACTACTACGCGCCAGAGCATGAACGCAGCCTGCTGTGGAGTGACCCGGATCTGGCGATCGCATGGCCCCTTGAAGAAGAACCGATTGTCTCTGCTAAAGATCGAGTGGGTAAGCTGCTGAAAGAGGCGGAGGTGTTTGCATGACTAGAATACTGCTGACAGGTAGTACAGGTCAAGTTGGTTGGGAAGTGCAACGAACTTTGATGAGTCTTGGTGAAGTCATTACTGCGGGAAGAGAAGTCTCCTCGCCAGGTTTACACATGGATCTGGCTCAGCCTGACACTATCCGTCATGTAATTCGTGAAGTTCAGCCTGACTTAATTGTTAATCCTGCCGCATATACTGCTGTAGATAAGGCAGAGACAGAACCTGACTTAGCAATGGCTGTAAATGGAACTGCACCTGGAGTGATTGCAGAGGAAGCAAAGCTGATAGGTGCAGGAATTATCCATTATTCAACCGACTACGTTTTTAACGGTACTCAGGCAAAGCCGTATACAGAGGAAGATGAACCTGACCCACAAAACATCTACGGTAAAACAAAACTAGCTGGTGAAAAGGCAATTCAAGCTGTTAACGTACCTCATTTAATTGTGAGAACAAGTTGGGTCTATGGCTTAAGAGGTAAAAACTTTCTGTTAACTATGCTGAAATTAGCACGAGAGCGTGAAGAGCTAAAAGTTGTGGATGACCAAGTAGGCGCTCCAACTTGGAGTCGGATGATTGCTGAATCTACAGCAAATATTCTATCTCAAGGAACAGAAGATTTGGTTGGTTTTTTAAGCAGTAATAGTGGGATATACCATTTAACAGCTACTGGTCAGACAAGTTGGTATGGGTTTGCCAAAGCTATTTTTGAATATGATCCTAACCTTAGTCAACAGAAGCTGAAAAACTTGGTAGCAATACCCACAGACCAGTATCCAACGCCAGCAAAAAGACCTGCTTATTCATCATTAGATACTCACAAAATTACAAGTACATTTGGATTTTATCTGCAATATTGGCAAAGCAATTTAGAGTTATGCTTAACTGAGATACCTGAAAAAATAGGTTGAGTATACAAAATAACAAAAATCTTGCTTTTTGAAGCTTTGAGATTCTGAGTTCATATTTCTAATTTAAGTTATCTAACTGTTCAATCAACAAAGTCATTTGATCATCAGCCAATAACAAAAAAATGAAGATAGCCCAACTTTTACCTAAGGCTCCTACACTTCAACCAATTCATGTTCCAACTGTTGACCCTATATCAGAAGGAATTCATAGACCATTTTGGTCAGTCATGATTACAAGCTATAAGCGTACAGAATATTTAGCACAGGCTATTAGAAGTGTTCTTGAGCAGAGACTTGAAGCTGATGAAATGCAGATAGAAGTAGTAGATGATTGCTCACCACAAGAAAACAGAGAAGCAATAGAAGCGATAGTTAGAGAAGTTGGTCTGGGTAGAGTTTCTTTCTACAGCCAACCCAAAAATGTCGGGATTTATGCCAACTGGAACACCTGCATTGCTCGCGCTCGCGGTCATTGGCTTCATATTTTGAGCGATGATGATTTGGTTATGCCAAATTTCTACGAAGTTTACCGTCGCTCCATCGAAACTTATAACTGCCAGGTGGTGTTGGGACAGTCAGTCTACATTAATGAAAAGAATCAGTGGATCGGTGTATCACCCCCTCTTCAAGAGTCTGATGGTTTACTAAATAATGCATTGTGGGTTCTTTCAAGAGGCAATCCAGTTCAGACTGTAGGAATAATTGTAGCTCGTCAAGCATATGAGAAGTTAGGAGGATTTACTACCGATCTTGTGTTTACACCTGATTGGGAAATGTGGACAAGACTGACTACATCTATTAATTTTGCCTATGTCAGCAGACCTTATACTTTATTCCGCGACCATTCCAGTTCGGAAACAAATAGACTGGTGCTAACAGGAGCTTCTGTCACTGATTGTTTGGCGGCATCAAAGATAATACAATCTAGATTCAGCGAGCCTGAAGTCAGAAGAGAATATCAGTACTTTGTGAATAATTGGTTAAGCGCTATAAGTTATTCCTTCAGTCGCAAACTAGTTCATAACGGTTATTATCAGTCAGCCTTATTACATGCAATTTGGGTACTGCGGTTAACTCCATCATTTTCCTCTATTAAGAATATGTTCAGCGTATTATTCCGCATCTTCACATCTGTTTTTAAAAAACTTATTTCCTCTCCTTCATTACAGAGTTGAGTTTATGAATGTTCCTAAACAAAAATTAAGACTCCTGACGATATTTCCATCTAATCAACGTGGTGGTACAGAAGAATACGCCTTGAAAATTGCTACAGCAGCAGTTGAACAAGGTTGGGAAGTGCATGTAGCTTTTCCAAAAAGAGAAACCACCGCATCTCTTGTTCAAAGCTTTGAGGAAAAAGGTGTAATATATCACCCTTTTGAGATCCCAGAGATAGATACTCCAGAATTTAAGACATTAAAAACATATGTGGTTTATCTAACTCGTACAATCGGCTTACTACTAAAAAACAAGCCAAATGTAGTACATGTAAACCTTCCCTGGTTTAAGTACTGTTTTGCAAGCATAATTGCTTGCGGTTTATTAAAAGTCCCAACGGCAGTTATATTTCATTTAATTCCGGAATATGTTGCTTTTAATTCCAAAAAACTAAGAGTTTATGCTTGGGCACGGTCTAGAGGTCAGCAGTGGATTGGCGTATCAGAACACAATCGTAAAGTCGTCTCTGAGACATTTCAAATTCCTCAAGATCAAGTGCTTTGTATTTATAATGGGTCTAAGGTAGTATCAAATGCAAGTAACTTCACGCAAGAGGAAATAACTACAGTACGTCATCAGCTACGGCAAGAACTCAGCCTACCTGCAAAGAGCCGTCTTGCTCTGACGGTCGGTCGCTTGTCAGTTCAGAAAGGACACACAGATTTAATTCGAGCAATACCACCTCTTGTGAAAGAGTTTCCAGACATGAGGTTTATTTGGGTTGGAGAAGGTGAGGAACGGGAAAATTTAGTTAATAAAGTTCGCGAATACGGTATAGAAGACAAAGTTCTGTTTCTAGGATATCGCTCTGATGTGCCAAAACTATTAGTTGCTGCCGACCTTTTTATTTTCCCCACTCAGTTTGAGGGTCAACCTTTTGCAATTATAGAAGCAATGGCATATGGTTTACCTATTGTCACATCGAATGCCTGTGGCATCCCAGAACTAATAGAGGATAAAGTGCATGGTCTACTCTTCCGTAAGGGTGATAGCTGTGAATTGCTGGAAGCTACCAGCTGGGCACTTAGGCATCCTGAGCAGATGCAGGAGATGGCTAAGAGGGCAAAATTGCGTGTTCAGGAATTCTCAGAAGAGAAGATGGTAAAAAAAACTTTAAGTGCATTACACAAATTGACTCATGCTCTTCCAGAAATTTAATAGCACACTTACCCGTAAGCCATTTTACAAAAGAACTAAGAAGTAGATATGCATAAACCAACCTTTCAAGATTCAGATTGCCAGCAATTGCTGGGCGAGTTCTCTCTCAGAGTAGATCCTAGAACTTCCGGTACGGCAATACATCCAGTTGTATTGTCAGGTTTTAGAGAAACCAGGAGAATGCAGCTTGACTTGCTAAGCAAAAGCTGATTATACCAATTCACGAAAGTCATAATACAAATGATATATTTCTAATTGCTTTCCTCCCGACCCCCTTGCTTCTTATTTGTATCAGAATTAAAGTGAAATTGTATTATTTAGAGA
>JAQYWO010000362.1 GCA_029379215.1 Rhizonema sp. PD37
CATCAGTGTGTACCTATTTTTTCCGGTAACGTTTCGGAATCCTGTGAACGGTTACGCTTCTGTGGTAGTTGTATTGCAGAATTGCGTCTACTAGGTTTTGTCCAATACCGATACCAGTACATTATAAAGCCAGTGACAAACAGAATCAGTGGTGTAAGTCCAACAAACACATAGAAGATACGGGTGGGAAAGCCACCAAATGTGCCGAAGTGTAGGGGAGGAAAAGAATTGAGAATGCGATCGCCTAACGGCAGCTTCAACCCGTTATCAACTCGCAAAACCTTGTCGGTGTATTTCGGTTTGCCAAGAATAATCTTCCGTGCGGCGATCACAATCAGCTGAGTAGGGAGAGCGTTGAAAACTACGACTATCTGCCTCAAACATACCGCCAGCGAAGTTGAGATAGGCAGTGAAGGGATACCTGTTTTAACCACAGGTATCCCTGAGAGTGAAAGATGAGGGCAAATAAGCAGCGTTTAATGTGGTCTTTCGAGTTAAAAAGCCCAGATTTTTGAATGACAGCTTCAACTCAAGCTACTAGCAAGTAACCTTTGTCAGTACGATGGAAATTACATTGGAACAGATCGCGAGGAGTCTGTTCCAAAAAGTATCAGCTTATCTCGTCTGTTTGTACAACTACTCCATATAAAGGACGAATAATTGGTGGGGTAGGATGAACGGGTGGCCATTTGACAACAGGTGGCCATGGTTGTGGTTCGGGATTAGGTCTAACAACTCCATACAATGGCACCGCTTGCAAACCGCCATAAACAGCAGCTAATTCTTTTTCATCTACATCCCTTAAATCTCCCTCAGAGGGATTTAAGTCTAACAAAATGGTTGTATATTCTTCAAATTCTTGTTGGGTAAAATCATAGCCAGCAGCTTGAACGATTTGACTGCACTCCTCCTTACTTTTCACACTTTGAATTTGAGTGTTGAAATCTGGGTCTTTTGCTAGTCTTTCGTAAAAGGCTTCAACGCTTTCTAAAGACATAATATTCTCCTATCTGAAAATGAGTATCATCTTATATTAGGATTGCTACTTGAAAATCTTTTCAGCATTCATCTATCAGCTAACAAGCTGTTTGATAAGGAATTAAACTCTTGTAAACCTTACGAATCTTACTAGTGGTTTGAACTTATTAGCCGAAGTTTCGCCTATGATTCATTATCATAACCACAAATATGATTATGCTAAAATGTAGCTTAATTACCTAACAATATTAATTATAATATTATGAAAAACTTGCTTTTATTTTTATTGTTAAAAATAAATTTAGACAAAATACACATATTTTTGTCTCTATCATCTCAAAAAGTATAGCAGTGCTATCAGTCAGTGCTATTGTACAAAAGTGAGATACCCAACAACTTTTACGAAGTCTGATATCTCGTTGCTCTTGCTATATGTAATACCATTTCACAAAAATATTGATACAATTCACTCAAGAACTGCCTTCCCTACTTGCCTCAATATATCAACTTTAAAGTGAAACGATATAAAGTCTCCAAGACAGCAAGTGTTTTCAGCTTTTGACTATTCCTGCTTCTTTCTCAATACGTTCTAAAGCTTTCTTTGCTCTAAACATAATTCTTAAATAAGCTAAATGACTGTTCCAGGCTGAGCGAGGTAATAAGCGTACAGGATTATCTATCTCGGAATTTTCCGCCGCGATCGCTGAATTCTCTTGGTTGTTAAAATCCGTAGAGATCTCATTCATAGTAATATATTCTTGTATTTTTATCAGTATTTACATACACCTGCCCAACTCTGATAAGATAACGGCACGATGAGCAGATGTAGACGAGTAGGTCAGTTCAGAAAATCTGTTTCTATGCCCCTAACTACTCTTAACTAAGGCTCATAGCTAACTGTTGAGTACTTACTACTGGTAGCTGGAAACGATCTTCAAGCCAACTTTCTGACCATTGAATGCGATCAGCACTAAAGTGCAGTGGATCGTTTTCTGGCCAAGGAGCATCCATTGGTTCTTCAATCAAACCGAACTCGCCATTATCAAAAGGAGTTCCTTCTGCGCGATGCTTGAGAAACACTCGCTCGCGAATACCGCGTTTTGCTTGAGTCAGGGCACGATGATGACAGTAAGGATTGTTCCCTCTCTTATCAAAGAAAACATGAGCAGTCCAACTGCATCCACCCCGGCAGAGTTCTGCAAATTCACAACTCTTACAGAAACCCCACATGTGATCTGTTGCTTGGGGAGTACCAGCCCCTAAGTTAAACCGCAATTCTTCTGTCTCTTCGATGATTGTCCGCAATGAATGGTCGCGTATATTACCTCCTGTGTAGGCAGAAGTAGGTAGTGACGGACAACCTTTGATTGCACCATCGGCTTCGATACCCAACGTAGACAATCCAGCGTTACATCCTTGCCAAAACGACCAAGTATCCCCTCCTCGTAACATTCTTTCGTAGGGGCCATAGTAGCCGATATTATTTCCTGCCTGAAGCTGCACTCCTTCAAGCTTTGCTCGTTGGGCAACACGGGCAATCATTGGGTACACATCCAGAAGTTCATGAGGTTGCAGCAGTATGTGGCTATTATCTGCTGCATTTCCCATAGGTACAGTCAACTGAATCTGCCAAGCAAAGATTCCGGCGTCGCGGAGATGTTCGTAAATGCTAGGGAATTCCGGTGCTGAAAGGCGATTGATTTGAGTGTTGCAGCCAAAAGGAATACCTGCTTTTTTAAGATGGCTCATTGTCTTAAACGCCCATTGCCAAGAGCCTTGTCTTCCCCGGATACTGTCATGAGTTGCTTCCAAGCCATCAATAGATACAGAAACTACCCTTATTCCAGCTTCTTTCATCCGATATGCAGTTTCTTGGGTGATACCATAACCCCCGGTTGTCATGCCACAGATCATCCCAGCCTTGGTAATCGCAGAAGCAATTTCCAGCCAATCAGGACGTAGAAAAGCCTCACCCCCAATGATGGTGACTTCTGTAATCCCCACTTCGGCCATTTGTCTCACCATATCAAGGGCTTCTGCTGTCGTCAGTTCTTTCGACCGAGTATGACCAGCACGAGAACCGCAGTGCTGACAGGCTAGATTGCACTTTAATGTAATTTCCCAAACAGCATAACTAATTCTGCGATAGGTCATGAAATTACCTCACTTTTAAACTGGAGTTCATCTACTGGCGTCACTACTGCAAACTAAGTAATAGGTGGTTCAGTAAGATAAATTCGTGAAATTTGAGAGTAGGGTTGGCAATGCTTAAGAGTAGCTGCTTTCCACGCGATTTAATGGGCATTGCCCATAGATCCAAAATCTAAAATCGTTCACGAATGATTTATGACTGATATAACACTGACTATTGCTCAATGTTTAATTCTGATGACACTTTTTATGATTAAATCGTTAGTTTTAGAGAATCTTCTCAAACTACAGATGATAAGTAAAGCTATTCCACAAGATCTTAGTTATATTTTGCAGACATAAATACAACTCTTTTGTCCCTAAAAAATCAATCCAGTTTCGATAAGGGACTTCCAAAATACAAAGCCCCTGGCGATGTGCTGGGGGCTTTTATGTGAGGGACTGCGTACTACCAGAACAAAAATGATTTTGTGCCATTAGCAGTTTGTTGATGAACGATTTACCTCAGATTATTAAGCAGTTACTTTAACTTTACTGGAATATCCTTGACAGTTTGCCATTAGGTCGAATTATTGGGAGTTGCTCTCCAGGTTCTGGGAGCGGGATTGGTAAAACACCAATAAGTTTAAATTTTGTGTTGGTAGTATAAATTATTCCCTCTCTCACTTAGCGATGATCGTAGCGTTCGCGTCCGCGACGGCGATAGTCGTAGCGTTCGCGTCCACGATAACGACGTTCGTAACGCTGGCGGGCGCGAAAGCGTTCACGTTCGCGAAAGCGTTCACGTTCGCGCCGTGATCGAGAATTACCCAAGTTCAAAATAAGTTGGGCATGAAGATTGCTGGATGGCTGCTCGATCAAGGGACTGGAAGATGAATTTTCCGTATTCATCGCCACAGCCTCAACTTTGTGTGGATTTACAAAGTCGAACAGGGTGAGTGTTGACAATACACAAATCGTCAACGTGGCAAAAGCATTACGAGTTTTCATTCTCCTCCACTTAGTTCTTTAGTACATGAACTGATTAACACTTAGTCGAGTTTATAACGGGCGTCGAATTAGTCACAACTATCAGTAGGCGGTTGACAATATAATTTCTGGTCGATTGGATGAAGGAACGTTCCATAGTACAATTTTAATTCCTAGCTAAGTGTATGATCTAGAGATAGCCACAATACGAGTGTGAGCTAGATTTTTGAGACTTAAGGGAAAAAGTCAGTATTGCTTACCTACCGCGATCGCGTTCCAAGTCATAAATCACTTTTTCGACATACCACTCCTCAGACATCCCAGGATATTGGTTTTTCGCTTGTTCAATGAGTCGTTGGGCAATTTCCCAATATCCGCCAACCAGTCGCAATAAACGCTGACGCTGTAATTCGGGTGCCGTTTTTCTTTCTGAATGTGAGGAGACTTTTTTTAAACTATCTATGACTTGTTGGTAATTTCCCCAGTCTTCTTTCTCACAAAATAGACTTGCGGCACGTTGATAATCTTCGATAGCAGATTGCATTTCTTCCAAGCAAGTGTAGGCAATAGCGCGATTGTAGTAAGCTTGGGCATCATCGGAATTGATTTGCAGCGCTTGCGTATAATCTTTAATAGCACCGTAATAATTGCCTACTGCTCGATGGACATTTCCTCTGGCAACAAAAAGCAGGGCATCCTGAGGTTGTATCTCGAGTGCAGAGTTAAAATCAGCTAGTGCTCCGGTGCGATCGCCCAACTGAAAACGCGCCTTTCCTCGGTTACGATAGACAATGACGTCTTGAAAATTGAGTCGCAGTGCTTGGTTAAAGTCGGAAATCGCATCTCGATAATTTCCCTGTTTGCAGCGCACAACTCCTCGATAGCAAAAAGCTTGGGCATCCTGTGGATCGACTTGTAAAGCCCAATTTAACCCCTCAATCGCTTCACGAACGTTTCCTTGTTCCGCTTTTTCTATTAACTGGGTAAAATACTCCTTTTCAGTAACGATTGGGGAAGGAATGTAACTTGGTTGTGGAACAATCGGTTTTTCTTTTGGTTGAAGTTGTTTAATGCTTTCTAACAACAGCTGACAATTTACCTTGTCCTTTTGTGCTAAGTATAATTCTGCTGCTTTTTTAAAGCTGGCGATCGCATCGTGAATATCCCCTTGTTTGCGCCGTACAGTACCTCGCAGACTGTAAGCTCCAGCATGATTGGGATTGTAGCGAATAGCACAATCAACATCAGTTAGCGCCCCAGACAGATTTTTCAGTGCTACTCTTGCCAAGGCACGACAGTAATAAGCTTCTACACTTTGGGAATTCAGCTTCAGGGCTTCTGTGTAATCTGAAACGGCTTGGAGAATTTCTCCTGAGTCATAGTACGCTAAACCCCGTTGAAAGTAAGCCTCAGCAAAATTAGGTGCAAACTCCAAAGCAAGAGTAAATTCCTCAATTGCTCCAGCATAGTCTTTTTGCCGAGATTTTTCTAACCCTTTATTATATAATTCGTCAATCATAGTATTTACATTTTTAGCCCAGTAAGTCAATCTTAAGATAGCGTTATAGTCACCTGCCGCTTGACTGGCTTCGCTTTTCTTTAAGCTATCAAGTTCGATGGCTTGAATAACCTTTGGATGAATGTCGTAACTGTAGGCGTTGGGCATATGAGAAGGCGATAAGCCAGAGGCTTGATGCTAGGCGGAGCGCACTCCGCAGGCGAAAAAAAGGGACTACTTCTAGTACTCTATGTCATTAATTTTGAGGGGTGCGTAGTGAGCGATGAATCGCTTAATTTCAAGCACTAAAGTGCTTACTACGAGCTATTCTAACCCATCAGAACTAATGACATGGACTACTAGTGTATTCTCAAACCACATTGGCGGTTGTTATATTGAGCAGTAGTCATGATTATTCTGCCCAGAGTGAGCCTCTGTTTATTGTGAATGCTACTGTCGATTACAACCACACATTACCCAGCTACAGATTTGGGGCATTTACTTCATAAACACCCAGATCGTTGTCAATCTTTTCCTCTTTCCTTTGGACAAGCGCACGTCTTCTATCCGGAAGCAAATGAGCAACAATGTACTGCAACACTACTTTTGGATGTTGATCCAGTGAAGTTGGTGCGTGGACGTGGTAGAAATCTGGAACAATATGTTAGCGATCGCCCTTATGTCGCTTCTTCATTTTTAAGTGTGGCGATCGCTCAAGTCTTTAGCACTGCACTTGCAGCTCGTTGTAAACAGAAACCAGAACTGACACAAACTCCTATACCTCTGGTTGCGAAATTATCTGTTTTACCTTGTCGGGGTGGTGAAGGATTGTTACGACAGCTCTTTGAACCGTTAGGTTACACTGTCACTGCCCAAAATCACGCTCTTGATGAGAAATTTCCTGATTGGGGACAAAGCCAATACTACACTGTAGAATTGCAGCATACCCTTCCTCTTGCTGAGTTGCTGAGTCATCTTTACGTTTTGATTCCGGTATTAGATGACGATAAACACTACTGGGTAGGTGATGAGGAAGTCGAAAAGCTGCTGCGTCATGGAGAGGATTGGTTAACTAAACATCCAGCACGCCAAGCAATTACTCGTCGTTACCTCAAAAGACTACATCGTCTAACTCGCGCTGCTTTAGCGCAACTTGCAGAGGAAGACGAACTTGATCCAGACAGTATTCAAGAAAGCCATGCTGAAGAAGAAGCTGCTGTAGAAAAGCCCTTTAGCCTAAATGAGCAGCGGTTAAATGCTGTTGTTACTACTTTAAAAGAAAGGGGCGCAACACGAGTGATTGATTTAGGTTGTGCTCAGGGGAATTTATTACGAACTCTGGTTAAAGATAGCTTTTTTGAGCAAGTAACTGGTGTTGATGTTTCCTACCGTTCACTGGAAGTCGCAAAAGAAAGATTAGATCGCCTGCACTTACTTCGTACCCAATCGGAACGTCTACAACTCATTCAAGGCGCACTCACTTACCAAGATAAACGTTTTACAGGCTACGATGCTGCTACAGTCATTGAGGTGATTGAGCATCTTGACTTACCGCGCCTTGCTGCTTTTGAGCGGGTGTTGTTTGAATTTGCTCAACCCAAAACTGTGGTTGTGACAACACCTAATATTGAATACAACGTCAGATTTGAGAAATTACCAGCAGGAAAACTACGACATAGAGATCACCGTTTTGAATGGACGCGCCAAGAATTCCAAACTTGGGCACACCAAGTTGCAGAACGCTTTGGCTACAGTGTGAAATTTCAAGCAATAGGAGAGGAAGATCCAGAAGTTGGTTCTCCGACGCAGATGGGGGTGTTTAGCCATCAAATTTAAGCAACATAATCACAAAAGTTTTTATACAGCGATTTTCAGATGTATAGACCACAGTCTTGGAGTAAGGGCAGGTTTGCTCCAGATAATATCTGGGTACATCCAAGATGATCTAAAACCTGCCCTTACACGAGTTATGTAGTCCATAAGAGTGAAAACTGCTATAAGCGAAATGAAAATATCTTTTCCTGAACTTTCCTTAGTTGTCCTCATCGGTGCTTCTGGTTCCGGGAAATCAACATTTGCCCGCAAGCACTTTGCGCCCTTTGAAATTTTATCTTCAGACTTTTGTCGCGGATTGGTCTGCGATGATGAAAATAATCAATCTGCTTCTGGTGATGCTTTTGATGTGCTGCACTATATTACCGCCAAGCGACTGGCAGCAGGTAAACTTACGGTAGTAGATGCTACCAACGTTCAGGTAGAAGACCGTAAAGCATTGGTGGCATTAGCACGGCAGTATCATTTTTTTTCAGTGGCGATCGCCCTCAACTTACCTGAAGAACTGTGTCACCAACGCAACCAACAACGACCAAACCGCCAATTTGGTTCTCATGTCGTGCGTCGTCACACCCAATTTTTGCAGCGTTCCCTGCGCGGATTGGAAAGAGAGAGCTTTCGCTACATCTACGTCCTCAATTCAGTAGAAGAAATTGAAGCCGTAGAAATTGAGCGTCAACCTCTTTGGAACAACCGTAAGTATGAACACGGTCCCTTTGACATCATTGGCGACATTCACGGCTGTTGCGATGAACTTGAAGCATTGTTACAGAAATTAGGTTACCAAACAAGTGAAGCCAGAGCAGTAGAGGAAGATCAAGGAGAAACAGACAGTGAGACTATGGGGAAATATCCTTCCCTCCCTCCCTTCCCCACCTACTACC
>JAQYWO010000363.1 GCA_029379215.1 Rhizonema sp. PD37
CCGACGCTCCTTCGTCGCTAACGCTGACGCTCGAAGACTCGCTACCGCTTCGCTAACGGGTGACGCTCGTTCGCCCTTGGCGTCTCCCCTTGGGAGAAGACTCGCTAACGCTGCGAAGATCGCAGTCCCCTACGGAGGGAAACCCTCCTGCTTTCTCTGTCTCACCATGACGCTCGTTCGCCCTTGGCGTCTCCCCTTGGGAGAAGACTCGCTAACGCTACGCTAACGCCCCTACTTTCTTTTAGGGAATTGGTATAACTGGAATGTTTTCAGAGTCCTCTTACTCAAGTTACTGGGATTCTTGCGCTTTTTTATTAATACAATCTCTGTCTGAAATAGCTGTCATGGAATTGAGTAAAATTTCTGTACATAAATGCTTATTTTTGTCTTATTATCCGCAGAAGCCTAATCCCTACTCTGATCTCAAACAAAATTCGTTTTCATCCATTGTTTTTCTGCTTGCTCCGGTAGTTGTCGTCAGCGACACAGATCCAGGCACTCAGCAGCAAAAAGACGTTTTTGTCCCAGATGGGCTGATTGTTTGCAAATAGCCCCTCTTTCGGTATTAGACCAAACGCCAAGATGAAGCTGACAAGCATCAGCTTCATGACGATGCCAGCCCACCGTATCCAGCGATTAATCACGAATAATACTCCAACCGCTAGCTCTGTTGGAGGAAGTAGGTAGGCGTAGGGTAGCGCGAGCAAGGGTGGCAAGGGTCCAATACCCTTAAACCCAAATCCCCACAACGCTAGTTTGGATGTAATCACAGTTTCATAGAGTCCTCCTTTATCATGGAAATGAATAGTGTTGGCGATCGCCGATACAACAAAAAACAGACCTAAGACAATTCGAGTCGTGGCAATGGTAGTTATCACCATAGAGATCTCTTTTTTCACTCCAGTTTGCTCACTTCCATTCAATGAGTGACTTTAGAAAATTTGACAATTAGTACTCATAACACAGAGTAAAATTATAGCAGAACCTATCATCTGTAGTTATAATTAAAAGCTGCAATTATTTTCCTAAATACTATTGATAATTTTCTCAATTTATGCATAAACAGTCATCAACTTCTGCCCTTGAAGGCTTTATTTCGTTTCATGATTATCAAGTGTGGTATCGCATCGTTAAACCGAACCTTGAAGATTCTAGCAAAATACCTCTGTTGTGTCTTCATGGAGGTCCTGGAGTACCCCACGATTACTTGGAACCGTTAGAAGCGATCGCTTCCAATGGAAGGCGAGTGATTTTCTACGATCAACTAGGATGTGGAAATAGCGATCGCCCAGAAAACGCAGATTATTCCATAGATTTATTTAAAGATGAACTCAAAGCCATCCGCAACGCATTAAACTTAGAGCAAATCCATCTTTTTGGACAATCATGGGGTGGTTGTTTAGCACTTGAACATACCCTTTCTCAAGCAACTGGTTTAGCAAGTCTGATTTTGGCTAATACACCTGCCAACATTCGGCAATTTGTGAGTGAAGCTTATAGCTTGATGAATGATCTACCAGCGGATATCAAAGGCATTATTAGTCAACATGAAACCGCCGGTACAACCCAAGATCCAGAATATAAACAGGCTATGGAAGTCTTTAACCATTCTTTTCTCTGTCGTTTAGACCCTTGGCCTAATTGTTTGACTCAAGCATACAGCAAAGTTGGGACAGAGTTTCGGGGGGCTGGCAAAATCATCGACTGGAATGTTGAAAACCGCTTGAGTGATATTTCTGTACCGACACTGCTGCTGTCTGGTAGGTATGATGAAGTCACGCCAGCTTGTGTAGAAAAATTAAAACAAGGTATTTCTGATTCAGAATGGGTACTGTTTGAAAATAGTTCACATATGCCTCACTTGGAAGAAAGAGAAAGATTTCTGCAAGTGTTAAATGAATTTTTGAGTCGAGTAGAAAACGATCACAGCTATTCCTGATCAGGGTAAACGCACCAAAATTACCAAGGTTCGACGCAAAGTCTGCCAGGGAAGTGTCGCTCCGATGAGCTTTGCGTTTTTGTACTTTAATTCCAACATTTCGCCATTTAAAATTTATGTTTGAGTGGTTTCTCCGAAATACTACGTTTGATTTTCTGTCTCTTCAGATGTCCGGAGCTTTTTCAGAAATCAAATACTAGTTCTATATTTTAAACCTATTGATAAGTTGAAATATTATCTAACAAACAAGTTAACACGTTTAAATGTTTGCATTTTTAATGACTTTCTCCCTTTTTATTCAGCTTAGAAGCAAAAGCCTGAAGCTACCAGCGATGTACACGAATATTAATAACATTTCACTGAGGGAAAGATGTCTTTCCCTCTCTTTTACTACATTAGAGAGCTTCACTAATGATGGTGATATAATTACTATCACGTTTGCAACTAATTCGATTTAGCTGGCTTTGTTGTTACCTCAAAGGTATAACCTTTCTCTTGTGCATGTTTTTTAAATTGTTTTACTAGTCCTTCATAATTTTCTTCATCTTCGCCAATAACAATCTTTTCTACATCATTCCATGTTAGTTCACCATGAATTTGTGTCTCTATATAAGCGTCAGTACTAAGACCTTTTTCTTTTATTTTTTCTAACCAATCTTGATCTTTATTTGTTGCTTCTGCTGCTGCAAGGCGAAGTAATGTCTCATCGGCATGAGCAAAAAGTACTTCTGGATGTTTTGCACTAGTGAAAGCAGTCAAAGCACCTTGGAAGAGTAAGTTCCAGCTATCACCAGGTGTATGAGTTACACGTTCTCTTAAATCGGATTTCCAGTAAACTACACTTAAGCCATATCGAGGTGCTACTCCTGCATACTGATATTTAGAAACTAGAGCTGCATATTTAGGCATCTCTTCTCTAGCTTCTTGTGAAGGAGCAAAATAAACGTTTTTGTCTCCTTCTTTATTACTAACTTGTTTCAAAGGCTCACCTCTTCGTCTGCTCAATGCACTACCATATCCCATAGATTCCTCAACTGCCCCACGCATAGATTCGTCTGTTGAGGCTTGGCTGGCTCCTGTTTCCCACACTTGTTTAAAATTATTACTTTTCATTAGCAAGCTAGCTAAGGTTTCTTTGCTAACATTAGAATTTATATTTTCTCCTGGGTTTTTACTAAAAGTATAATTTGTAGCTAATAGAGTGCCATTTTTTAAATGTTCGAGTATTATATTTAAGTCATTTTCATCATAATCTGTTTTCCAGTTACTATTGTATTCTTGAAGCTTTGCTAATGCTTTACTTCTATGTTGTTCTTGATTATGTTCACCTCTTAATTCGGCTAATAATAAAGACCAAGTTTGATTTGCTGTTAATTTAATTCCTGCTGGTTTTTTTATTTCATCTTGTTTATCTTTGATTTTTTGAAGTTCAGCATTACTAGGAACTACATAATTAGGCTTGTCAAGCATAGATTCATTAAACTCATCCATTCTGGTTTGAAAAGTACTTTCTTTTACATCAACAATAGTCTTTCTTCCCGAATCTTTAGATCTTTTGGAATTAGCTTTATCCATCAATTGTTCCATTTCTTGTGGAGATGCTAATAATTCTTGTCTGGCTATTCTCTGAAGTAGTTTAAGAGCTTCTTTTTTGTTAAGGTTTTCCAAATCGATATTGATCTCGACAGTTTTATCACCTTGATATTGTCGTAATCTCTGTATCTTACCTCTTCCATGCTGCTGCACCACATGGGTCAACTCATGTGCCAACAACTCTTGCCCCCCGCGACTCCCAGGATTATATTCACCCGAACGAAAGAATACATCCGGCCCCGTCGTAAAAGCCTTTGCCTGTATCGATTGATTCAACTGGTCAGCCTGAGCATCCGTATGAACCTTCACCTCACTGAAATCAGCCCCAAATGCTTGTTCCATCGTGGTTTTCACCTGCTCTGCAAGTGCTTGTCCACCGCTCCGTGCCTGCTGGATGGAACTTTCCAATTCTGCTGGAGCAGCTATATCACCAACACCAGCTTGAAGTTGTAACATTGGCTTCATTTGAAGCTCTTCCTCTTCTTCCAGCATTGCCTCATGCTGGATATTATTTATCTCAGGCTTCATTTGGAGTTCTTTTTCTTCAGACAGTTTCTCTCGCTGAAGATTTTGACTCTTTTGTTGGGTTACTGGTGCGTTAATTTGCTTGACAACCTGTGCTGCTATCCTATCAGCTTCTTGTTCGTATTTATCCCCAGGCGCACCAATCGTTAATTTAGCTTGAATGCTTGTGCTTAATACAGATGAAGATTCTGGTGTTTCAGACTGAATATCGTTAGTTTCAGTAAAAGAACCGAGTATTTTCCGTTTAATGGCATCCCGTTTTTCCTTACTAGGAAGTGCGGATATATTGACCTTATGTGATGATTCTAATATGGACTGTGGTGAAATTTTAATCTGAGCTTGAATTTCGTCTTCTTCAGTTAAATTACCAAATAATTTTCGTTTAATAGCATCTCGTTTTTCTTTACTAGGAAGAGCAGATATATTGATTTTGTGTGAGGATTGTGAGCTTACTTGTGTTGGTTCTTTACTCAACGGCTGAACAAGTGGAGTCTGTTTTTTCTGGCTAGAGGTTTGTCCAACTAGTTTTTGTATTCGTTCGTATACCATATTTCATCCAAATTATCAAAAGTTAAAATTATATTGTTCTTTAACATTGTTACGGTTATCAATTAGACCAAGGTCGAACTTATTTTTTAATCCCTCGAAGCTGTTCCTGATCAAACCTAAAGATACATCTAAAATTGTTTGGATTTCTTCGTACAAGTAATCTTGATAAATCAACTTGACCAAAGACAACTTTTCTTGCTTCACGGGCATCACGGCAAGCAGCTATACAGTCTTGTAACTCCGTGATCGCTTGTCTGACAACCTCTGAAGTCCACATGCCGACTTGTAGATGCTGATTGCTCATTGGTTTTATGTTACACTTGCATAGTCTCAATATTATCCCTTAGTTCTTTTCAAAAATAAAATAGGATTTCTATATGAGTATATAGGATTTGCTCTACCCATTACCCGAGTATTAGTAAAAAATCAATAGAAAGCGCATTTTGTCAACCAGGGAAAATACTTAAATAGGAGATAAAAAAGTGTTATTAATACGTAAAAAGTGGGCAACATTATTATGTAAATTCAATGATCAAACGAGGTAATAAAAAGTTTGGTCTACCATCATGCCCAAGCGACAAAAACAAAACTCTGACCATACACATAAACATAATACTCCTACAATAGATTCAGTTTACAATAGGGAGCTAGGGATGCTTTTACATGAGAGCTTGCATGCATACGAAAGCCTTTGTGGAACACAGATCAGTTGTAGCTGGATTGCTGGTTGGCGATCGCTATTGCTCCGTAGTTATGTTGATCCACTAGAAGTGGAAGACATGACGACAATGGCAACATCAGACCATCTCATTGTTTTGGTCACGGCTGGATCATGCGAAATCGAAAGCTACGATAGTGGGCGTTGGCGCAGCACAATCTACCGTCCTGGCCACTTAGGAATGACTTCCCCCGACCAAGTGGCCAGACTAAGGTGGAAAAGCAACAAGCCGCATCACACCCTGCACCTTCATTTGCCATCCGGAACCATTGAAACGGTGGCAGAGGAGCTTGTGGTAGGAGCCTCATACCTAGCTATGCTGCCGAATTTGTTAAGCCAAACAGATCCGGTGATTGCCACCACCATGCTTGGGCTAGAAAGTGCTGTTCAGAATGGCGCACCAGATTTATATGCCGAAACAGCAGCGCATTTTCTTGCCGTCCATCTCCTGACACGCCACGCTCGAATGCAGGAACCTCGACGCGAGCATTGGCGGGACAACGCTTTGCGTAAGGCAGATACATTCATGCAAGAGCATCTTTCAGGATCTGTTTCACTTAGTCAACTTGCCAATGCTGCAGGACTAAGCCCCTTCCAGCTCCTGAGAGCATCGAAGGCTGTCTGGGGTGAAACGCCACTCCGCCGACTGACGCGTCTGCGAATGGAGTTTGCCAAGCGTCTGCTCGAGCAGAACTACCTACCGATTACCGAAATTGCGTTTGAATGTGGCTACAGCAATCCCTCGCATTTTGCCACAGCCTTTCGTCGTCATGTCGGTGTCACTCCAATGGAGTATCGGCAAAGGTAATTTTGCTTCGCGCAATATCGCGAAGCTTCGCGCAATACCGCGAGCGACAGAGTGTTGATCGTTTCGTAAACTACAAACTGTAAACTACAAACTTCCGCCGATGTTGGTACCGGGCATTCCAATTGCTATCAAACATACAATTGGCTAGAGATCTCCACATGCCGCGCAAAGTTTCACTCGTCGGAAGAAGGGAGTGTCAGATGACAGAAAAAGTAGGTAGGAGTGCGATTGTGACAGGCGCGTCGCGTGGAATTGGTGCGGCGGTAGCTGAACGTTTGGCTCGTGACGGAATTGCCGTCGCGGTGAACTTTTCTAGTAATCCCGCACCGGCGGAAGCGTTGGTCGGCAAGATCACACAAGCAGGCGGACGCGCCATCGTCGCCCAGGCTGATATCAGCGATTCCAGAGCGGTCCGCACAATGTTCGACAGGGTCGAGGCCGAGTTCGGCGGTGTGGATATCCTGGTCAACAACGCGGGTATCATGCAATTGTCAAACATCGCGGATGCAGACGACGCTCTATTTGATCGGCAGATTGCGATCAATTTGAAGGGCGTGTTCAACGGGCTGCGTGAAGCGGCCAAGCGGCTGCGCGATGGTGGACGCATAATTAACTTCTCGTCCAGTGTTGTGGGTCTCTACCAACCGACTTACGCCATTTACGCTGCCACCAAGGCCGGTGTTGAGGCCATGACTCATATCTTGTCTAAGGAATTACGTGGTCGCAACATCACCGTCAATGCGATCGCACCTGGACCAACAGCAACCGATTTATTTTTAAAGGACAAGCCAAAAGAGGTTATTGATCAGATGGCAAAGCTATCGCCACTGGAACGGCTAGGTGAGCCTGAGGACATTGCCAACGCAGTTGCTTTTCTCGCCAGTCCTGATGCGGTCTGGATCAACGGTCAAGTGCTGCGTGCCAACGGCGGCATCATTTGAATAGCCAATCACAAGGAACGCAAAGGAAATTGGGTGGAGACAATATGAGCAAGATTATCCTGATCACCGGAGCTTCCAGCGGCTTTGGTCGTCTTTGTGCGAACGCGTTAGCCCAAGCAGGTTACACCGTTTACGCCAGTATGCGCGACATCACGGGCCGCAACGCCAAACAGGTCATGGAAATAGAGCAATTTGCTCGTGACCACAAGGTGGACCTGCGCCCCCTCGAATTGGATGTCTCTGACCAAGCGTCGGTCGATGCCGCTGTGGAGCAAGTCTTGAAGCAAGATGGTCGCTTGGACGTGATCGTACACAACGCTGGTCACATGGTTTTTGGACCTGCGGAGGCTTTCACGCCCGAGCAGTTGGCGGCATTGTACGACGTAAACGTCATCAGCACGCAACGCCTCAACCGAGCGGCGCTTCCCGCGATGCGTCAGCAGGGCAGCGGGCTGCTGGTTTGGATCTCTAGCAGTAGTGCCGCCGGGGGCACGCCGCCTTACTTGGCACCCTACTTCGCGGCTAAGGCAGCAATGGACTCGCTCGCCGTTTCGTACTCGCGTGAGCTGACGCGCTGGGGCATCGAGACGAGCATTATCGTGCCAGGAGCGTTCACCAAGGGCACGAACCACTTCGCTAATGCCGATAAGCCGGAGGACGAGGCGAGAGCTAAGGAGTACGATGCTGGACCTTACAAGGATTTCGGAGCCAAAGTACAAGAGGCTTTTGCGGGCATCGTGCCGGAGGACGCGGATGTTTCTGCCGTTGCTACAGCAGTTGTGGAAGTAGTGAACGCTCCCCCTGGCAAGCGTCCTTACAGGGTTCACGTCGATCCAACTGTAGACGGATCAGAAGTAGTGAACGGGGTTCAAGATCGTGTACGAGTGGAAATGCTAAATCGGATCGGGCTGGCGGATCTGCTTACGGTGAAAGTGTAGGTTGATGATCAAGGAGGTTACCCATGCTCAAAGCAAGTAACCGTCTTCTGAACGAAGGATAAAACTGCAAAAGTACTTTTGTCAATATCTCTAAAGAATGACAACAAAATGACAATCTTTGGGAGCAAGAGTCGAGCGACGCTCGACAGTCCCGATAATTATGAGAGTGTGTTCCCGTCTTAAGATCATAAGCAGTAAACCAAAAAGTTTTCCCACTCGGGCGATCGCGAGGCCTGCCATAAGGATC
>JAQYWO010000364.1 GCA_029379215.1 Rhizonema sp. PD37
GAATAAATATGATGAGAAAATTTAGAAAATAGATTGCAAACATTAAAGTATAAATTAATATATTTTTCCACCTTAGCCGTCATGCAGTACGAGGGAAAACAAAATCGCCTCTTCTGCTTTCCTTTAGTGAACTGTGTTTTTCTTTCGCTACATTTTTCAAGTGCCAAAAACAAACTCAAATTTGACCCCAATAAAAATGCTACCCTCTTCAAACCAATTGATTAGTTTTAGTCGAGAAAAATCCTGTATAAGGAAGCAATATTTTTATCACGTATATGACCATCAAATCGTCTTCTTTTTTAAGCGATTAATCTATTATGTTGTTGAGAGCGGCGATCCAGACCGCCTCAAAATATCAAGATTATGATTCATTTTTAGTGAGATTTTTATCGTTCGTGCAGCTTATCCCTTTGGACAAAGGTTATCCGTTCTCGTTTAAGTGTGTTCCTCTCAATCCCATTCCCTATTACTAGCTGACTGTAGTCGTGGTTATACCAACAAAGAAGCTATAAACCAAAATCTGTAGTGCGAGGTTTATAGAGTTTTTGCTTCAAACGACTATATTTATTCATGATGAGTGTTATAGGTGCCTTTTGACTATCATTTTACTTTCGGAGAATAAAAATAAGCTTCTTTGTAAAATAAGCTTCTTAGATTACTTAGTCTTTTGATTGATTTTCACCAAATAGGTAGGCGACTGCGGCCCCACCAAAAAAAGTTAATAAAGTTACCAAAAATGCAGCCAAAAAAACAGTGTGCATATCTGAATATAGGTGTAAGTATTTTTGTATAGTAAGTATTACTTACTCCATGAGAGGAGGCATTTTCTTCAATTCTTTTTAACTTACCAATTTAATGTGACTCTATCATGACTTATTTGTGTCAATGACTTGTATATGTCTATTTGCAACGATATATACGGTAGAAAGATGTCTCCTTTGGAAAAAATATAACTTAAGCTAGAGGTAGAGAAAAAGAAAATGTGCTACCTTTGCCAAAATCGCTGTCAACTTTAATCTCACCGCCTTGCAATTCTACCAAACGGCGAGAGATAGTTAGACCAATACCCGTTCCTCCAGAATGGCGATCGCGGGACTTATCAGCACGCCAAAAGCGCTCGAAGACATGGGGTAAATCTTCTGCTGCAATACCCATACCAGTATCAATAACTGCAATCCAAATTTTAAATTTTTCACTACTAGCACGGATAGTAATGAACCCAGATGTGGTGTGGCGTACTGCATTACCAAGCAAGTTGACCAGCACCTGTTCTACACGATCAATATCTGCCAATGCAAGAGGTAGATGCGGAGGACACTCCAATTGCAGCAGTGGACCTTCTTCCAACAGTTGGTCGGCAAATCTCAGTACTAAGGATTCTAACAAGGGAAGCAGATTTACTGGCTGTATATTAATTGGTAAATAACCTGCTTCTGCCTTGGAAAGTTCTTGCAAATCGTTGACAAGCCTTTCTAAGCGTTTAGTTTCTCTTACCAAACGCAGATAAATATCTGGCGACGCTTCAATTCCCCCATCCGCCAGTTCTTCCAAGTAACCGCGCACGACTGTTAGTGGTGTTCGCAACTCATGAGTCATGTCTCCAATCAGTTCCCGTCGCCGCGCTTCCACCCCTTCTAAACTCGCCGCCATCCGGTTAAAACTTACACCCAACCGATTGAGTTCTGGAATTTCGCTTTTAGGCCATCGTGCATTAAGTTGACCGGCTGCATACCTTTGGGTAATTTGTTCCATTTCGAGCAATCGCAGCACAATTCGTCTGGATACCCAGTAACTTAATCCTCCTGCTGCTGTAGCACCTACTAAAACTGACAACAGAGTACTTCGCCGCCAAGCTATATCAAATCCTTGTACTAAATCGGTACGGACATCAATTAAATCTAATCCCTCGTTTTCTAGTCGTTCGAGATGTAAGAAAAAAAAGCGAGGAGAAGAAATTCTACTGATAATAATAAAACTAAGCACACCTACCATCATCACCACTAAGTGGGAAAGAAATAGGCGCGATGCTAAAGGCAAAGATTTTATCCAACGCCAACCTATCTTCATTACTCATTACTCATTACTGTTTGAGGGAGATCTTCAAATTTATAACCGACTCCAACAACAGTTTTGACAAAAATGGGATTGGTTGGATCTGGCTCAATTTTTTTTCGTAACCGTGCTACATGAGTATCCACCACTCGTTCATCACCAAAAAAGTTATCACCCCAAAGTTTGTCAATCAACTGAGTGCGATTCCAAACTCGACCTGGATTGCTAACAAAAGTACTTAACAAGTTAAATTCTAGCGTTGTTAATTCCAAAATTTCTGGTTGCTGCGAACCGACCTGACAACTTATGGTCCGCTGCTCTACATCTACTATAAAGTGTTGAGTACGATAAATCTGGTGTTGTCCTCCCTGACGGAGGCTTCGCCGTAGGAGTGCTCGTACCCTAGCAACTAACTCTCGGGGACTAAATGGTTTAACCATGTAATCATCGGCACCAGTAGACAAGCCAATCACACGGTCAATTTCCTCTCCCTTGGCTGTGAGCATCAAAATGTAAGGGTCTTTCACACCAGGTTTTTGACGTATTCTGGCACAAACCTCCAGTCCATCCAATAGAGGAATCATTAAGTCTAGAATAATTAAATCTGGTGCTTGCTCCTGAAACATCCGTAAAGCGATCGCACCATCACGGCTAATACGACAAGAAAATCCTTCTTTTTCCAGAGTCAGTTGGATTAACTGAGCAATCTCAGCTTCATCCTCAACAATTAAAATATCCATAGACTAATTTCTGTTGACATCTTGCCTTACCTGAAGAACTTATCGGCAGGAGAGTTCAAGCTAAGTACAGCATTTCATAAATCCGTGACGAATTGAACCATTTGCTGGCGAGGCTTTTAAAGACACAATAACGCTACGAACTTGTGAAATTATGTACTAAGTACTTTTCTTTAACGATAAAATATAACCATAACATTCTTAAGAAACACTCGCTCCCAAATTTGACTATTTTGTCAACAACCCACGGCTTAAAGCCGATGGGCTTCAGGACTAGTTCTTGAGTCCCAAAGTTGACCAGACTAAGTACAAAAGTACTACCTTCGGAACGTCATGACACCTACGGATGCGTAGCTAGTCCGTCCACTATAGGTGGGTATCCATTCAGCACTGTCGTTCAGCATTAAACATCTGTAACAGAATATCAAATCTCACCTTAAGTTGTGAGAAATGTAAAAGGATACACTTACTGTATTATAGTTGCATAGTAGTAAAGACTTAGTTCACACAACTATCGCCGCGATCGCCTTTGTCTAATGACAGAATCATAATTTGGAAGTCATGGAAAACACAATCAGAAACCAGATTTTAGAAGCCGAAGAAAATCTTAGATCTGCAATGATACATTCGGATATAGTTGCACTCAATGAACTACTAGCGCCAGAACTTTTATTCACAAACCATCTAGGACAGCTTGTAAACAAGCAGCAAGATATCAATGCTCACGCTTCAGGAGAGATAAAAATAAATGACATCACATTGACTGAGCAGCAGATATTATTACTACAGGGAGTAGTAATCGTTTCAACACGAGTAAATATAGCTGGTAGCCATAATGGAAAACCAGCCAATGGAAACTTTCGATTTACGAGGGTATGGTCGCCTTCGTCTAAAGGAGCGTGGCATATTATTGCTGGACACTCTTGTCTAATTGCTTAACAATTGTTTTAGCCAGCCTGCATAAAAGTTAAAGTGAATCAAGGGATATTTTCACCCATGGCATTTTCATAAGGATATCGGCTTCCTTAATCTTGAATTAATCAAGTTGAGTGCTGTAAGCGCTATAACCATAAGCAAAAGTTTTTTTTTCAGAATCAGACGATGGCTTAATAGTTCTGTTTATCATATTAGCAAAAGGGACTGTAATGCCTTTGATTTTATTTGGTAAAATTGCATACTCTTGTGTAGGTTCAACAGTATATTGCGGACACTTGGCACTCATTCCTGAAGCAATTAATATTTCTTTTATTTCCGTAGCAGAATACTGCTTCAGATAAATTGAGTTTTGTCCGGGGTTAAAGCTTCTGACAAAATTATGAATTTTATGAGCCGGACAAAATTTGTTATGGAAAGAATGATTAAAAATAAAAATTCCACCTGGTTTAAGCACACGAGACATTTCAACCATAAGATTTCTTATTTGTGCATCTGGTATATGCATGAACACGCAGTTAGAAATTACCAAGTCTATAGAATTGTCTTCTAAAGGTAACGTCTCAGCAGAATTGCAAATAGGGTTAAATTCTGCATCTGGAAAAAAATTATATTCTTGCTTACACTTGAGGAGACGTCGCAACAAAGGCTCAGAAATATCCATACCGTAATATCTTTGACATCTCAGGTTTTTGCCTTTGGATAGATACAAAGGAATCCGACCATAACCACAACCAATCTCAAGAATAGACTCAACAGATTTGTTGTCGGGAAATTTATTCCAAGTTCCTCCGGGTTTTCCAGTCAACAGAGTATAATCTTGTTTTATTGGCGATGCTTCCGTCGCTTGCTCAACTTTTTGGGAGCCATAATATGTCTGACCAATTTTGTCCCATCTTTGTTTTTGTGTAGAATTGTTCAACTGTTCGTAATCTTTAGGAAAATAAATACCATCTCGAAGCTGAAAGTCATTCAGGCTAATTTTTTCATTTAGCGATTGACTCATGAGATTATTCCTCATCAAAATCTAAATATGTTCTCTGTTATACCCTCAATTTAATATAACTAGCAAGCTCAATAAAAGCGAAAAACCTATGGAGCAAACGTTTCAGCAATAAACAATGCCATATTCACTCAGTATTTTTAAAGTAATATGTAATGGAGGCTCTTATGTCAGAAGCATCACAAGGTAAACGGGTCGTCGTAGTTGGTGCAGGTTGGGCTGGGTTGGGAGCAACCTACCATTTGGCAAAACAAGGTTATAATGTAACACTCTTAGAAGCTGGTGCTTACCCTGGAGGATTGGTTGCCGGATGGAAAACAGCCGCAGGACGTTCTGTAGAAGCTGGCATACACGGGTTTTGGTATCCTTACAAAAATATTTTTTCTTTGATCAATGAATTAGGAATAAGTCCTTTTACCACTTGGACTCGTTCATCACAATACTCTCCTGCTGGTTTGGAAGTTGAATCACCGATCTTTCAAGACTTGCCGCGACTACCAACGCCTTTAGGAACTTTTCTCTACACGCAGTTTAAACGCTTGCCATTAATTGACCGCCTCAGCGCCCTACCTCTACTTTACACTCTAATTGATTTTGATAATTCCGATGCAGCTTGGCGACGTTATGACTGTGTAACTGCTCGTGAATTGTTTAAAGATTTTGGTGTATCTGCACGACTGTATCGCGAATCTTTTGAAGCAATGTTATTAGTGGGCTTGTTTGCTCCAGGAGAACAGTGTTCAGCTGCAGCAACCTTAGGGATGCTTTACTTTTTCATTCTGGCGCATCAACCTGATTTTGATGTAGTCTGGTGTCGCGGTACAGTTGGGGAGAAAATCTTTCGCCCTTGGATGGAACGCATTGAAAAAGCCGGAGCGAGAGTTCTCGCAAACCGCCGAGTGACAGACTTAATTGTTGACAATTATTCCCAGGTAACAGGAGTTGTCTGTGGAGATGAAGTCTTTGATACAGATGCAGTGATTTTTGCCGTGGGTATCACTGGCATGAAAAAGATGATCTCAAGTAGCCCAAGTTTACAAAGTCGTGAGGAATTTCGGAATTTGAGTAATTTGGGAGCGATCGACGTTTTAGCAACACGACTGTGGTTTGACCGTAAAATTAATATTCCCCGTCCTTCTAATGCTTGCTTTGGATTTAGTCCGACTACAGGATGGACTTTTTTTGATTTGAATGCATTACATGACGAGTACCACGATGAACCAGGGACAGTTGTGGAAGCTGATTTTTATCACGCTAATCAGTTTCTACCTTTAGAAGATGAAGAGATTGTGTCAATAGTTCAACGTTATTTAACAAGTTGCGTGCCAGCAGTTCAGTCGGCAAAGGTTATTGATCACAGCGTTATTCGTTTACCCCAAGCCGTATCTCACTTTGCACCAGGAAGCTATCGTTTTATGTTGCCAGCAAAGACTAGTTTTAAAAATGTATTTATGAGTGGTGATTGGATAATCAACCGCCACGGTTCATGGTCACAGGAAAAAGCTTACGTGACTGGTTTAGAAGCCGCAAATCTGGTAATTTCCTCTTTGGGAGAAGGTACACCTGCAAACATTCTACCTGTGGAAGCGGATGAATTACACATTCAAGTAGCAAGGGCAATAAATCAAACAGTTCGCCAAATTGGCAATTCAGTATTGCCAAACTTTTGGTTACCTTAACACTTACCCTACTACTGAAACTCAGACTTGATTTTTATTAAGTTACCCTCATAAAAAGCTTATTACAAACTCAGCATTTTCTCAGTTAACTGTGGTAGTACCGAAGATAGGTAAAAAGTAAATAATCAGTGGAAAATAGAAGTTTCAATAAATCCATTCAAAGGTTTCAACGTATTTTCAGATAAACCTCAGCATAAATTAATCATGGGAGCGTAGTATATTAACGAGATCTTTAATATTACGACAGTTTAACTTGTGACAAGATTAACAAGACAGCATCGGCTTATCCCACGTATTTCAGGACAAGCTTATCTCTGGCTAGCGGTGGTGATTTTTGGAGCTTCTGGCGCAATCACCCGCAAAGTAACGGAAATTGGTGAGCAACACTTAATAAATGGTAGAAATCCGATTTCTTTATGTAATGTTTTGTTTGTGGGAAACCTGTGTGCCTTGATCGTGATGATCGCGATCTACTGGCGAAATTTGAATTTTGCTAATTTGAAACAAATATCCCGTAAGCATTGGATTTATTTGATAGCAGGAGCAATTCTAGGAGGAGCAATTGCTCCAAGTTTCTTTTTTCAAGCCTTGGCTTTAACTTCAGTCAACAATGTCATTCTAATTGGACGCCTAGAACCGCCTCTGACACTGGCTTTGTCGGTTTGGTTATTAAGGGAAAGGGTGAATTTTTGGCAAGTTGTGGGGGCGATCGTTGCTTTCAGTGGCATTATCCTAACTGTTCTCCTTCAGCCTCCCAAAGAACACATGATGATGAACATGGGGGGAGGCTTCGGTATAGGCGTTGGAGAGACATTAGTAGCATTAGCTGCTGTGGCTGCATCTGTTGCTACAATTCTTAACAAAAAACGTCTCTTCCACATACCTGCTAATATAGCCGAACAAATTCCTTTAGGAGTTTATAATATCTTTCGTACAGCTCTTGGCACCGCGATCTTTTTCTTCATTGCTCTAATTCTTTATGGTAAACACCATTTTATGGATGCATTTTCACCATTCCTTTGGCAATGGATGTTTGTGTACGGCTTTGTAATAGTAGTAATGGGTCAGTTATTCTGGGTTCAAGGTATAAAAACTACCACCATTTCTGTCGCTTCTTCAGTTAGTTCATTTACTCCCATCATGGGTATCTTAGCTGCTTATTTGATTTTAGGTGAAGCGCCTACTTTGGCTCAATTTGTTGGTGGTAGTGTGATTTTAGTTGGCATTTTCCTCAGTCAAATTGGTATCTGGCGTAAAAATACTCGTGTTACTATGAGTCACATGAGATCTACTCAAGCAAAAGAAGAAGTAGAAGTTAGCGTTGGATTTAAAGGGGTGTGAAGGCACTTTAAGTTCAACAGATCCTCATACCTGTTTGATTTTTAAGTTAGAGATTTTAACAGCCTTGTTTTATTTAACTTCTAGTCATCTATATTATTGCATTCTTTTTTCAAATTGGTATTAGATCGCTTTGACTTCGGATTAGCACTTGCACAGTCTTAATCGCACTTATGACTCAGGTTACTTCCTTTTATGCAATTTCAGGGGTTTACTCCAGACATTAGACAAGACAAACGGGCTGCATCAAAAAGCTGCTCTATGCGATCGCTATTGACTTTAAAGATAGTAAAATCAGCCGTTGCCGTGAATATATTGACAACATTAAGGAAAATTAAAGTGGTGAGAAAATTCAACAATTTCATCGAATTTTACGTAAAATAAGCTTAGATTCAGATTTAAAAGCTAAATGCAAATTTGTAAGCTGGAAAAATCGGTTTATTTTATGGAGTATTAATTTTGTTGAGTAGATGGTATTAAGTGTCTTTTTTCATCCTCTTGAATATATACTG
>JAQYWO010000365.1 GCA_029379215.1 Rhizonema sp. PD37
GTGTAAAATCAGCAAAAATACGCTAAATCATTTTCTAATTCCTCATAATATCTTCGTATTATTGATCGTCATCTTTATAGAAGCTTTAAAAAAAGAGTATTCTGTTTAGAGACAAATCTATTGAAATCTCATAAAATGTGATTACTCAATTACTGCACAACTTGTCATTATTCTTAATCTTAGTTAAATAAAGCTAAAAAATCTTGATAGTCAAAGAAAATCTAAAATTTGGTTTGACAACAAATTTTCCTTTTAAGAGTGAATTACGACCACAATCGTCCAAAAATCCAAAAAATATGGGTAGCGAAAAGCGAAAACGCTATCAGAGTACTATGGTATCAACATATTCTCCTGACACCAGTTTCGTTGACTATTTTGTCATGCCAAATGAAACTGAGCAATCGTATAGCTCGGACCTGCTGACAATGCTGCTCAGTGGAAAAGTTTTTATAGTCAACAGTCGTAGGCGGAATGGGTTAATACTTTTTAAACATTATCATGCAGAGTTTGCCGGACCGGGTGCTGTAGTGGGTGGTGATTACGATAGTGATTGCCAAGGAGCGCTGCCTATAGGAAATCTATCTTTATTAACTCCCGAATCTCATGACGCGCGCCAGAAGGCTTACTTAATTCGGCGACAGTGGATTCGCTTAATCAAACAAATTACAGAAAATCCCGTATCAGGACAGCGTGTTCAAAAGATTCTGGATCAATTTGAACAATACTTTCCACAAGAAACAGTGGCTCAGTTGCCAAATGTAGCCTTTGCGCTTTTAGTGGGTGTCCTACCGCAAACGGTGGCAAAAGTACGTCGTCTGGGCAGTGAGGCGGAAGGTTTGCTTGATTACTAAAGTCATTGCTCAGATTGAAGATAAGTTAAAGCAGCTTGGAATCGATTCAGCGTGCGGGCGTTTTCCTCTGTCGTGCCCACAGTAATTCGCAATCCCCCACTAGTTTCTCGCACAAGAGTTCCATAATGTTTGAGGAAGAGATGGAGATTTTTTAAAGTTGCTTCTGAGGAGTGAAAGCTATTCGGTTTGAGGCGCAGGAAAATAAAGTTAGAGGCGCTTTCGGTAACTTGTAATGCTGGGTTTTGAGATAAGGCGTTGAAGAGTTTAGCTCGTTCGGCAAGTGTTTGAGGAATTGTTTCTAGTAAGAGTTTGTGGTTTTGCATAGCTACTGTTGCAGCGGCTATGGAAAAGCTGGGGAGATTGTACGGTAAGCGAACTTTTTCTAAGATGGCAGTTAACTCAGGATGGGCGACGCAATAGCCAACCCGATCAGCCGCAAGGCGGAAAGCTTTAGAAAATGTGCGTAAGACGGCCCAATTAGGATGTTGTGATAATTCACAAACTATGGTGTTGTGACTAAATTCAAAGTACGCTTCATCAATGACGACTAAAATATGCTCGCTTAAATTCCTGATCCATGCCAACTCTTGAGCTGTTAAAGGATTGCCCGTGGGAGAATTGGGATGAACGACGAAAACTACTCGAATAGGCGGATTTTGAGTTTGTTCTATTGCTGATTGTGCCGCTTGTAAGTCAATTTCAAAATTTTCTTCGTTTCTACCCACCTTCACTACAGGAATACCGAGAGTTTGCGCCAAAATCCCATACATAGAAAAAGTGGGTTCAGCCACCAGAACAGAGCCTTCTCCACCCAAGCAACTGGCAATTAATAATGAGCGGATAAGTTCATCTGAACCATTCCCAACGGAAATATGAGCAGTAGTGAAAAGAGATGATGAGAGAGCGGCTGATTGATTGATGTAAAGAGCGATCGCACTTTTCAGTGTTTCATGTCCGCCATCAGGATAACGGTTTGTTTCAATCAACTGCTGATAAGTCCAAGCCAACTTTTCTTTTAACTGAGGTGGTAAATCATAGGGACTTTCATTCGCATTCAAGCGATCTTGGGGTGATGACTCAATTGGTTGGATTGTGTCGTTGTTGGGATAAGGATTGTAAGCCGTGAACTGGGCTAAGTCCGAGCGGATAAATGGTAGCATATTAGTTATTGGTCATTGGTCATCAGTCATGAAGAGTAAAGAACTTATGACTAATGACAAAAGACATTCTTCAGAAGAATGTTTATTATACAACTTTAATGTATCTTGCAGAAGTGTTCGATTGCCTGCCAAATTTCAGCCATGACATTTCCCAAACTATGATCGCTGTCCAGTTCCACTAGTTCCACCCAAGGACGCGATTTGGCGTATTCCCGACTGGCTGTAATGGGAATGACTTCATCGTATTGTCCGTGTAAAATCAAGGTAGGTACAGGGCGTTGCAGCACATCTTCTTTATATTGAATTGCATCTGTAATGAAATCGTAACTTAAGGGAAGAGATTGTTTAAAGCCGTAGTGGTAAACCATCAGATATTTTTCCTGCCGCCAATGAGCAAGCTGTTGATCTCCAAGTTGGGGTAACCAATGAGACAAAAACCCGAAAGCAGGTGCAAGCAAGACAAGGCGTTGCACCTGTTGGTATTGTTGTCCTAAATAAGCAGCTGTTAAACCACCCAAACTTGAGCCAATTAACTGGAGATGCTTAAAATCAGATTGATGAAATGGGGAAGGTAAGCTCTGTTCCCCATGTACTGAAATCATTGACACAACTTGATTAAGCTGACGAGTTATAGTTAGTTGAGAAAAATCACCAGCATTGAGATCGGGAATTTTTATGTCGATGTGATTTTCGGCGAAGCGATCACTTATATACCGGGCTTTAGCAGAATTAGGACTCGACGCAAAACCGTGAAGGTAAATGAACTCGGCAGTCATGAAGTTTTACAAGGTAGTGATTGTCCTTAGTCATTCGTCTTAGGTGAAAAGCAAACCACAAATGACTAAGGACGAAGAACTTACTTAGCGCATCGTGACAAATTCTTCTGCTGCTGTGGGATGGATTCCTACAGTGGCATCAAAATCTTTTTTCGTTGCGCCCATCTTCACAGCGATCGCGACTCCTTGAATAATTTCGGCTGCACCTTCTCCAACCATGTGAGCGCCTAATACTTTATCGGTGTGACTTTCCACCACCAACTTCATGATTGTTCTTTCTGAGTCACCTGTTAAACTATGGAATAAGGGGCGGAAGCGAGAGCGATAAACTTTCACTCCGTCTTCTCCCAACTGAGAAAGTGCCTCAGCTTCAGTCAAACCGACTGTAGCTGCTTCAGGTGTGGCAAATACGGCTGTGGCGATAGTATCGTGACTAAATATCCGACGGTTATTGCCAAATTCACTATCTGCAAAAGCACGCCCTTCAGCTATTGCCACCGGAGTTAAATTCATTCTGTCAGTGACATCACCAACAGCGAAGATATTTGGCTGAGAAGTTTGACTATATTCGTTAACAGCGATCGCGTTCATATTGCTGTATCCATGCCCTTCAACGGCACTAGGCACAACATCCACTCCTGCGTTGTCCAAACCCAGTCCATCCACATTGGGAACTCGACCTGTTGCCACTAAAAAGCCATCGGCTATTACGGCTTCTTCACGTTCTCCAGATAACGTTAACTTTAATCCTGAGGGTGTCCGCTCAACTGCTTTCACCAGTTGATTTTGAATCATACGAATGCCGTGAGCTTCCATTCCCTCTTGAATTCCAGTGCGTATCTCTTCATCAAACCCTTTCAAAATCAGGTCTTTGCGAAGAATTTGTGTCACCTCACATCCCAAACCACGCATTATACAGGCAAATTCCGTACCAATATAACCAGAACCAATAATAGCAATATGCTTCGGTTGTTCTTTCAAGTGAAACATGTCATTGGAAGTAATGCTATGTTCTATACCAGGGATGTCTGGCTTGATCGGACGACCCCCAACAGCAATCAAAATTTTATCTGCTGTCACTTTACGTCCGTCAACTTCTACAGTGTGCAGGTCTACCAGTCTGGCACGACTTTGAATAAGTGTCACTCCTGCTTTTTCCAGAAAGTTAATATGCAGTTGTGACAGACGTCGGACTTCTCTATCTATAGAAGTCATTAAATATTCCCAATCTAATTCCGCTTTGCTCACCTTCCAACCATAGCCAGCCGCATCGTGAAATAATGCCGGAAAGTGAGAACTGTAAACCATCAGTTTTTTTGGAATACAGCCCCGAATCACACAGGTTCCACCGACTAAATCATTTTCAGCTATAGCTACTTTTGCCCCGTAACTAGCTGCGCGTTTGGAAGCCGCTAAACCCCCAGAACCAGCACCTATTACAAACAGATCGTAATCATAAGTCATAAATTCAGGTGTCCCATTCACAAAAATTGAAAAAATTTGATCCCAATTTACCAATGAAAAAATCAGAAATTGTAGAGTTAGCTCATCCCATATTTAATAGTTCTGCAATTTTCTGTCATGTGTTATGGCAGAGAGATAATTATTACACTGTCCTTAGAAGAAATTGGCTTTCCCTCCGACTTTTTGGTAAATTGGTATCTTTTGGCAAGGGTATTCAAGCAAGACTACGATTCAATCGCGAGACAGAATTCAGAAGTTAGAATGACCACAAGTAGTATAGAGGAACGAGGGTTTTGAACCATGATTCATCTAGTAAATGGCAAAGAATTCTCTGTGCCTTCTGACTCCTTCTTATAAGGACTTAGATAGGAACTGCTCGCCTGTCGTCGGATGAATACCTAGTGATTCATCCAAATCTTGCTTGGTAATACCCTTGCGAATAGCAACAGCGAGACTTTGAATAATATCTGCGGCGTTCTCACCCACCATGTGAGCGCCTAAAACGCTGTCAGATTTTTCTTCAACCACTACCTTGATCGTAGCTTGTTCATCCTCTTTAGTCAGTTGATACAACAAAGGTTGAAAGCTTTTGTGGTAGCATTTGATAGATAAGCCATTTTCTCGTGCTTCTTCCTCGCTCATCCCCACACTTGCTGCTTCTGGACGAGCAAAAACGGCAGAAGGCACATAATCATAATTCGGTTTTTGCGGCTTTTTGCCAAAAACTGTGTTCACAAAAGCATTAGCTTCTGCAATGGCAACTGGTGTCAATTGCACGCGATCAGTACAATCACCCACGGCAAAAATGTTTTCCTGAGTAGTGCGGCTATATTCATCTACTTTGATTGCGCCTTTTTCGCCCAATTCAACAAGCGCGTTTTCCAAACCAAGATTTTCGGTATTTGGGGCGCGACCTGTAGCAACTAAGATAGTGTCTGCGGGAATTATTGTTTGAGAGTCGTCATCAAGGGTTAACACCAAAATCTCTTCTGAGTATTTGATTTGTTTAACGGTGCTGTTGTGGAAAAAGCGGACTCCACGTTTGCTCAAACCTTCTTGAACGCCACTACGGATTTCGCTATCAAACCCTGATAAAATCATCTCATCTCTATCGATGAGCGTCACCTCGCAACCGAAAGCGTTCATCATGCTGGAAAATTCAACACCTATATAACCGCCTCCAATAATTGCCAACCGTTTAGGCAAATAGGGTAGGTTAAACATCTCACGGGAGGAAAGGGTGTAATCTATTCCGGGGATATCTGGTTTTATCGGGTATCCGCCCACTGCAATCAAGATTTTATCAGATGTCAGCTTGCGTCCATTAATCTCAATGGTGTGAGCATCAACGAAAGTCGCATGACTCTGAAATAATTCAATTCCAGCTTTTTGTAACTGTTCTAGATAGGATGTTTGAATGCTTTCGATCTGCTGGTGTACGGACTTAATAAAGAGTGTCCAGTCAAAATGCCTTTGGCAGTCGTCACTCCATCCATAGCTATTCGCTATTTTATCTTTTAAGGCGAAGTCAGCAGCGTAGACAATAAGTTTTTTGGGAACGCAGCCGCGATTGACACAAGTACCACCTAAGGCTTCTTGTTCGGCAACAGCGACTCGCGCACCGTAGCTAGCTGCTGCTTTAGCTGCTGCTATACCTCCAGAACCAGCTCCAATGACAAACAGATCGTAATCAAACGTCATGACTTTCGGGGAAAATGAAGAGCAAGGAATGTATTTTTTCTTCTATCTTCACTTTTATCACTGCGATCGTCATCTATCTTCCTCTGGAGTTTTTTTCCTAACTGCAGAGATTAATCCCCATAGCTAGATACTGAATCATAAAGTCTATGCATTTTTGCTTAAGGCTTATCTTAAATAATCATAGGGGGTAGGCAGCGCTTCCAAAGTAAAAGCGTCAAGATAGCGATGTGATCAATCAGCTTCCTCTGTGTACCGCGCTATGCAACTTCAAACCGCCAGAGGACGATTTCTCAAAGGAACGAGAGCTTCATGTAGAACACTCGGCAACGCATTCAGATATACCTCACAGCAGTTACTATCGTTGTATCCAACCACAATTGCTCCAATGAATGTACCAATCTCTGGATACATGTCTTGACTCATTTGTCCCTCATGCAAAAAGTCAGGGATCTTAATCAAACCTTTGACTGTTGACTCACCAAGATTTACAAAAACCCCGAAAGGGGCATGATACTCAACTCTACCTTGCACAAACTGACCGAGCTTGTACTTCGACTTGATTTGCTCCCAACTTTGACTATCCATGATACTTATCGTGGTTTGAGGACTCGAATCATGATTGTAGGAAACAGCCGCATGATACTACTTCATCAACGGCTTTAAAATACAGACATACTAATAACTCAGCGTGCTAACGACATATCGATAAACTGTTGATACTTATTTTTTGTTTTAAATCTCTTGCCATATCTTCGCAGCTACTATAATGGCTCAACTCATCCTAAACTATCGACCTGTTGCTAGGTCAAAAACAATTCGGTGGCAGCAGACGGACTCAAGCCTCCCCCAACTTACTGATTCTTTGTTAACCTTGAAGTCAAGAGAATACACATCTGATCGATAACTCTTTTAGGTAAATCCTCATGTCTACCAACTCTCCTCCTCTAATCGAAACAGTAACCCCGGAGCGCTGGGTGGGGTGGAGCATGGAGTTTATTGAGGCGGGTTACACAGGTTTATTGGTCAAAAATGGTCGGATGGTGCGAAAATGGCAACCAGGGCGTCATTTCAGCTTTGCCCTACCCTTGTTAGAACAATGCCAACTGATTTTGGTAGATACCAAGATTCGCAACCTAGAAATTATCTCTCATGGGGATTTTCTATCCCAAGATCAGTATTTGATTAATGTCTCCCTGAACGTCATGTATCAGGTGGTGGACGCTAAACGAGTGGCTTTGGAATTATCTGATCCGATCTCTGCTCTAGTAAGTGCGGTTAAAGATACATTGGGAGATGTCATTGGTCGGCTGCATGTGGAACAGTTGACGACTCAAGGAAGAGGGCAAATTCGGCAACACATCCTTAATAATACCGACGTTTCCTATTCCTTAGGCTTTGCTCTGGAAGATGTCAGGGTAAATGACATTAGTTTTCCTCAAAATCGTGGTATCATCCGCCAGGTGGAAGGCATGAGCGCAAGACAAGAAGCAGAACACCAAGCAGCGCTCAAAGTCCAAATTGCTCAGGCCGGTCGCTCAGAGAGAGAATCACCACCAGTGCAGCAGGTTAATATTATCTCTGGACGCAATCCAAACTCCAGCGAGCCTGCTCTAGGCGCAACTCTAGAAGCCACTAGTGTTGCCATTGAAGGATTATTATCATCTCAAGCCAGTCTACCAACTCGCGATACTGTAGTGCTGGCTCCCACAGTATTTGACCCAGATTCTGGAACAACTGCGATCGCACGGTTAGTCAAAGATTCAGGTGCGATCGCTATTTTGTCAACTCCCTCTTTTACCATTGGACGCGAACCAAGTAATACTCTTGTCCTTGACGATGCCTTATCTTCACGTCATCATGCCCGAATTAATCAAGTTACTGACCCTCAAAATAATGTTCGTTACCAAATTGTAGATCTTGGTAGTTCTAATGGCACTTTTGTCGATGGACAACGCTTGATACCCAACCAACCCTTATGGCTTAATTCGGGACATGCGATTAGGATTGGTCGTCAGACATGGACTTTTGAAATTTGAGTAAGTGGAATTGCGTATAATATAGTGAATATAGAAACTACTTGTGACATGACTGCAATCAGTGTTACTCAAGAATTACTCGAGCATCTCCACTCAAAGGTAAACTTTCAACTACGTCCCCACAGATAATACCATTTCACTTTAAAGTTGATACAAATAGGCAGCAGGGAGCAGGGAGCAGGGAGCAGGGAGCAGGGAGCAGGGAGCAGGGAGCAGGG
>JAQYWO010000366.1 GCA_029379215.1 Rhizonema sp. PD37
CTATTACTACAATGGCATATTGATTTGTTCGATACAAGAAGAAGTACTGATTCGTTTGTTTACTGGCAATAATGTAGCATATTCTATCTGCCGGAAGATGACCGATAAAAAAACCGCAGAGGCGCAGAGAACGCAAAGAGAGGAGGCAGAGTGATATAAGTAATTTAATAGCGATTCGGGAGTCAATCGTTTGTAAGAACGGAGAAAACCAGCTTTTTCAATAAACAGGGTTGATGAAAAAGTTAATGTATTTCTTGGCTTTCTTGGCGTCTTGGTGAATCAGCGCGCATGAGGCGTTTTCCCGCCGTAGGCGACTGGTGTTAGCGAAGCGTTAGCGACGGAGGAGCGTCGGAACGAGCGTCGCCCGAAGAGCGGTTCACATCATGTTTATACCTATTAATACTTCTAATAAATGATAAGCTCAACTTCAACTCCAAAGCTTGATTGCAATGACTGACGAAGAACTCAAACAACTTATTGAGAGTAATGCCAGAACAGCCCAAGCTATGTTAGACGCAATGGCTGAAGATAGGCAGGAACGACAAGAATTTCGCGAAGGAATGCAGGGAATGCAATGAGGAATACAACGACTAGATAATGTTGTAGAACGATTGACGAACTTACAAGAGGGAATGATGAATTTACTCGCTTCCCTCGATAGTGAGCGCCCGACTATTTTAAGAAAACTCACGTCAATAGAGAATAAAGTTGATCGGCTATTAAATCAAGAACAAGAAGAACGTGGGTAAAATCGTTCAAGGGCGATAAGCAATTATATTATCACTTAACTATAAGCGACTAAGATATTCATATTGCTGCATCTACAATTCTGCTAATCCAACATTGCCCTCATGAGTACAATTAATACTTTACCCAACTACATCAACGGTCAGTGGTGTGCGTCTAGTGCTACAGAACATTTAGAGGTGATAAATCCAGCTACGGCAGAAGTACTGGCTAGAGTTCCTTTATCGCCAGCAACCGAAGTAGAACAAGCAATCCAAGCAGCAGCAGAGGCTTTTGTAAGTTGGCGACGCACTCCACCTCCGGAACGAGTACAGTATTTATTTAAACTCAAGAATCTGCTAGAAGAGCATTTTGAGGATATAGCTCGCACAATTACTTTAGAATGCGGTAAGACTTTGGCGGAATCTAAAGGTGAGATGCGCCGCGCTATTGAAAACGTAGAAATTGCCTGCGGTATTCCCATTATGATGCAGGGGACAAACTTGGAAGATGTTGCCAAAGGTATTGATGAGATGATGATTCGGCAACCTCTAGGAGTGGCAGCGGTGATTGGCCCTTTTAATTTTCCGGGGATGATTCCGTTTTGGTTTTTACCTTATGCCCTTGCCTGTGGCAATACCTACATCGTCAAACCATCCGAGAAAGTGCCACTGACGATGCAAAAAATATTTCAGTTGTTTGAGAAAACTGGTTTCCCAAAAGGTGTCGTCAACTTAGTCAACGGTGCAAAGGAAGCTGTAGATGCAATTTTGGATCATCCTAAAATTCGAGCGATTAGCTTTGTTGGTTCAACACCTGTAGCTAAATATATATATAGTCGTGCTGCAGCCAATGGCAAACGTGTCCAATGTCAAGGTGGGGCAAAAAATCCGTTGATTGTTTTGCCAGATGCGGATATGGAGATGACGACACGCATTGCTGCTGACAGTGCTTTTGGTTGTGCGGGACAACGCTGTTTAGCAGCATCAGTAGCAGTGACTGTAGGCAAAGCACGTCACACTTTTACCGAAGCGATCGCCGAAACTGCTAAAACTCGTATAGTTGGTAACGGTTTAGACCAAGGTGTGGAAATGGGCCCTGTGATCAATACACAGAGTAAAGTGCGGATTGAGGAATTAATCCAAAAAGGAGCCGACGAAGGTGCAACAATGTTGGTAGATGGGCGAGCGCCAAATATTTCTGGGTATGAGAAAGGTAATTTTATCCGCCCCACAATCTTGCAAAACGTCGAACCGACAGGAGAAATTGCCCGCACGGAAATTTTCGGTCCGGTATTGAGTTTGATACATTTAGATACGATTGAGCAGGCGATCGCTCTTGTCAACACTAGTCAATTCGGCAATATGGCTTGTTTATTCACCAATAGTGGTGCCGCAGCCCGTAAGTTCCGTTATGAAGCTGAAGCGGGAAACATTGGAATTAATATCGGAGTTGCCGCACCGATGGCATTTTTCCCCTTTAGTGGCTGGAAAGATAGCTTTTTCGGTGATTTACACGGTCAAAGCCATCATGCAGTAGAGTTTTTTACCCAAACCAAAGTTGTCGTTGAACGCTGGCCGAGCGATTGGTCTCGTCAATTTTGAGATTCGCGACACCAGTAAGCTGAACCATCTCGCTTTCTATCAATCAACCCATTCTCAAATAACTCTCTTCTTAATAATGCAGGATCGCCGAACAAGTGATGCTGATTGAGGAGTGTATTCACTTCTTTTTCAGTGTAGGTTATACCAACTTCAAACTTCAACGCTAGGTATTCCAACACTAATCTTTGTTTATTTCCGATTCCTTTTAGACGGTCATTCTTTGACACGTCCTTGTTCATCTAGATATCTTTGAAATTCATCTAAATAATCCATATTCATTCCAATCAGATTACGGACACTTAAGCAAAGTGAAGTCCGTCACTATTAGTCATGTTTAACAGCAGTATGGAGACAAACCGACTGCTGCAAACACTTATGATTTACAAACGTTCAGACAGTTGATTGCTAGCCAATAGTTGTTCTGGCACTATGATTCAAATTTGGCAGTTATAGAAAATGAAAGTAGTCGTTATTGCTAAAACATTAATAACATCAATCAGCATATTAGCTTTATTTACACCACGTCAAGCTAATGCTCAACTAGTTCCACAACCTTGGGTTTCAGTTGGTGGCAAAAATGGTGATGTTACTTATGCTATAGGAGCAAGGGCTTTGGGTTTGGGCGTTGAGTTAGGAGTTGGTTCTGGTGGTGCTACAGGTGTAGATGTGCTGAAATTTTTTAGTTTGCCTGTAGTGTCACCTTATGTCGGGTTGGGACTGTATTCAGAGGATAAAGGTGTTGCCGTTTCCGGAGGCGTCCAGGTTGGTGTCACTAAGAACACTTTTTTTGGTCTTGGTTATAATTCTGTTAGAGGATTCAACGGACAACTAGGAGTTAAATTCTAATTTTCTTTTATTGAAATAGTTTTCATTGGTCACTCATCATTTGTTACAATGAGATAACGACCAATGATAGTTTTAATACGAAGTGCAACAAGCGATAACGTTGGTAAAATTGATATTATTTAATATATATTCTCTAAAACCATATTTGTATGGATCCAGGTTTAAAATTACTCATTGAACTGATACTAGAATTTGCACCTGTCATTACAAATATCGTGCAAAAGAATCTTGAAGCGCGCCCATTGACACTTCAATACCAGTATTCTCAAGAAACTGAAGATTTTATCCAAACTGACAATAGTATTAGTCATGTAGGAGAGTTTGAACGGAAGAAACAGCAACAGCAACTAGCTAATGTCTCTCATCAAACGCAATTAAAAATAGTAGCATATCAGAGAGAAACAGCACTCAAATTACCAGAATTTCAGAAAAATATTGATAACTGGCCTTTACGATTATCTCCTTCACAAATATTAGATACTAATAACAATATACGCAAGCCATTAAAAATTTTCCTTGCCCCTCCTAAAGTCAAGTTTGATAAATTTGAGTATGAGGAAGAAGAAATTTCAGAAATTGAGACAATGTTAGCTGAAGGGTTGCGAGAGTTTCTCAACAAACATTACTCTCTACACAATCCGGTTAGACCAACAGAGTTTTTAGCAGGGGCATGGGATAGTAAGCGTTTCCACAGTGAATCAAGTATCAAAGCTTTGTTTGGAACTTTGAAAACAGAACCTATTTTGATTTTAGAGTCAGAAGCTGATGGAAATTACTTGAATTTTCGCATTGGCTATTGGGGGATGGAACAAGAAAATTATTATTATCAAACAATTTCTCGACTCCCTTATAGAGAAATTGTTGAGGAATCAGCAAAGAATAGAGCGTTACACTGGAGAGAAATTAGAAATGAACTTATAGAAATGGGAGAAAATCTAGAAGAAATTAACAATATTGGAGAAGATAATGCTTTCAATTTGGCAACGCTTGAAAAAGCTGAGAAATGGGAAAAAAAGGGAATTGATATTAGTAAGTTATCTTTAAAATATCAAGTCAATCGTCAGGATATTGAAACCCTGTGTCAAGTATTGATTACTGGTCACACTTTAGCAGCAAGTTGGATTGCAGATATTTTCCATTTGATTCATCATGATGTAGCGCCTCTACTTCCAGAGTTACTGCCAAGTATGATCGAAGATGCCACGGATATACAATCAGTAAAAAAAATAGCGACAGGATATCAACAAGTTTACCAAGCCCTACAAGTAGAGCGGCGTTCTAGGATTCCTGAGATGGCTTTGCAATTAGCCCAGAGTTTATCACACTTAAGCGATCGCACTTTGGCAGAGGAGCAGGTAAATTATTCTGTAAGAACATGGTTGCAACTGCGTCAAATCCCGCAACAGCAAAGTCATCCGCTACAGGCGATGCGCTCCGCAGTAGGAGTAGAAGATAAGGAATATGTGGAAAAGCTGAGAGAATATTATCTGGCTGTTGGTGATCGTCAAAGTATAAGTTATGTTGAGGAGATTTTAAATGCGATCGCCAACTTCAAACATCAATGTCAACAAGAATGTGCTTCACTCAAGCATACGCTCACTGGACATTCCGGCAAAATTTCATCAATTGCTATTTGTTCGGATACACAAAGTTTAGTTAGTGGATGTGCAGACAAAACCATAAAGGTATGGAATGTCAACACTGGCAAAGCGATTCGTACTCTAAGTCAGAGTTTGGCAGAGGTTTCATCGGTTGCTGTCAGCCCTGATGGAAATCTTCTTGCTGTTGGCAGTTGCGACAGCCCTAGAAGTAATGTCAAGGTATGGCATATTTCCACAGGAAAATTACTTCACACTCTCTTAGGGCATCAAAAACCAGTAAACTGCGTGGCAATTAGTTCGGATGGACAAATTCTTGCCTCCGGTAGTAATAAAATTAAGATTTGGAATTTGCACAATGGCGATCGCATCTGTACCCTTTGGCATTCATCTGTAGTTAATACTACTGTGATTAGCCCTGATGGGACAATCCTGATCAGTGGCAGTAGCGACAACAAAATTCGGTTGTGGAATCCACACACTGGAGAACCATTACGCACCCTCAACGGACATTCAGGTGAAGTGAAATCAGTCGCTGTTTCTCCTGATGGGCAAATTCTGGTAAGTGGAAGTAGTGACAAAACTATTAAAATTTGGCACATAGACACAAGTAAAGTCGTGCATACACTAACAGGACATTCGGATGAGGTAAAATCAGTAGTCATCAGTCCTAATGGACAAATCCTTTTTAGTGCCAGTGCTGACAAAACTATAAAGATTTGGCGTTTATATACTGGAGAATTATTACAAACTCTCACCGGACATTTAGAAGCGGTGAATTGTATTGCTATTAGCCCAGATAATAAATTTATAGCCAGTGGTAGTTCTGATCACACAATTAAAATTTGGCAAATAGCATGAGAACTTAGTTCTTCAATAGAAAAGAGACATTTTTTACTTTGCGTACAACATCTAGTGAGGGAACAAACACAACCCATTACTCCATTCAAGACCGTTACGGTAACGCTGTAGCTGTAACTTACACGATTAACGGTTACTTCGGCACAGGAGAGATTGCTGGTAATACTGGGTTCTTCCTTAACAACGAAATGGACGACTTTACATCTAAACCAGGTGTATCCAACAGCTTTGGTTTAGTGCAGGGAAATGCTACGGCTGTTTAGAGTGTTGTACCAACTAATAAAATCAATTAGCATGGCAGAGGCGCTCTTACCCTCTGAAGAGTTAGCCATAAAATCTTTCTACCATGGAACAATCTACTAGAACGGTATTTTCGCGACTCTCTACTCATGAGTAATTTACCTCTCAACATCCCCGTAAACCTAAAAGTCTCAGAAGAGCAATTCATACTCCTCGCTGCTGCTAACCGAGACGTACAGTTAGAGCTAACCGCTACAGGAGAATTAATTATTATGCCCCCTACCGGAGGAAATACAGGTAAGCGCAATATAGATATTGAAGGACAACTTTGGTTTTGGAACCGCCAATCCTTACTTGGTATTGCTTTTAACTCCTCAACTGCTTTTCGACTTCCCAATGGCGCAGAACGTTCTCCCGATGCAGCTTGGGTGACTCAAGCCAGATGGGATACATTAAAACCAGAAGAACAAGACTCCTTTCCACCACTTTGTCCAGATTTTGCGATTGAATTACGTTCCAAAAGTGACAATATGGAACCGTTACGTAAAAAGATGCAGGAGTACATCGATAATGGATTGCGTTTGGGTTGGTTAATTGATACAAAAAATAAAAAGGTAGAGATTTATCGGGCTAATCAGCTACCGGAAGTGTTGAATAATCCCAAAAGTTTATCAGGAGAAGATGTTTTACCAGGGTTTGTTTTAGATTTACAAGTTGTGTTTAATTAGCACAAATGTTTTCCAGATTGTCGGCAATACGGATGAAAGGCGTCTCTTGCTTTACGTTTACGCGTTTGTTGAGCAAATTTGCTTATTCCGTACCCGAAAGTGTCACATAAACAATCATTCTAATTTTTGACTCTGATTTTTAGGGAGAGGTCGATTTTTATATAGTGTCAGATCTAACATCGCTCTTTTTTTGAAAAATTATAATAATTCAAGAATTGACGAAAATAAGTAGATAATGCAAAGAGTGAGCGATCGTTAACTGAGATAACTCAGAAAAAAACCAATATATGATTGGAACTTTTCGGTAAAAAATAGTTTACATGTGATGTTATGAAATAATAAAGTAGTTGAAATTACACCACTTCAAAAGCATACTTGTAATAAATAAAACTTGTACAAAGCTTGCCGCAAAGGCTTTTAATTTATTTTTAGTGAGACTATTTTTCGCTAGTTATTTCCCTCAGTGGTTTGTTACTTTGTGAGAATTTTTATTTGATTGCATATCAGGAAGAGTTCTTATCAATTCTCGAATCACGTCAGACATACATTTACCACTTACTTCGCAATATCGATTAAATTTTTGTGCTTCATAAAATGTTAGGTTTATCGTGATTTTTCTGACAGCCCATTTCTTTCTCATTAGCACTACTTCTAATCACTATTTAAATATTCATTATATGACTCACAGATTAACAAAATACCTATAACTGAGTGGTTTGACTATTTAATAATGTCATGCTTAAGATAATGTAGCTTTATTGATATATGAAAAACATTTTCCTATTTAATAATGTAATGCTTAAGATAATGCAGCTTTATTAATATATAAAAAAACCACAACATAAGCTGTAAGGTTGTTTTATCAATTCTATAGATTCTTTGAATCCGATTTGACCCAATCGGTAGAGTTGCAGAGCCAGGATTTGCTGCGAGGAAATCGTCAGGTTTCCAACTAATCCGATTTAACCCAATCGGTAGGGAGTTCGTCTGGGAGCCTTTGCATAATAAGGGTTTCAGACGCCAAATCGACACACTGCTGAAAAACATTATAGATGTTCTTCAAAGTTAAGTAAAATGCACTCCTCAAAGCCTTACGCTGTATAGCATCGACACACTTCAACGGAAAATAAGTGTTTCAGCGTTTTGACCGAGTGTGTCGATGAGCATGTTACAAAGTGAAGAAAATTATCATAAAACTTTGATAACATACTTTTTTCTAACTTCCAAAATTCAAGATAAGAGTTCGCAATGATAAATAGTAATTGTACTTAATGTTATTTATAATATCAGTATTATAGGAATGTCAGTTATCGTAATACCAAGTGGAGAGTATAAATGTTTAACTTTAAACTACGTAATACTCAGATTGTAGTATTTCATCTATCTCTTGAAGAAGTTTTAAAACTTTATCCCATGTTTGGGGATAAGTATTAGTTTTAGATTGCTGCTTTGCTTTCTCAGCTTCTGAATGGAAGAATTTAGGTAACCGTTCAGGGGGCTTGAAAGTGACGCAACTGGGGAACGCTGCGCTAGATTT
>JAQYWO010000367.1 GCA_029379215.1 Rhizonema sp. PD37
TACCAGTCATGCGCTGGGGCGATTACGACAAGTGTTTAACGATCCACTGCTTGAGAGAGCTACAAAAGGTATGGTTCCCACACCACGCGCTCAAAAGCTTCTGGAACCATTAGAGAAAATTCTGCTAGATATTGAGCAGTTGATTCAACCAACCATTTTTGAACCGAAAACAGCACAAGCCACTATTCAAATAGCTGGATCAGATTACGCCAGCGTTGTGATTCTGCCAAATATTCTCCAGCTTCTTTGTAACAATGCACCCCATCTCAATATAGAGTTTCATCATTGGCGTTCTGAGACAATAGATTTGCTCAGAAATGGGGCGATTGATCTCGGCTTAGGAGTTCTAAATTTACCTCACCCTTCGGAGTTGAAGTTCCAAACGTTATTTATTGAAGAGTTGGTATCTCTGGTTCGGGCTGATCATCCCATCACTCAAACAGATGTAACAATTGAGTCTTTCGTTGCTTGGTCACACGCCTCAATCACAATTACTCACGGGCCTGCAAACCCAATCATGCACTCGCCTATAAAGCATGTAGATACTGCGTTGCAAAGTTTGGGTGTGAAGCGTAGAGTCATGTTGAAGTTACCGCATTTTCTCAGTGCTCCGATGATTGTGCAAGAAAGCGATCTTATTCTGACATTACCTCGTCGAATTGCAATGGTATTTACTAAATATGCAAACCTTGCTATCTTTAAGCCACCGATTGAATTTGGTCAGTACGACTATGTGCAGATTTGGCATGAGCGTCGCGATCGCGATCCGCTACACTTGTGGCTACGCGAGCTAATAGCGTCCCAAACCCATCAACTCTAGAATTTCAACAGAAGCGGATAAGAAATTACCATATCTGCTAAAAGGCAAAAGCAATTTCCATCTCAGATGCGATTTGTTGCTGCACAATCTTCATCAAATCTACAGTTTTTTTGTAAGCAAGCTTTTGTCCTTGGTGCCCAAAATATTGGACTGCTTTTTGTAAGTCAGCTATAGCAGCTTGTTCGTAACCAAGTTGATGATAAGCGATACCCCGGTTAACATAAGCTTGTCCATTGCTTGGGTTAAGCTGTATGACTTCAGAGAAATTACGAACTGCACCAAAGTTATCTCCATGCTTGCCGCAAGCACAACCCCGGTTGAAATGAGCTCTATAGTCTTTAGGATTAAGACGGATTGCCAAGGAAAAGTCGAGCATTGCTGCTTGCACATCTTGTAACTCGAACCGAGCTAATCCTCGATCATTGTAAATATCTGCTAATAGATAACTGGGTGTCTGAGTAATTTGACTCAAAGCTAAGTTGTAGTCTCTAATTGCTTTCTGATAATTCCCCAACATGGCACTTGCTACACCTCGGTTGTAGTAAGCTCTAAAATCATGGGGTTTGAGTGCAACTGCAAGGTTGTAATCAGCGATCGCACTCTCGTAATCTCCTTTTCTGTAGCGAGCGACTCCTCGATTCAGGTAAACTTCAGCGTTTTTAGGCGAGAAATTTATTGCTTGATCGCAATCGGCGATCGCATTGTGATAATCTTGGATTTGAAGATAAGCAAGACATCGGTTGCTATAGGCGGTTGCAAGATCTCTCCTTTGCTGAATCGTCTGAGTAAAATCTTGAATAGCTTCTTGGTAATGACCACGTTGCATATTTTCAATTCCCACCTTGAACAATTCCCCAGCTAAAGTCTGCTCACTGGAGTTAGGAGAAGAATGTGCAGGTGGAGTCAGAAAACAACAGGTAAGTAAGACAGCAATACTCATAAGAATGGATCGAAACCAGCGATTCATAAGTAAAATCTCCCATTGTTAACAGAACAAAAACTGTAGGTACGGTGTATGCCCTGTAATATTATGCTAACGGCTAATAGCTCATGCCAATAGTAAGCAGGTAATTCACTAGAAACCGTTAGCAATGAGCAGTTATCTCTCAAGGAAATAGTTGCCTTGACAGTAAGAAACTCTGACGATCTGTATGAGTATAGTTACGTTTATTTCGGCTCTGGTGGTTAAGAGATTTTGAGTGCTGGCAATATTCACTCTTACTCATATAGACTTTGTAATATTGAGCTATACCCACCTTAAACTCAAATTTCTAGCTCGTTTTATTTCCAGTCTTTCTCAGCTTGCCCCAGTACGTATGCTGCAACATCTTCAATTTGCTCTGTTTTCAAGCGCCCTTTGAAGGAAGGCATAGCATTTTTACCATTCGTAACTTGGGAGATAATCGCTTCTGGTGAATTCATATTGAACTTTTCCAAAGCTTCTTTCTTCAAGGTTTTTTGGGCTTGAACCAGATTTCTACCGCCTGCGTGACAAGAGGCACAGTTGGCACTAAATATTTTAGCTCCACTCGGAGTAGCTGCGATCGCTGGATGACTATAGGCAAAGGTGAAAATAATCATGCCTAGCAACATGATTGAAAGAATTTTTTTCATTTGGCGTTCCCTCTACAATAAAGAAGTCTTCGTGAGAATCTCCTCCATAATTTTCGGGTTCATAGCTACTGTCGTCAAAAGACAAGCTGTCAAACTTCGTCAATGTTTCGGGTTGGGAACGATACAAATCTACGCCAGTTGCTTTCCGACACAGGGAGACAAAAACGCATTAGCTCCACTACATCATTTTTATTGACTCAAAAACGGACTCCAATTGTTAATTCTAGTCCTAATTTTAACTATGCGGAATTCATAAATACCTGTTATATCCAATCCGTTAATATCGGAATGATTCGTCATTTCTCTTTCTCTTGTATACAGAGCGTCTCTACAGTTTTTTAATTGTCAGTAGATCAAGCGGATTTGATATTATCTGTTAAAATTTATATTCAGCACTTCGTATAAGGTTTTTTACACTCTACTCCTGCTCGCCTCTTGCAGCATCAAAAATTTGTTGAGCGGTCAAGTTTAACTCAGGAAATATCGGTGATTGAATGCGGTCATTATTCCGAAATTGGTTACACAAATATTCACCTTCGACTAACGAATAAATCGAGATAGTTGGTTGTTTAGGGTTGCCAATAAATTTGCGTGCACCAAGAGCAAGATAATCGACAATCCAATATTCGGAAATCCCAATTTGCTCATAATCAGCTAACTTTTTGTAGTAATCATCACGCCAATTTGTACTCACAACTTCGATCACTAAAGGAATTGAAGCACCTTGACTAACGGTAGAAGATTTTTTCCAAAGCGGTTCTGATTTTAAATTAGGTCGATTCAAAAGTAAAACATCTGGAAAATATCCTGATTCGTTCTCTAGTGGCTTGACTATTGCTTGGTTGGGGATAAAGTATGGGAGTTTAACCTTCGTATATTCAATAACTACCTGAGCAATTAAAAATCCTTTTATTTCCTCATGCTCGCCAGATGGTGGTGTCATTTCAAAAATTTCTCCATCATGTAATTCATATCGTACTCCAATGTTTTCTGGATACCAAGCGACAAATTCATCAAATGTTACTAGTTTATGTAAGGCTTGAGTCATTAGTTACACCCAAAACAAATAAGTCTAACAAAATATTAAGAATATACACAACAACCATATCATCTTCGCTTGTATCTAGAAACGGCACATACTGCACAGATTTGTACAAAGAAATTATGCACTTAGGTATTGCATCAGAAAGAGTTCAGCTATGCTGGCAAGCGAGGGCAGAGGGCAGAGGGCAGCTATAATCCCACACGCTTTCCGCGCATTGGGAATTACGCGCTCAATCGCCACAAGTGCCAGCGCATGTGTAGAGTGTTAGACATGGCTCAAAAGCCAGAAAATTGTATAATATATATGTATGATGCTTAATTCCCAATGACATCTATTATTTCATCTAATTTTACGGCAATACTGGCGCGGGCGGCAGTGGCGTATAAAGAACCTCGGCAAGAACGTCCTAGTGCCGATATGGTAGTTGATGCCTTGCTGTATGCAGAAAAAGCCACTAAGCAACAAAGACTGGAATATCCCTTTCCATCCTTGCTGGGTAAATGGCGGCTTTGCTTTGTGACTGGAACTCGTAAAGTTAAAAAGCGAGGGGGAATTGTGCTAGGTAAGGGTTTTTATGTGCCTAAGTTTGCGAGAGCGCATATCTTATTTAGTCCCTCGACTCAAGCTTTAGATTCAACGCCAACTCAAGGGGAAATTGGCAATCAGGTTCAATTAGGTTCGGTGTCGTTGAAACTTTTAGGTCCGGCACAGTATTTAGGCAAGAAAAACTTGTTGGCATTTGACTTTACCAATATGCAAATTAGTCTGTTTGGTCGTGTTATTTACACTGGTCAAATTCGCGGCGGTAAACAGGAGTTAGATTTTGAGAATAAACCTATAGGTAAACTGCCCTTTTTTGCCTTCTTTCTGGTGACTGAAGACTTTATTGCAGCACGTGGGCGTGGAGGTGGTTTAGCACTTTGGATTCGAGAGAATTGATCTTCAATTTCTGCTTTGAGTTAACTATTCGCCCAATGCTGTGTATTTTCCATGCCAACAGTCAAGTAACTCTCAACTACTTGCCACAAGTCTATCAGAACAAAATTACTCTTCTCAAAACAGGCGTAGACGCGGAGCGGCTTGTCGTCAGACATCGCGATTTTGGTTGGCAGTTTTGAGAAAATTTTATCGGATTGTTTTCGACAGCATGTTTAATGATTGCACAGAGCAGATGTATCTAAATTTGAGCCTGCTTACTCAAGTAGCATTCACACAAAAGTCATAAAGAGTAAATTTACCACTGAGGAGCAGTCATAATTAACGCTGCGGCTTCTTCACTATTCAATGCCGATGAGAAAAAATATCCCTGACCATATTGACATTTTAACTCTTTAAGGAGTGTAAATTGCTCAATTGTTTCCACACCTTCGGCTGTCACACTGATACCAAGTTTGTGTGCTAAGGTGATAATTGTCTCAGTAATTTTTAAATCTACTGACATATCCATGCTGCTGATAAAGGAGCGGTCAATCTTCAACATGCTTATAGGAAAGTGGTGAAGACGACCTAATGAAGAATAGCCAGTCCCAAAGTCATTGATGGACAATCCAATCCCCAAATCTTTTAGTTGTGAGATGACCATGCTTAGCTGCACGCTATTTTCCATGATGACAGTTTCAGTAATCTCGAGTATTAAACTTTCGGCGCTCAGACCAGTTAAGCGCAAAATTTCTGCAATACAAGACATCAAATCAGGCTGTAAAAACTGCTTGACAGAGAGATTAACACTGATTTTTCCAGATGACTGACAACCAAAGCGTCTCTGCCATGCTTGCAACTGGCGGCAAGCCTCGTACAACACGCTGTAGCCAATTGCGACAATCAGTCCCGTTTCTTCTGCAACGGAGATGAAATCTATTGGATTTACTAGCCCCCGTTGTGGATGCTGCCAACGTACCAAAGCCTCAAACCCAGCTAAGCGTCCAATATCAAGTGCCACAATCGGTTGGTAATAAACTTGAAATTCTTGGCGCTCTAAAGCGCGGCGCATATCTGTCTCCAATTGCAATCTAGTCACGGCTTGAGTATACATATTTGAGTTGAAGAGTTCACATCTTGCCTTGCCTAGAGACTTAGCACAATACATTGCTGTGTCTACGTCGCGTAGCAGATCTTCTGGTTGATCGTAGCCATTTGTACTAATCGCTATGCCAATACTTGCACTCGTAAACACCTCTTGCCCGTCGAGATTAAAGGGTAACGATAAGATCTGTTGAATTCGTTTGGCAATGAGGAGTGCGTCGCTAACATCCTTAACCCTGTCTAGCAGAATTGTGAACTCGTCTCCACCTAGTCGAGCTGCTGTGTCTGTGCTACGCAAACAGGCTTTAATCCGTTCAGCTATTACACACAGCAATTTGTCGCCCAATAGATGCCCGAGGCTGTCATTGATCACCTTGAAGCGATCCAAGTCTAGAAACAGTACTGCAAACAGATAATCCTCCTGCCGTTTGGTCATCTCAAGTGCATACTTGAGGCGGTCTAGAAAAAAAGCACGGTTGGGTAAACCTGTCAACCCATCGTGAAGGGCTGTGTGCAATAATTGCTGCTCTACTTGTTGGCGAAAAGCGATCTCTTTTTCCAGTTCAAGCTTGGCAACCTCCGCTACCCTTGCCCGCATTAGTGCCGATTCTGCCTGCTTGCGCTCGGTAATGTCTCTGATGACAACCTGCGTTGCTGGTTTACCCAGATAAGTCACTGGAATTCCTGTAACCTCGACATCAATCACCCTACCATCAAGTCGAACCAACTTTTGCTCGCTCTTGATGGCAAGGTTTCCTTTTACTTGAATTTGCTGCACTCTTGCTTTCGGGAATTGCTGATCATCTGGATAGACGAAATCCTCTATTCGCCTACCGATAAGTTCTTCAGGAGTGGCGGCACCGAACAGTTTGGCACCAGTAATATTTATGTAGTCTAATTTTCCTTCACTATAAACAGCAATGGTTTCGGGGGAAAGTTCCACCAGTAGGCGATAACGTTCTTCACTTTCTCTGAGCGCTGCTTCTGTTTGCTCGCGCTGTATAATCACCTGTTTGAGAGCCGCGACATTCCGCCGTAACTCCAGTTGTGCGATCGCCTGCCGTGCCAAAATCTTTAAGGCTTCTTGCTGTACGGCACTCAAATCTCTCGGCACATAATCAATTACGCATAGGGTGCCTAACGCCAACTCTTCCGGGTTAATCAGCGGGACGCCTGCATAAAATCGGATCTTAAGTTCTTTGGTTGCCAAAGGATTGTTGCAGAAGCGAGCATCCTGATAAGTATCTTGGACAATTAACATTTGAGGCTGTAGAATGGCGTAGCTACAAAAAGCTAAATCTCGATGAGTTTGTGTGATTTCTAAACCCACTTTTGACTTAAACCATTGCCGCTCCCTATCAATCAGACTGATCAGCGCCGTTGGCGTCCCGCAAATGTGTGCCGCTAAACGGGTAAGCTCGTCGTATGCCTCCTCAGCAGAGGTATCAAGAATATAGTACTGGTGTAGGGCCTGAATTCTGGCCTCTTCATTACTTGGTATTGGGATGCTCACTGTATTAAGTATTCCAGCTTTAGTTTAAATCGATACTAAGGTCTGTTCTTAACTACAGTCTATATTCTGCTGCTTAAGAAAATAAAGTCAAGGTGTTTTTTACTATTACCCTGCAAGTCCCGTCTTATTAAGACAGCGACTCTTATTGACTGACGGGAGATCAGGCGTAATAGTTAATGAATTGTAATACTAAGGCTTCAACCATTCGACAAGTTACTAAAAATGAGTGGCTCTAATACCACCGAACCACATTTAGCAACTTGTAACTGAGAACAGGGGATGTTATCTGCAAAAATTGTACTAATTGTTGTATTAGTATGAATTTCTAAAGAAGCTTCTGGCAAGGCTTCAAACAGCAACCGAACTCCTGGAAAAACTACTCGTTCAAAATACCAACTAGAAATGTTAGAAATCCGGACAATCTGGATGTGTCCTGTCGCATTATAATAACTGCACAGAATACGTTGGCTGTAAGTTGAAGGTATTGAGTCCAAAATTTGAGTCATTGTCAGTCAGGAATTAAAGGGGTAATCAATGCCAAAGACTTGTTTGACAAATGAAGATGAAGGGTGTTACTAACAACCATGAGCATTTGCTTAAGGCTCAAGAAGTCAAGTTTGAGATATCCATGCCACACATCTTTTTATTATATACGGCAAATCTATCAATTTAGTGTAAATTTATAACTTGTTATAAATCTTGCTTGACATCAAGAACCTCATCGTGTTTGTGCATAACACAATATGTAATAGACATTTCTGAAAAAGAACCGCCAAACCCAAATCCAGTCTTGGTAACTCTAGAGAACTTTAATAGTTGCTTTTCAGCGCTGAAGCACAACTAAGTACAAGATTTCACAAGTTCGTGGCGTTATTGAGTCTCTTCCAGCTTTACAAGTTCGTGGTTCTAATTCGTCACGGATTTATGAAATGCTGTACTAAGAACCAAAACGCTGTAGATTTATGAAAAGCTGTACCAAGTTAACTCGATTTACCTCTGTCTATTCGGTTATAGCGATCCGTTGAGGAGTCGTGAAAATTATTGTTTGAATGTAGACGCGAAGC
>JAQYWO010000038.1 GCA_029379215.1 Rhizonema sp. PD37
GTGTATATTTTTCTATATGCTCAATAAGATTTTCCTGGTGCCCTGCGGTTATTCCAGGAGGAAAATAAACTTCACCAGATATCTCATTAACAATTCTCATATCTGCATCAACAAAAATTGCCACACGAAATTTTGATAAAGCTTTAGCGAGCGGAAACCGTTTATCATGATAGCAAAATAGAACACCTTGCTGATTATGTTTATAAGCTAAAACATTTGAGTTATTATGAAAGTCTTTCGGTTCGTCTGTGTAAATGACTAGAAAAACACCAGGAAATCTTTCTGCTAAATCCTCAGCTAATTGCTGAGAAAAAATCCGATACTTTTTTCCCAATGCTAATGTACAGAAGCAAAAATCTTTTTGTTCTTGATGCATTACTACCGCTGATAAAGTATTAGCGTTGATTGTATTACCTAAAGCATACCATACAGAAATTATACTGAGTAGTATCTAGAGCAATTTTTCAGGAAAAAAAGATTGTTTTGAAGCTAAAGCTTAGCTTTGACTTGCCGCAATCGATTTTTAAAATTGTCTAAAGTTTGCTGCCACTGACTTTTCTTAACAATTGGTGGAATAACTGCTGGTGGGAGTGCTGAATTAAGATTACGATAATATTGCCAAATATCCCAGTAAGGACAACCTGGTTGAATGCGAATACCCGCCCAGTGCAGATATTGTAGAGGTTGATTGACTAAAGGATCAATTAGTATATTTCCTTGAGTGCGAAAATGGGGAGTTCCTGCCCAATTACCAGGAGCTTTCTCCTCTCTATGGACAATATTGAAGCGGTGTGGAATCCGTTTAAGAAGCATATAGTTGATAATTGGTTGATCTGAAGTTTTTTGAGTAAAATCAAAGTATTCTGGATGGGCAGTACACTCAGCAAAAGTTTCATACAAATCTTTTTCTGAGATTAAATTTTTCTTAGAACCCCAAAAACCTCCATTAAAAATATCTTGAATTTCAGTCTCAGTGAAAACTTTTTCTTCTAAGACTTTTTGTGTAAAAACATTCTCGATGCCCCCTAGATATTGATAGTCACAGCAAATAAAATCGGATGTATCTAAGTAATTAAGATTGTCAACAATTTTTTCAAAAACAACAATATCAGTATCTATGTACAAAAATTCGTCAAATGGTCCAAACCAACAAGCTTGTTTACGGAATTGATTAGGACGAGCAAAAAACTTGCTACCAAAAACTTCGTGTAGCTTATTTGACAATCTATCAATAAACTCTAAGTCTTCGTAAACTTTGACTTTATAATGCTTGTTAAGAATATCTGCAATGCCGTGATAATTGTCATCGTAAGGAATCATGACAATTGGTGTCTCTGTGTCATGCAATCGGATACTATTCAGTAGTGCGATCGCATGATCCGTCACCTTATCGTTAGCAATAATATAAATTCCCCGCTTCATTTATTCATCCTCAATCTTAATAAATCAAAAATTAATTCAACCCAACTTAGCTAATTTTTTTAAAATCCGTGTTGCTAAACTTGGAGGTGTATTGTAAGGTTTCAGCTTAGTATTGAACTTTGGTTGCTTGTCTGGTTCATGTAAATAGCGATAATACAAGAAAATATCTCGGTAGGGGAAATCTATATTCTCCCCAGCGCAAAGGCGGCTAAACAACTTAGACGATAAACCGATATAGTGAATATAGGTGAGGCGATTTCCTTTATCATACAAAATATGATTTTTTGCTTGAAAATGAGTAGAAGTGACACAACAGCCAGTGCTTTCACTTTCAAGAAGCTTCTGAGCGAAATTATAGCTAGAGATACCAGAACGCATCACCATGTAGTTGAGAATTGTTTGATCAGGAGCCATATCGTAGAGAACTTCTGCTTCTCCTTGCTGTAGTTCTTCCAATAACCATTGTTGCATTTGAGCATTAAATATGCCTTTTTTTGAAGCATAAAACCCAGAACAAAATATTTCCGCTTGTAGTTGTTTGGTAGTGAATATTTTTGTTAGTTTAGCCGAATTTATATCATATACATGAGATAAATCTTTATACTGGAAGTCATAAACCACCCAATCACTTTGATTGAGTTGAGCGAAAATCTGCTCTAAAGGACTCATTAATAGAGTGTCGGCATCCATATACACAAAGCGGTCGAAGGGACCATCAAAGGCACAGTAACGCCGATGTGTACCAACTCGATAATATTTGTCACTTCCTATTTTTTGCCAATGTTCATAGGCAGTAGGATGAGCATCCCAAATCTTGCCAACAAAGCAATCCCATTTCTGTATTGAGTCTCGATAGTCGTAAAGTTGCACATTTGGGCGACGGGCAATTTCAGCAGCAATGTGCTCTGTGTTATTGTCATAGGGATAGACGCAAACAGGCATTTCTGCTCCTTGAATTGCCTCTATACTATTAAGTAAGGCAACGAGTTGGTCGTAAACACGGTCATTGGCGAGGGTACAAATGCCATCCATATCGTGGTTTTATTTGTTTTGTGATTGTTAGGTAAGGTTGTTTTTGATTATTTGTATTACAAAGGATAAATGACTAAAGATATAGAGCGATTATAATAATTCGTGAAAATTATTTTTTGGATGAACCGCCTTAGCGCAGCCATGCCCGTACCCCTTCGGGGAAGCAAGCTACGCGTAGCGTGTCCGTCAGGACAAGGGCTTTAGACGCCAAGACGCCAAGAGCGCCAAGAAAAGACGTAGAGAGAATTTTTAGGACTACTATAATCGGATTATGAGAATTTGGCTGTGAATTCAGATAGCCAGTTAAGCAGATTGAGTTTGTGGAGAATAATTTGTCTGGCTTCTGCGATCGCTTCTTTAGCAGCATACCAAGCATCAGGAGTAGAAGTGACTTCTTGGATGTATTTTATACCTTTTTCATCTAAGCTTGGTAATCGTAAAAAACTACCAGGTGGCAATAATTTATCAGCAGCTGCTCCACCGTAGTAAATTGGTAAGCACCATGCTAATAAGGCATCCCATAATTTTTCACTAACATACCAATTGTTTTCGGCATAGTTTTCAATCGCTAGATTGTAGTAGTATGGTGCCATCCCATACCATTTGTTGCCTAATTCTCCTGATGTTTTCACCCATGTGTGTAAGTCACGCCCGTACAAATCAAACTTAATTTCATTGGATTGCAATGACTGTAAAAACTGTAATCGCTGTTGGTGGTTAACTGTACGGTTGATTCCAGAAGTAATCCAACTGCAAGAGGAAACTTTTTCCATTGGTTGTATTTCATTAAGTTCCCGAAACGAGTTGCTATGATACCAAATCGCTGGCATGTAATCGGGAGTTGGGGCGAAGTCATCAGCACCCGAAACATAGCCGCAATACTTCTGTGCCTGTTGATAATTCTGTTTGTTTCTTTCCACAACCTCATCTAATGGTGGTTCCCTCAGTAAATAAATTATCCGCTCTTTATTCACTCCACGTAGGAGTGAGTCAATGTTTAACTCAGATTTTTGCTGCTGTTTGCCAAAAGGATTAAACCTAGATTTCTGCTCTTTAACAATTGGAAAATCAAACTGATACATTAGTAGAAAATCTGGTTTAGGCATTGTTGCCAGCATTTGTAGATTACCCCAAACACCAAATTGATGAGGCGTTTGTTGCCACAACCAATCAGCTCTTTTCTCAAGCCCTCGATAGCTGCTTATCATACCAACAGTTTTTATAGACATGTTTAAAAGTTACTACCTTCCCTCTGGAATTTTATGTCCGTTAAATTAACCTTAATACGGAAGAACCCCACCCCGCTTTTCGGTGTGCTTTGTCTCCCCTCCCCGCTTGCGCTCTCGGGGTTGGGGATGGGGTTCTTTTATTATGGGTAAACTGACAGACATAATAGAATATGACCTATCTTCTTTTTATCTTTACTTGGCGTTCTTGGCGTTTAAAGCCTTACCCTTGTCCTGACGGACACGCTACGCGTAGCTTGCTTCCCCGAAGGGGTACGGGTTCTGCTTTGCAGTACGGGCATGGCTTCTCTTCTCCTGAGGGAGACGCTTCGCGAACGAGACGCTGCGCGTAGCTTGCTTCCCCGAAGGGGTACGCTAAGGTGGTTCATTTATTCTTCTAACGCTTCAGGAGTAACTCATCATCCGTTATTTATAACCGGACGTAGAGACTCATCAACATAACTCAGAATTTTTGCCGCCCTATTTTCCCAAGAATAATGCTTGACAAAATCAATTATATGTGTGTGTCCTTGTATTTTTCTAGGATGAGTTTCTAAAACTTGCGCTACTGCTTTAGCAAATTCTTTTGGGTTGTCTGGCTCACACCAAGCGGCGATCGCTTTAGTATTTTTAAATTCTATTAAAGAGGGAATTTCTGTAGCGACAATCGGATTTCCAGAGGTGAGATAGTCGAACAGCTTCATAGGAGAGGTGAACGTTGCAGCTTTCCCGGAACAATGAGGATGAGCCAAAATATCTGCAGCTTGTAGCAAAGATGGTAAATCGAGGTGCAAGACGTAACCTAAGAATGTAATGTTATCGACCTGTTTTTCTTGGGCTAACTGCTGATAATGTGCAACTTCTTGCACATTACCGCCTGCACAGACAAATTGAATATTTGGCATAAGTGCGGCAACATCAACGAGGACATTAATGCCTTTAAATTGCCTGAGTGCTCCTGAATAAACCACCAAATGCAAGCGTTCATTTTTCAAAAGTTTTTTACGCCATTCTGTAGCTTTTTCTGGCTGTCTAACCATGAACGAGTGATTGTATCCATTGTGTAGCTTAATCAGTTTTTCTGGTGGCATTCCATGTTGAATCATGCTTTCTCGGACTGTATCGGCGACAGTTACAGCAACTTGAAACAGTGGATGATTCACAATTTCTGTCTCAAATTTTTTATCTTCGTGATGATGGTGTTCATAAATTGCGGGTATACCATTTTGAATTGCCGCTTTCACAAAATTCCAGTTCCAAGCGTGGATAATTTTGGTAGTCGAAAGGATATGGAACGGAAAATAATATTTAGTAGTGATGGTGTTAGAGTCAGTGAATTTGCTTTTGATGGAGTCAATAGGCCAGGGCATTGGTAAAGGAGCAATTTTCAGTTTGTCTTGAAGGCTGTAATATTTGACAAGTGTTGTTGGGACTTTTCTAGGTTGAAACGGACGAATTAAATGAACTGGGTTGAAAGCTGCTAAGCCTTGGTAAGGATAGACTAAAACAGTTGAGTATCCCAAGTTTGCGGCTGCGTTTGCTGCATTTGCAGATTGTACAAGGTGAGCTTCCGGCTTGGGTATCTCTTCTGCTAAAAAGAAGATATAGTTTTGCTGAGCAGCAGTATTTTTCATAATTTTATATTTTAATCATCTCCTCAAAATGCTCTAATTTACCGAGTAGATGCATAGCAGAATCATAAGCTTCGACAATTAATTTATTTTGTTGTTGAGGTGTGTCTATCAAATCATCTGCGAGAGAGCGGAGAGCTAGTATAGGCTCGCGCCTGATGCCGAACTCATCCGATATATTCTGGAAAATTTGATTCTGATGCTGCGGTAAACCGTGTTGCGCTCTCTCATTTTGCTGGTTAATGATATCGTCAAAAACCTCAAGAGTATTGAAAATTCTCAAGGCTAATTTGTAAGAATTTAAAATTAATTCGTGCCGTTCTAATGAGTTATCAATTGTATTATTTAGGATTAAGCGTAGCAAATCAATTAAAGAGTTAAGCCGCTGGTTAATTTCATGAGAAATGCCGACTAAGCTCTGCTGCTGTTTGGTTTTCGTTTCTGCTCGCTCTGCAAATTGCATTGAGTATAAGCGTGAGTAGTAACCACCTTTTTGTAAAAGTTCTTCATGAGTTCCCATCTCGACGACACGCCCTTGATCTAATACGGCAATTTGATCGGCTTTTTGGACAGTGGAAAGACGGTGGGCAATAACCATCGTTGTGCGATCGCGACTGAGGTTATCAAGTGCCGTTTGCACTAAGCGTTCGGAAACTGTATCCAAAGCACTGGTGGCTTCGTCTAAAATCAGAATTTCCGGATCTTGAAGCAAAGCACGCGCTATTGCAAGACGCTGTCTTTGTCCCCCAGACAACATTACTCCGCGATCGCCAATCAATGTGTCAAATCCCTGCGGCAATTTGTTGATAAACTCATAAGCATTTGCCAGCTTGGTGGCTGTGATAATTTCCTCTTCCGTCGCCTCCGGGCGTCCATAGGCAATGTTAATCCGTACCGAGTCATTAAAGAGGAAGGTATCTTGACTGACAATTCCCATTGCCGTTCGCAACGATTTGAGATTAAACTTGCGGATGTCTCTACCATCTAGAGTAATACAGCCGGAAATCGGGTCATAAAATCTGGGTAAGAGATCTGCTAATGTTGATTTACCAGCACCAGAACTACCTACCAATGCTAGAGTTCTGCCATGAGGTAAGTATAAATCCACATCCTCCAGAACCAATTTCTCTTGATCTGGATAGGAAAAGGATATGTGGTTAAAATGAATCCCCTTCTCCAATTTTGTGTAAGGAATATCTCCATTACCCATTAATGGCTTATTATCCCAGCGCAAGAAGTCTGTAACTATTTGCACACTAGTAGCAGTGCTGGCAAAGCTGCTGCGAAGAGTATTTAACTGAGAAATAAACGGTAACAGTCGGAGTAGTACTAATAGATAAGTGAGTAATACGGCGGAAAGAGAGGTAATTTCATTGGCAAACACAGTGCGACTCAAGAAGACAATCAGGAGTATGGCTATAATACCCATGATTTCACTGACTGGTGCGATCGCCTCCGAATTTATCTGAGATTCAAATTCTGCTACTTCGCGATCGCGAATGAGCTTCTTGATTCTTTCATATTCTCTTTCCTCACTCCCAGTTGCCTTCACCAACCTAATCCCGTTTAAGGTTTCTAGCACAGTGATAGAATATGCTCTAGACATATCACTGAGTTGCGTGCCAAACTTTTTAGAACGGGAAATAGCGTATTGATTTGCTAAGGTTATTAAAGATAATAGAACTGTCGTAGCGAGCGTCAATTGCCAAGAGATTGACAGTAGCAATCCAACAAAAACTAAAATTGTAATTGCTAGAATAATTAATTTGACCGTGTTGCCTATAGCACTTGTGGCACGACCAATCTCTCCACCAAGACTGTTGATTAAATCACCAACTTTTTTCTTAGCATAATAATCAATATCAATCTCTAGTAGTAATAGCAAGCCAGCTTCCCGCATATCTGAGGTTAACTTGCGTGTTAAAGTACTGGAGGCTAATGTCCCAGAGTAAGCTGCAAAATTTTTGATAGCAATTGTCAATAAAATTGCACCTGCCATTACCCAGATACGGTACTCTTCTGGAACCTGGTCAAAAGGGGACATAATTTTTTTAAGAATAGTAGGAGCACCACTTAAATCTACTGATTGTCCCACAACTTTTAAAATCACTGGGACAATTAGAGTCGTGCTGATGCCATTAAATAGCGCTCCAGAAAATCCTAATAATATTGTTAAGATAACCAAAACCGGATAAGGTCTGGCAAATCTTAGTAGTAGCTTGTTTGTATACATCGGCTATTTTAAATGTATTTTGCTTTTAATGACTTATATCTCAGTTAGTTTTACTTCCTTCTTGCTTACAAACTGACAATGATCTCAGACAGGGTAGCCGCCATCGTCTCTGTACTATATTTTTCTACACATCTTTCTCTTGCCTTTGCACCTCGTTCGTTTGCTGAATCTAAATCTTGAAATATCAATTGAATTGTCTCGGCAATAGCATCTGGAGAAGCCGGGTCAACTATATAACCAGTGTCTGATAAAATTTCCGGGATGTCACCTACTCTTGTCGATAATACAGGTTTAGCCATTGCCATGCCATCTGTCAACTTTAAAGGAAATTGAGCGCGAGCAATAACCGTATCTCGTTGGGGAACGACGACAACATGTGCGGCAGCTACAATCTCAGGCATAACCTCTACAGGAGACTTTGGCAACTTGATAATCCAACGCCCCCATTTTTCAATCAGGCGATCGTCGTAGTCATCGTAAGGACTACCACCAACAATGACAAGTCTTAAATCTGGTTGATTTAACTTATCTAACGCCATTAACACATCCTCAACCCCTTTATGAGGACGTGGTGCGCCCGGAAACATCAGAACTCGATACCCGCAAAGACTATAACGTTCTCGACTGACTTGAGGATCGTACTTATGAGGATTAAATAAGGAGATATCTTTGCCATTAGGCAAATAAACGCCACCAAAGCGTTCTTTAAGAAACTGAGTATCTATCGTAACTGCATCAGCTTGGTGTACTAATTTCTCCATCCACTGGATGTATAGAGGATGATCCGGAAATCTTAATGCTCCATCCTTCTTCAAAATGTCCCGTGCAAATTGCTTAATTTTAGGACGATAATTCCAATCAAATCCTCCATGCCAACTCAGCTCCCAATCATCCATATCTAAAAGTAAAGGACGACGGCTGCTAAATTTCTTTAGTAAAGACAGTCCAAAACTTGTCGGCTTAGGTTTTACCGCATAAATAATATCTCCATCTATTTTTTGCAGAAGTTGCCGACTTGAACTCAAAAAATCCGGATAGTTTTTTCCAGGAAGAGAAACAATATTAATTCCATTAGGAGGAATTGCATAAAGTTCCTTACCAAAAAGAAAGCCAACAATTTCTACTAGATAATTAAGCTTCTTCAGGACTTGTGCTAGCAAGAAAGCCCGAACACTACCGCCACCACTTAGATCACTGACGACTAAAGTAACTTTCATTTTTACTAAATAAAACGGTTGAGCAATGGTAAATAAGACATAGTAATAAATAATTGTTTTTGTTTAAGAATTGACAAATCTTTTTGAATTTGCTCCAATTTACTACCGTATTGTCGGTGACCCTTTCCTGTATAATGAATAATATAGCTTTGAAATCGATGTTTAATGAACTCCTTACCTTTATAATGAATAATATAACTTTGATTCTTTAGTTGATATTCTTGATATTTTTTGTATTTTGGAATTGAATTTAGTAAACTATTACTTAAGTTAATCAACTGATTAATCCGACGACCAAATCTAGCGTTGCTATTTTTAGGATCAGTGGTATGGTTTAATTGATAACCAATATCATATATTGGGATGCCTTGCTTTTGAACATGATAATTTAATAGGGTTTGATCTAGAAATGCCCTCTTTTCACTTGCCCATATTAAAAGCTCATTACTTTTCTTAAATACTTCACGGTGACATTTAGAAACAACCATAACGCCACTATTAAAGTATTCTCTCTTCCAACCTATGTCTCCTAAAACTTTCTGGATATCTTTGACTGCTCCATCATGGAAGTATGTATGCTTGCTAACAACGAAAGCTCCAAACTGATATTCGGGTACAAGCTCAAATAAATTTGGGCATTTAGGATTTACTATAATATCTGTATCTAAAAAGATTATGCGCTCATAATTCTCTAATAAATCATAAATTTGATATTTCTCAAAATGAACGTAATTTAAATTAAGTTTTGGTTTGTCGATGATTATAAAATCTGCTCCTAATTTTTCTGCATAAGCTTTTAAAAGTGGGTGAGTTACTTCACCAAGCTTGTATTCTTCACCAATACATAATGTAACTACTGCATTCATTAATTGTTCTCCTATTGTTAACAAACTTTCTCATTTTGCAAGTAAACAGTTTATCTCATCTCCTTTTGAATATTCTTAATTAGGGCTAAGGTAGAGATGCAGTGAGTTTATTCCGCTCGCGGAGACGGACATAATATTATTGATGACATTCCTTCAATACATTTTTAGATAAAACACATCATCGTTGGCGAACAACATTCTACCCTGTCGGATATACTTCAATTTAAAAAAATTATTCATCCAAAAGTTTTTTAAATTCCAGATAAAAATTTCTCCACGTCAAATGCTCCACAGTTTTTCTGACATCTGTTTTTATTTGAAATGCTGTTTCAATTAACTCACAAATTTCAGTAACAGAACTATCAACATCAAACAAAAGTCCATTTTCACCGTGAACAATTATGTCTGGGGTAAATCCTGTTTTGCTGGCGACAGGAACGACATTACACATCATCGCCTCCAGCAAAGGAATTGGGCCTCCTTCTAACTTGGCAGAAGAGACGAAAACATCCATTGAAGCATAATATTTGGGATAATCTGAGTAGGGAGCTTCAATATAAACAAAATTTGGCAAAGCCTTCATCTCTGTAAATTTCTGGTACTTGTCCCATCCTTTACCAAGTAGAATAAACTTTCTATGAGGCATCATCTTAATGATATTAAAAATGCGTTCTGGTTCTTTCCGGTAATAAAAAGCTGTACAGAAGCCTATAGCACCATTTTGGCGTTGATGAGGTTGGAAAAGTTCGGAATCTGCGGCTCCCAAGATGTAAGTCACTTTTTGAGAGTTTACTCCTTGGGAAACAAGAAGTTTAGCAAACTGCGAACACATACATATCACCTTACTCGCTTTATTAAGTGCGTATATGAGTTCATCGTCACTGATACCAATATCGGAGCGCGGATGTGTATGAAAAACGAATCTCTTACTTCCCCAAAGAGATGGATTGAGTTTTAAACAGACTGGTAGGAAAGAATAGTGTGCAAAAAAGTAAGCTTTAGAAGGAGGAAGAGAAGATTCTGAATAATGGAAGCAATATTTACCGGGAAAATAGGTTGCGATCTCTCTACATATAGCTTCCAATATCCAACCCTTTGCCAAATCCAAAACTACAAAAACTAAGTCATACTGTTCTAAAGCTTCAGATAAAGATGGCTGAGGTTGCCACTTGCTTATTAAAAATTTTATATAAGAACGAACATATGGTATAATATGTAATGGTCTAGTAAGTTTTATTTTGACATCCTGTTGCAGGTTTTTAAGCTGACTTTTAAAAGTTATAATAGTCATTTAATTTCTCATTAGAGAATCAGTAATTTAAATACATTTAAGTTAGGTACTTATTAAGTAAAAAGCATTCCTCCCACTACCGTCTTTTTTGCAAAATTGGGATGATCTCATTAAGTAAGCGTTCTACTATCTTGCAACTCTTCAGTTATCTATAAAAAAATTGTAAATAATAGGTGTTCAAGTCCTAAAGTTTTTCTCTTATCAGTAAGTCGGTGCAATAAAAAAAACTGTGTGAAGAAAAGTAAATAAGGCTCAAACTCTTACTCTCCCTGTTAGAATGTCCCATGCATTATCCCAACAATAATTATTTACGCCGACCTACTTACAGGAGTATAGGAGCGTTTGATATAATATCATATTTCCTCACGCATTTGTACTATAATTACCTCTACTCTCCATTTTTAAAATTGACATCAGTTTTCTTGAGCGAGGACCACGATACCTTTCGTATAGTAAAAAATTAGGTAAAATTTGCCTAAATATTTTCAATAACTTTAATGACATTTTATTATTAATTTTAAGTTGTTTATCAATTAAGTAAACTGGTAAGGGAATTATTTTTATTAATCTTCTAAAGTTGTCTTGCTCTTTTTGTCTAATAGCATCATCTAAATAAAATTCTAGTCCCTTTACACATAATTTATTTAATTCGGAATAATTTTTATCTATATTTTCATAAAAGAAAATATAATAGTTTTTCATATAATCCCAACTATTAGTCCGATTTAATTGATGCTTTGTGTAATAAGCTCCAATCATAGGAGTATAAATGAAATTTGCACCTGCCATTAAAATATCTATAGCAAAATATCTATCCCCTAATGCTTTAAGGTATTCAGGAAACTTGGTCTTACTAAAGATGCTTTTATTCATCAACATAGCTTGCTGAAGAGCGGGATGAGGTGTATTTATGAGAAAATCTGGAATCAGTAACCGTTGAATTAGTTCTTCTTTAGTTAATAAACTAATAACATGCTCTTGAGTATCAACAATGTTTTGCTCGCTATCAAAAGATACTCTTTGATAATCTGAGTAGAATACGAGTTCCTTATTGATATTTTTTTCTAAGAAACTCAACTGATATCTAATTTTGTCTTCATGAATCCAATCATCCGCATCAAGACATTGAATCCATTCACCTTGTGATTGGCTAACACCAAAATTGCGAGAAGAGGGGAGTCCTCCATTTTCTTTATAAAAATATTTTACCCTCGAATCTTGATTCATCAAATATTCAGACACTTGACGACTATTATCGGTTGAACCATCATCAACAATTAAGCATTCAATATCGGTAAAAGTTTGTGCTAATACACTTTTCACTGAACGCTCAAGGTAGCAACCTTGGTTGTAGCAATTAACTATAATTGATACGAATGGAGACATTGTAATTTATTCCTTGTCTTGTCTGATGATAGTTTAATGCTTACACTAATCATCTTTAAATTCATTTAGGTATTTTGATTTATAGAACTTACTAGTATCTTTAAAAACACAAGAGCAATCTAAATCTAACCTTACATTTGCTGATACTCCAGAGAAATTTTACTGATAAATTCATATAGCTGTTATATAGTAATAAGAATAAATCAGTAAAAATACGTTAGAGATGCTTGTTATATTCTGCCAGATCTGAAACGAAAAACTGTATGCTATAGGAATCTGCGCTACGGGAGCGATATCAGGCTGAAAATTGGCTTGTGGAACTACGACTGTACGCGTGCGTTGACCGATGGTAGCGTAAAGATTGACGGTGTCGATGCCAGCTTCGAGAGCGCCCGCATTGTCTCGGAGATCTTCGAGCGCATGATCCGGCAGCGCGAGTTTGACGTCTCGGAACTGGGACTGACGTACTATTTGCGCACCCTCGACGCTGGATGTGGCGTTCAGCCATGATGGCGGACGTGAGTGCAAAATCTGAGCTAAGATCGATAAGTAGAAGTTCGTAAATGTCCGAACAGACGTGGACTTGGTATCTGTTTTATTTTATGGAGCAAGCACAGAAAATGCAGGTAATCAGTCTTGAGGCGCTCTCAGATAATTACATTTTTTTGCTACACGATTCAGTGCAAAACGTAGCCGTAGTCGTCGATCCAGCAGAAGCAGAGCCAGTTTTAAAAAAGCTTAAAGAATTAAAAGCAGAGTTAGTGGCGATTTTTAACACGCACCACCATCAAGATCATGTGGGTGGCAATAAGCAGTTAATACAACAATTTCCTCGTGTCACAGTTTATGGTGGAGTGGAGGATCGAGGAAGGATTCCCGGACAACAGGTATTTTTGCAACAAGGCGATCGCGTTCCCTTTGCAGATCGAACAGGAGAAGTTTTCTTCGTTCCCGGACATACCCGCGCTCACATTGCCTATTACTTTGCGCCACAATCTGGAGAAACAGGTGACTTATTCTGCGGCGACACTCTGTTTGCAGGTGGTTGTGGCCGTTTGTTTGAAGGCACACCGACGCAAATGGTAGATTCCCTAAGCAAACTTCGCTCTTTACCCGATGATACCCACGTCTGGTGCGCCCACGAATATACCTTAAAAAATTTACAATTTGCCGTCACCGTAGATTCTGAAAACGCCGACCTACATAACCGCTATGATGAAGTGAAGGCACGTCGCAGTCGGGGAGAAGCTACCGTTCCCTCATTACTGGGAGTGGAAAAGCGCACAAATCCGTTTTTCCGCTGGGAAGAGCCAACGTTACAATTGGCCGTCAATAGTAACGATCCAGTGCAAACCTTTGCCCGTCTGCGGGGAATGAAAGATAAATTTTAGAAAAATGTACGTCGTTGGGCTGTTTAGCCAATGGAGAGTTACGACTCTACCTTTCGGGAAGGCTAACCATCGTTGTACTGTACAAGGCGATGCGACACCCTCTTCAATGTTGGTATTTTCAGCAGGGTGATTGGTGGCGATCGCATAGCCGCTTAACTGTATTGACTAGAAAGCCAAATACATATTAATTTGTCGAAAATTCCGGAATTATCGCAAAAATGTGGGTGAGCGTGAAGGGGGCAAACAGTCTAAGGAGCAGGTATCTCGTTTGACAACCCTCTGGGTGGATGGGGGCAATGACTGTGAGCCTCAAATCGTAGTGGGTGATGGACATTTGTCGTTGCCTAAGCGCAGGAGGTTCTGCGATCAAAGCAAAGCAAAGGTTTTGTCTTGCTCAAAAAACGTTGGGTGGTGGAGCGCACTTATGGGAAAGCTGATGGGATGTTGGCGATTGCTCAGAGATTATGAATTATTGCCCGAAACATCGGAAATATTTATCTACCTTGCCATGATCCGTATTATGGTGAGGCTACTAGCATAAAATTTGACTCCCTAAAACTTTTCAAACACCCTCTAAACGAATAAACGTCTTAACCGAAAGGTATTCGGGGAAGTTTTATAATAAAAAGAACTGAACGCTAACTTTGACAACAGCTATGCTGTCACACAATCTCAAAATTGCGTTACCCACGACTGATGAACTCCCTTGTTCAGACGATACGCCTGTGGATAATGAAGATCAGAACTTTTTACCGAACGTTTTACTGTTTTTGCTTTCCGCGATCTGGGCTGAGCGAATGGATTGGTTCTTTGGTGTAGACATGGCACTATATCACACTACGGGGGTTAATCCCAAAGTCCCTGTGGTGCCAGATGGCTTCCTGTCGGTGGGAGTAGAACGTAAAAAGGGTGGCAAATCGCGGAAAAGTTACGCTGTCTGGGAAGAAAATGAAGTCGTACCGATTTTAACCCTCGAGATGGTATCTCAAACCCCAGGGGGCGAATACGACGACAAGCTCGCCATATATACAAAACTAGGTGTACTGTACTACGTGATTTACAACCCAGAGTATTGGCGACGCGACCAACATCAACCGTTGGAAGTGTATAAATTAGTGGATGGGAATTATCGATTGCAAATTGGTGAACCTTACTGGATGCCAGAAGTCGGGTTAGGGATTGGAAGATACCAGGGCATGATTGGTGGGATTTCACAAGAGTTACTGTCTTGGTACGATAACACCGGAAATCGCTATTTGACATCAGACGAACAAGTACAACTTGAACGAAATCGCGCCGAGCAGGAGCGTAATCGCGCCGAGCAGGAACGAACTCGCGCCGAAATTGAACGAACTCGTGCCGAACATTTAGCGCAGTACTTGCGCTCGCTTGGGATTGATCCGAATAATTTGCCCAGTGATTCCTAATCTCATCCCAAGTACTCCTTTTAAATATCCATAACATCTTTTTGGGAGAAAATATAACCTGACCCAAAATGTGTCAAGGTCAGGTTACAGTTTTTAAAACCAAGGATCTTGCCAAACCCATGTAATTACGAGTAACAAAGGCTTGAAGTTTTTAATAGCGCTTTGCGCTAACGGTGCATAATCACGCCCCGATTCAACATTCGAGACTCAAACTCTTGACGAAAACCAGGTTGCTTGGGAACCCCCACAAACTGGATTTCCCCAGTTGATTCCATAAAAAACTGTAACCCAGCTGAGCGCTCTCCCGGCGCTAATTGAGCTAAAATTAAGGATTGATAACGCTCTGTCATCAGTAACAATCGCTGATTAGCCGATCCGCGCCAGAGTAAATCCGCGTGCTTTTCTTCAATGTAAACACCATCTATCAGTAAATCAATTCGCTGCAACAAATCTTGCTGTTCTGGTGTGCCATACTGCTGTAGCTGCTCTAGGCGATAGCCTGTATAGCATACCACTCCCATATCTACTTTCACCCGAACTAAATCTACCAACTCAGCCAACGCCTGAGCTTGCAGCATTGGTTCCCCTCCAGACAAAGTCATTCCTTCAATTCCAGGCTGCTCCAGTACCCAATCTGCTATTTGAGCCACTCTCACCAGTTCTCCTGCTGACTCATTCCAAGACTCAGGCACAATACAATTTTTGCAAGCGAACCTACAGCCTTGTACCCAGATTACAGCTCTTTGCCCTGGACCGAGTACGCTTACCGGGGATTGACGACTAAATAGGCGTAAAGTTGGCATTGCTTCAAGATCTGACACAATATTTTAGAGACGCGCTATGGCGCGTCTTTGCGGGGACTTGTGACAATTTGAAATCCTCTGCTCCTTAACTATAAGAGACGCGAAATCTTGCATCTGTTCTAGTAACGACGCATCTCAGCAAGGTATTTGTAGTAGTAACGCAAATATTCCTGGCGCGATTCTTGAGAACAACGCTTGTGATCTGCATAAATGCTCTTGCGTTGATTTTCAAGATCGCGAATCCGAGTATGCTGATCTTTGAGAAACTCGCGTTGATACCTGAGAAACTCGCCGTGCCATTCTCGAAAGCGACGTTCGCCATCTCGGACAAGCATTTGACGATAATGCTCGCTGTCAAGTTTGTCTACTGGGATATCATCAAGATTCGCCATAACTAAAAACCTCTTGGGTTAGATCGAATTATCAGTGTCTTTTCCATTGTTGCAGGAGCCATTCCCTGCGGGCAACACTTGCCAGCATTTCTGCTGATGCACCAATCTGACGTGCGCGATCGCTCCTTGACAAGTCCAAACCGCTCAAAGTTTGGCACGCTCGGAAACTCGGTATCATTCTACCAGTACGAATTTGCCGTATTGTGCGAACAAGGATCACTTATTTACCCTCCATACGTCGTTTAGGATATTTTGAAACTGACGGAACTTCTCGCAACAGTTCGTGAAGAATCGAGATGGCATCACTCTGAGAGAGTTTGGAACGCGACAGCAGAACATCCGCACAGATATCTCGAAAGTCACTGTTAGTCAGCACAACAGGAACATTACTGATGTGACATACTTTAGCAACGATCAGACACGCCCGTAAACCGGATGACTTTTCCGAAGTATGTGTACGCTCCCGAAACTTCTTAACCAGCTGCACAATAACTGAGGCATCCGCTCGAGTCAAACCTGATTTTTGGACAATAATCTCCTCTTGAGTCAGTTCGTCTGGCTCTGGAATATCCATCGTTACCAAGCGATCCATGAGTGCATCCTGAGTTTCATGAACTCCGCAGTACTCCTCTGGATTAGAGGTAAAGATGATTCGGAATTGGGGATGGGCGCGAATATATTCCTGTTGCTGAGAAGCTGCAGGTAGCACCAGTAACTTTTCCTCTAGCACCGAGAGCAGCACATTATTCACCTCAGGACGGGAACGATTGAACTCATCGTAAACTAAGGTAAAGCCCTCGCGGCAGGCAGTCGTTAGGCGAGCATCGCTCCAAGTAGAGCGGAATTCATCTTCTAGTTTGACAACAGTATGAATAAAATTATCAACAACTTTCTTACGGTTGTAGCCCCGTTGGTTACCAATGAGATCGGAGGATTTGTACTCATCATCTCCAAACATTAGTAAAATCGGACGCTCCAGAAGATTCGCCAAATGTATTGCCAGTGTTGTTTTACCAGTTCCTGCTGGACCTCGCAAGTGAACTGAGAAGCCAGCTTGAAGGTAGCGCAGGGCACGCTGCGTCAAACGATTGATTGTCGGTGTCTCGACAAAATTCTGGGAGTTAGCTTGCAGAACTGTAGTCATAACTAATTGCTTTGCATCAAATTACTATAAACACCTGCTGTTGCCGTGCAACCAGCAGGTTCATTAAACTAGATGCACTGCAACCCTTTATACCGCAGGTACAGCAGCTTGAGCAGTCAAGCCCACAGCTTCAGCATACTTCAGATAGGTTTCTACTGATGCGATCACAATCCGTGCTTCTATTGCTAAAAGTTCAATTCCCACAAGGGATACCCGTACCCACAAATCGATTACTACACCCTTATCAAGAATGCGATCAATGACTTCCGCCAGACTAGAAGATGAGTTTACTTTTTCAACTGCCATGATTATTTCTCTGGAATATAGATAAATCTGTACCACCCGAGCGGTGACAGATTTGATTATGAATTACCTCATCTTAATATCAAAATAAATTTTTTAACATCCAAATATTATATTTATTTCTACTTAAAAGTAGAAATAAATAAATGTTCTTCGTTAACCATTGGTAGCTACGCAGTCCATATCAACGGCATAAGAAAAAGAGGGTTTTCTTAGGATTCTGCTGACTGTCCCTACTTTCCCTACTTGCTCGCGAAAAAGTTCTTTATCATTTCTGATGAATTGTAAATATTTTTAATAAAAATTAACAAAAATTATTATAATACGATATACCCAAAAGATTATTATCAAGAGACTAGGCAGTAGCCAAACCGAAACCCCAGCATTAACTGAATGGATACGAAAAATTTTCCCAGTTCCTTTCAAATGAATTGTAAATAAGGCTGTTATGCTGGATGTAGAAGGGGATATATAATCAAAAAATGAAAAAATCTGTGTAGTTTCATATAAGTATAGAATTGTCAAATACTATTATCAAAGAGTTGAACCAATAGTGACTTCTCAGCCAATAGTGCCAAAAAGTTCATCGTCCAATACGGGTCGAACAATAGCAACTTCTACTCAAGGCTCAACTTTAGCGGATATTCTGGAACGAGTTTTGGATAAGGGAATTGTGATTGCAGGCGATATATCTGTTTCTGTAGCCTCTACTGAACTCCTGAATATCCGAATTCGCTTGTTGATTTCCTCAGTCGATAAAGCGCGGGAGATGGGGATAAATTGGTGGGAGAACGATCCTTATCTCAGTAGTAAAGCACAGACTTTAATTGATGAAAATCGCCAACTTCAAGAACGGTTGCAAAGTTTAGAAGCCGAGATGCGATCGCTCAAAGCTTTAGCTAGCAGTCAAACAGATTTTGGTTCCCAGCAGTTACAAAATCCATATTCTATGCCGAAAAAGCCTCTCTCTACTGAAGAGGACATTACCCCTCCAAATGAAAAGTAATAAAGTGGCATTATGGCATTAGTTGGTATATCCTCTGATAACTCCTCTGAAATAGAGCCTAATATTAACAAATTAAATAGTCAGGCAGGGTTGGCTTCTTTACTATTAACAGTGGTAGAATTAGTTCGCCAATTAATGGAAGCACAAGTCATTCGCCGCATGGAAGAAAAAGTTCTCAGCGAGTCAGACTTAGACAGAGCAGCAGAAAGTCTCCAAAAGCTGGAAGAACAAGTGCTACGCTTATGCGAAATTTTTGAAATCAATCCAGCCGATTTGAATGTGAATCTAGGAGAATTCGGCACTTTATTACCACAACCCGGAAGTTACTATCCGGGTGAAACTAGCAACAATCCCTCTATATTGGAACTGCTAGATAGACTGTTAAATATTGGAGTTGTCGTACATGGTGATGTTGATTTAGGTTTGGGTAACCTGAATTTGATTCATGCGAAGCTACGGCTGGTTTTGACATCAAAGTCAGTATAAATATTATATATGGTAGATTTTTATGAATAATGGTCTTTATCTTTACGGCATTTTACCCGCACCTATTTCCGAAAAAGTCGTACTTGAAGGACTAGATAAACAACCAGTACAGAGTTATAGTATTGACGGTTTCAACTTTTTATACTCTACAGCAAAACAAGAAAAATATCTGACTTCCAGACGTAATTTATTGTGCCATGAAAAAGTTTTGGAAGACGCGATGACTGAGGGATTCCGCAGCCTACTACCTCTCCGCTTTGGAATGGTGGTAAAAACCTGGGAAACGGTGAGTGAGCAATTGACTAGTCCTTATAAGGAGAAGCTTGAAGAATTATTTCAAAAATTGGAGGGACGCAGAGAAGTTAGCGTTAAGGTTGTTTGGAATAGCAAGACGGAGATGCAAGCTTTACTAGAGTCAAATGTCAGCTTGAAAAAAAAGCGAGATGCGATGTCAGGTAAAGCTTTAAGTCAATCGGAAATAATAGAAATTGGCAAGTTGATTGAAAATGGTTTGCAACTTCGTAAAGAAGCGGTAATTGATATTTTTCGTGCCGAATTAAGTGCTTTGGCAGAGGAATTTGTGGAAAATGAGACGATGACTGAAGAAATGATTTATAATGCAGCTTATTTGATTCCTTGGGAAAGTGAATCTCACTTTAGTGAAACAGTTGAAGCTATCGACCAAAAGTTTGGCGATCGCCTGAGAATTCGTTACAACAATTTTACCGCACCTTATACATTTGCCCAGCTTTCTTAAGCGTAACTCATATTATGTTTCTCGAACTATTAACCTTTCCGATTTCCGGACCACTTGGCGGAATCATTTGGATAGCAGAACAACTTCAAGAGCGAGCTAATGCTGAATTAGATGATGCTCAAAATTTGCAAAAACAGTTATTAGCTTTGCAGTTAGCTTTTGATTTGGGAGATATTTCCGAAGAAGATTTTGAAATTCAAGAAGAAGAACTTTTGCTAAAAATTATAGCTCAGGAAGAAGCAGAAGAAACTGAATGAAATGATTTGTGAAGTCTAGATCTTCCATTATGACTATTATTTGTCATTCAGAAAATGACAAATAAGTAAAAAGACTAATATTCAAGGTAGAAAGTTTGGAATTTGCTCGACGACTTGACATTCTTATGAGAAGCTGTCGAACAAGGAGGAGTTTGAGCAGTTGCGTTTTCAGAAGAAGTAGGAGAAGATTCACGCAAATCCTGAATAGTTTTTTCCGTACTTTTTATTTGGTTATCAAGACTGCTCATCTGTTGTTTCAATACTTGAAGACGCTGTTCCATAAACTGCAATTCTTGCTGGATGCGCTGCCGTTTTGTTACCATTTTATACAGTTCTAATTGCTTAGCTGCCTCACTTTGATTGCGAGGGATTGTGCTGATCGTAGGTCGAATTGTACGGCGTGAGTGAATGTTGTTCATAAATACTTTTTAAGCAACATATAAATGATAATATAATTGGCAATTAGTGTTCGCAAGATGACTAACGCTGTTATAGAAAATTTCTAACGGGTAAAGTATTCGTTCAAGGGGAAGGGGCGAGCGATGAAACTGCAAGAAACTGTTACTGGAGAACCAAAAGAGATTGACCTTGGTTATCCGGCGACGGCATATCCCTACTTTAATGGTAGTAGTGATCAGATTGACATCCCCTACTGTGAGGATCTCAATCCTACTAGCTTTACAATTGAAATGTGGGTTCAGTTTCACGGTGGTAGAGGTTATCGAGCCATCTTGACGAACGTCAGTGGTTCCGCAGGCGTTGGGCGCAAAGGCTATGTCTTCTGTATAAATGCTGCACAGTACTGGCAGTTCTGGCTTGGTAGTGGTGATAAAGGAATTCCTTGGATCATCATAACAGGCTCGAAAGCTCAAGAAAGAGTCTGGACTCATATCGCTGGAACCTATGACTCACCGTTGCAAACAATGATTTTGTATGTCAATGGGCAGTCAGTAGGAAGATATGAGGAGATTCCGTTCCAGCCAAACGATCGCCATCCATTGCATATCGGCGCAGGTGCAACCGAACAACCTGGAGCAAGTTCGTGTTTCTTTCACGGTAGTATTACTAAAGTGCGGATTTGGGAGAGATCTCTGTCTTTGGCAGAAATTCAGAATGCAGCCGAGCGATCGCCAGATTCACTTGAAACCCCGTCCATTGCTTTATCTCCCCCTGCTGTTCAACTGCAACTGCCAACTACGCCAACCCCACAACTACACTCAACACCGTCTGCTGAGTCACCATCACCGACGGATTTCTTAACTCCCCAAATTCCTCAACTGCAACTGCCAACTACGCCAACCCCACAACTACACTCAACACCGTCTGCTGAGTCACCATCACCGACGGATTTCTTAACTCCCCAAATTCCTCAACTGCAACTGCCAACTACGCCAACCCCACAACTACACTCAACACCGTCTGCTGAGTCATTATTACTGACGGATCTCTTAACTCCCCAAATTGATATAAGTCTTCCAGCGCAACAACCTCACTTAAATGAGCCAAACCCATCTTTACTTCCAACAACCTCATCCCAAGTTAAGCAAACTAGAGAAAAATCAACGTCACAAGTATACAAGTCTCAGTCAAATCAGTTGAATGAAGAACGTAGCAAAACAGCTGACGATCAAAAGAATGTCAATCAAGGTGATATTTATGGAGTAACCAGAGCGTATACTGAAGCGCCGAGCAAATCGTTACACCCTGTTTTGATGTTTAACGGGAAGGATGATTATATAGAAATCCCATATTCGTCTACTTTAGACTTTGCTCAAGATCAAGATTTTGCGATCGAAGTTTGGCTTCAGCCAGACTCTGCGCAGCAAGGTGAGGGCAAAGCAAAGTTCGATATCAATGTCCTCGAAAAATGGATAGGAACCCCGTTTCCATACGCCATCCGATACAGCAGTAAAAATGGCCGCGTCTATGTATCTAGGTATGATGGCAAAAAAAATCCAGCAGTTTACTCTCCGCAACCAATTAACGACTTACAGCTTCATTACATTACATTTGTTAAGCAAAGTTCGCAGTTGTACTTGTATGTAGATGGTGTGGAAGTGGCAATCACAAATGATACAACCATACAGACAACTCAGAATAATTCATCGCTCTACTTATGTCGAGGGGCAGGGAGGCGGAATTTCTTTAAAGGGCAAATTGCTGAATTCCGCATTTGGAATCGCTCTCGTTCCCCGATAGAAATTCAAGCCGATATGTCGCGTCGTCTGTTGGGCAATGAACCAGGTTTGGTTGGCTACTGGCCTTTGAATGAAGGCACTGGTTGTATAGTTAACGATAAGACTAACAATGCTAATCACGGCAAAATTTATGAAGCAACCTGGGTAACTAATTGAGATGCCGGTTATTTAAACACTTTTACCTTTGCTATTGAGCGTGGAATTGGATAACTTTTACACTTACGCCTTTTTAGAGACACCAACAGTTCCCTTAGAGTTACCAGTAGGCATTCGCGATCGCGTACTTCTAATTAGTAGTGCTGGCGTTTCCGCTTTGGTAGAACCAGATATCTCCATAGAATCATTACAGAACGATGACGAACAACTAATCCAAGCAGTTTTGTCGCATGATCGCGTGATGGGCGAACTATTCCGTCAGACTACAGTTTTACCATTGCGATTCGGCACTTGCTTTACCTCAAAAGAAAGCTTACTAACTTATCTAGAATTCCATGCTCAGGAATATCTTGAAAAGTTACGCCTACTTAATGGCAAAGCTGAATATATCTTGAAGTTTGTTCCCCGCACTCTAGATGAACCAGTCATAACACCTTTATCAGGAGGAAGACAGTATTTTTTAGCGAAGAAACAACGCTATCAAACACAACAAGACTTTCAAAATATTCAAACCGCACAACAGGAGAATGCAGTTGATCTGATTACCCAAATATATAAGTCGGCAATTGTTGTTCAACCGGAAGGTGAAGAAGCACGGATTTATCTTTTAGTCAGTCGCCAAGAAGAACCCTTACTTACAGAACAATTTCTCTCTTGGCAAAAAGCGTGTTCTCACTGGGAATTACAGTTAGAATTTGCCCTACCTCCCTACCACTTTATCTAAAAAGGTTCGTAGTTGCGCTTTAGCGCTCTTAAGTAAACATGTCAAAATAAATACAAACTATTATAAGTTCGTAGTGAGCGCTTCAGCGCTCAGGGCAAAGGTTATAAGGGCTGAAGCCCTTACTACCAATTTATCTAAAAAGCACGCTCTTGCTAAGAGCGCTGAAGCGCAACTATATACCTAATGCATCAATTTATATCTATGTTAAATAAGTTCGATTCGCTTCAACTAGCAATGTTTAGTGGTAAAGGTGGAGTAGGCAAAACTACCCTAGCCTGTGGTTTTGCTCGGCGCTGGGCAAGATTATTTCCCAATCAACAAATACTGTTAATATCCACAGATCCAGCACATTCTTTAGGCGATGTGCTACAAACAAAAGTTGAAGACAACGCCTTACCTGATCGTGATTTACCTAACTTGAGTGTTCGGGCGTTAAATGCTAAAGAATTACTCTTAGAATTTAAGGCAAAATACGGTAAGTTTTTAGAGCTATTAGTTGAGCGGGGAAGTTTTGTAGAAGGAGAAGATTTAACACCTGTGTGGGATTTAGACTGGCCCGGTTTAGATGAAATTATGGGTTTGTTGGAAATCCAACGGTTGCTTAGAGAAAAAGTCGTAGATCGCATAGTCGTAGATATGGCTCCTTCCGGTCATACCTTAAACTTATTGGGAATAAAAGATTTTTTAGATATAGTTTTAAAGTCTTTAGAATTATTCCAAGAAAAACATCGGGTGATTGCCAAAACTTTTAGGGGAAGTTATACAAAAGATGAAGTCGATGACTTTTTAGTCTCGATGAATTCCGAATTAGCTCAAGGTAGACACTTGCTGCAAAATGAAGAAATAAGTGCTTGCTTAGTAGTGGCGATCGCTGAACCCATGAGCCTTTTAGAAACCGAACGGTTTCTTGAAAGCTTACAATCATTACAAATTAAGAGCAGTGGCTTATTAATTAACCGGATTTTAACAGAAGCCAATCCAGATTTAGACCGCTATAGCGAACAACAACAATTACTAGATAAATTCTTAAAACTACCAGTCAAACCTCTTTTTATTGTGCCGCAACAGGCATTAGAACCCCTTGGTAGTGAAGCGTTAGACAATATTGTTAGCCAAATTCAAAAAATCGATACAGTTACAATTTCTCCACCACCATCTATACAATGGCCTGCGAAAGTACTACCCAGTTTCAGCGATTTCATTGATGAAGGACGCAAACTTATCCTAGTAGGGGGCAAAGGAGGAGTGGGAAAAACGACAGTAGCAGCCGCTATTGGATGGGCATTAGCTTGTCGTTATCCAGAGAAAAATATCCGCATAATTTCCATCGACCCCGCCCATTCTTTGGGAGACGCTTTTGGGGTAAAATTGACACACGAACCTACTCAGATAACTGATAATTTAAGCGCTCAAGAAATCGATGCTGACATAGTATTAGAACAGTTCCGCAATGATTATCTTTGGGAATTAGCAGAAATGATGAGTGGAGAAGCAGCTGAACCAGGGGCGATAAAAATCGCTTACACCCCTGAAGCTTGGCGACAAATTGTAGCGCAGGCTTTACCTGGTATTGATGAAATGCTATCTTTCATCACAGTAATAGATTTGTTGAACAGCAAACAGCAAGATTTAATTATCCTCGATACTGCCCCTACAGGTCATCTTCTTCGCTTTCTGGAAATGCCATCTGCATTGGCTGACTGGCTAGCATGGATATTCAAGCTATGGATGAAGTATCAAAATGCTCTAGGTAGGATAGATTTCATGGGGCGGCTGCGGAATTTGCGACAACAAGTCGTACAAGCGCAGAAGAAACTGAAAGATGCTCATCACACTGAATTTGTTGGTGTCATCCAAGCTCAAGCTGCAATTATTGCAGAACAAGTGCGATTAAGCGAGTCTTTACAAAAAATGGGAGTTCCACAGCGTTACGTGGTGCATAATCGCTACACTCAGGATGGAATATTTGATGCGGGTTTATTTGCCGATCAAACTATCATTCACTTACCAATTCTACCCCGTTCTGTGGAACCGTTAGACAGAATTAAAGGAGCCGCAAATCTTTTGTTTTAATTTCTGGATTGACTATCTGCAATAGGTGAAGAAAGCCACCCTTTGTCAAAAAAAGTAGTGGGGAGGTGTTAATTGTAGGACGTTCAGCCACAGTTTAACTCTTGTTGCAAGTCATCAAAGTTTACAGAAAACACATCTACTTGCTCCAGTGCAAGGGCTGTAAGAAAGTCGCGGCGGTTTAAACCTGCAATTTGGGCAGCTTTTTCCTGAGAGACTTCACCTTTTTGATACCAGTAGATAGCAGCAGCCAGCCGCATATCACGCACGAAATCATCTGGGGGAAGACGACGGGCTGAGAATACTTCTTCGGGTAAGTCTAGATTCACTCTGGTCATAGTTTTTGTGTACGGAGTGGGGGGTGCGGAGTTGTTGTTAACAGGGTAAGCTCATCTTTTCAATAAGAGTGCATCATTGTCAATAAGCGAGAAAATATTATCAAGTGTTCCCTTATTCACTTTTTATTAACTTTTCAAGAATTTTCTGTAAGAACGCCTCTGTTTCTATGAGAACACGGCAATGTAAATCGCGGAAATCTTCTTGACTAATAGGGGTGTGTTGTAAGCCAAGCCAGCTAAACTTTGCTGATAATTCTTTCCAAGATTTTCTAATATCTGCCTCTTTGCCGTGGTCTATATCGTGACGCAGCCACTTATTTCTCAAGTGTTTGATACACCAAATTAAATCACAATCAGCAGGCTCAAGCACACCCCCATGCTCTTTTAAAAAACGAAGTTTATCTTTACCAGCACCTTCATAAAATAAGAAGTAGAGGCAATCTACGAAATCAGCAAAACTTTGTTTAGTTTCCGGAAGTAGCCAAGGGAAATCAGCAAATACTTCTAGCACTTTATTTGTTGGCTTAAATATTTCTGACTTTTCTCCAACTTTCACAACTTCGTTACATTGTGTTACTAAAAATAAGACATGTCGGGATAAGGTAGAGACATTAGCTGCTGGAGATAGTTTAATTAAAGCTGCGTCATCTTCTAAATTTTCTGACTCAATGGCAGCTATTAATTCGTCCTGTTGAATAATTGGTAAGTCCAGTGGTCTTGGCTCAGATACATCATCATCTGTTGGCTCAGTAATTATAGATGAGAAAGCTTGTGTTGTAGTCAGTAACTGTACTTCGGCTAGACGTAAAGATATCTGTAAAGCTCTTACTATTTTCTGATTTTTGGTTTCCGAAATACGTTGGATTGTGCTTTCAACAAATCCCGTGTATACTCTATAATTTTCTAGCAATCGCGCTGCGATATTTGGCTTTTCAGTCAATAGATGAAATTCTTGAAATTTGTTGATAGTTTGTGTCAAGCTACTATGCCATGCCACTGAAGCCTCTTGAATTTGTGGCATAGTCAATTGGAATAACTTAGTAGCATCTGTGTTTGGCATTACTAGCTTTCGCCAAACATCAGTTTGCTGCTTCAATACTTCTATAACTTTTGATTGCTCGAATGCTGCTAATTTAGAGATTTGTAACGATGGATTTTGAATCTGTCCAGCAATTTTACGCGCTGGACTCAGAATATCTTCTATAGCTAAGGAATGTGATGATATTTTATCTAAATTCAGACCTTTCTTAATATTTGGTACACCAATAGCAGTAGTAATAGCTTTATTCACTTCAGGCATTTTGACAGCATCAGCAATAGCTTTACTGATATCTGAAACACTAATAGCAGCAATTGCTGGATTAACCCGTGAAATCCTAGCAGCAGCAGCGAATTTTTTATTAACTTCTACAGCATGAACCCTTGCTAATTCTTGAATCTGACGATACGGTTTTATCAATTCACCAATTTGGTCAATTGATTTCATCAACTCCCGATACTGCTTAAATGGCTCATTCATCATAATCTGATTAATTAAAATCCAAGTCCTTTCTTTCTTGCTAACACCCCATCCACCCAACGTTTTTCGTCAGTATTATTGGGATACAACGCTGATAGTGCCTGGGTTAATCGCCAGAAACGTTGGTCAGTTCCAGCCCCTTCTTCCACTAAAAAGCGTTTAAGGGCTTCGCTGCGTCCGGCGGCAAACAAAATCATGCTCTGGTGAATGCGATCTAATATAGTATTCCCCAGTTGGGGGAATGTTTTTTCACCCCAATCATTGTCTTCGTCTTCTATGCTACCAGCGATATCAAAGAGGCTGAGTTGCTTGACATCCTTTGCACTGTGATTGCTGTAATGGGTGGACGTTTAATTGCCGGAAGAATTTCTGAACGCAAGGTCACTGCCATCGGCGGCTTGTTATTCTTGGTGTTTGCGGCTGCGGCCATTTGGGAAGGAGCTTAGCCAAACCGAAACTGACGAATCACACTACTTTACAAATACAATCAAAGTTTTATGAGTTACAACTCTGGTTGTATAAAAGTTATAAGGTCATTCGGAGTCGGTGGTTCTTACGGGCAGAAAGATTACTGGTTGGGACAACCAGATCCTGCAAGCCCGCAAGAGCCACTCCGCTACGCCGACTCCGAGCCACGAGTTTCTAAAACCCGGAAAGATGGTTTGACTATTGGCAGCGATCGCAGAAATTAGCTATGGCGTTTGCTCTATGGCGGGAGCAATAGTCAGTATTATAGTAAAGCAGCATAAGGGCAGAGCGAAAGCCCGTTGCTCGCGACTAATCGTATACACAACTATGAATGTACAACTTGTTAATTCCCTCGTAGAAGTGGTACTAAACCTCTCCCCTGAAGAGCAAAAACTCTTCCGAGAAAAGCTTAGGGACAAGCATTTAACCTTACTAATTCGTAAACCTCAAACATCATCGGAGAGATTATTACTTTGGCAGGAGTGGATAGATACAGCACCGAAAAGCTATGCCAACCTTTCTGATGAAGCTCTACGTCGAGAAAATATCTGCGATGATGAAGTATGACCTATTATTTATTAGATACCAATATCCTGTTACGCTTTTCCAGTATAACCTTACACGGATTAGAAAATACAACTGATTTATAAATAATCGCTCTCAGTAGAGTTATCCCTATTAGCAAGTTTATTAGGAAGCTTGAGATTTTAGATTCATCCTTAATTCTCGCCATTTCTGCCATTCTTGGGCACTTTTTTTTCCTTCTTCTACTTCTTGAAAATTTACCTGAACAAATGCGTTGTCAAACTCCACACCTAAGGCTGCACTCACTTCCAGGATTTCGCAAAAACTAGCGCATTGATAATCTTTCTCTTCACATTCTTTTATTCGTTGTTCTTCAAACCCTAAAATATCAGCCAGTTCTTTCTGGCTTATTTTTGCTGCTATGCGAGCTTTTATTAATACATCTGCCAGTTTGTTAAAATTTTCAACTTGAATTTTAATTGGTTGGCTTTGATCACAATTAAACAGCTTTTCATATTCAGCGATTTCTTCTTGTAAAGCCATTAAATGAGACTTTTTGACATCAATGTCAAGCTGCCAGCGTTCAGGATCTCTTTTCTTCCATGCTTTGTCTTGTTCAACTACAGCTATTGAATATTCAAATCTTTTAGCGCACTCTTTGCTATACTCATATTGCTTTTCATTTTTAATCATGGTTCCCATCTCACCAAATCAATAGCAATAATTCCCTTTCTCTTTTGCATTCTATCGCGCTGGAAAAATTCAAATGAGTCTAAACCTAAATCACCAACTGGCTCATCTGAACGAAAAATTTCACCTTTATATTTAGATTTTTGTGCTTGTCGGTCAAAACTATTAATTAATATAGGAGCATTCTGTCTGAGATAATCGAGATCTACAGTGTCATTATCATAACAAGCATCAAAATCATTAGGGCTTGGTTCACTAGTCACAAAACTGCCATTTATGTAAATTCTTCTACAGCCTGCCGCTTTTAATTGCGTCATAACCAGTTCTAAACCATTTATCATTCGTTCTCTCCTGAAACTGTTTCCAAATCTTTCCTTAAACTCCTCCCATTCGCAAAAATACACACCTGGCGGTAAATTACCATTTTCGTCAAAATCTGGTATCACTTTCTCAAACTCTAACACAGATGAAATATTTAGTTATGAGCTTATCATAAATGTTAAAATTTAAGTCCTTTCTTTCTTGCTAATACACCATCAACAAGAGCGTTTTTCATCTGTACCGTTGTTTGACACCTATTATGCCTATCCTACTTTAACTAGAACCTGAAATTGAATCACGCTTGATGGCTCAAGCCGCAGATCAAGGAACATCTATTGAAGTATTGTTGAAAACTTTAGTCGAAAGCTTGCTCGCATCCTCATCCCAAACCACACCCCTGACACTATCACCTCAACAACGAGCGGAAAGATTTGTAAATTGGGCTACAAGTCACTCATCAATAAACGCGCCACCTCTTTCAAATGATGCAATTAGCCGCGAAAGTATATACACAAAAGAAGATAAAATACTATGACCTACCTGGGTGATACAAATGTTTTGTTGCGGAGTGTTCAGGTAACTCATTCAATGCGAGTTTATTTGCCGATAAAAGTATCATTCACTTGCCAATTTTACCCCGTTCTGTGGAACCGTTAGACAGAATTAAAGGAGCAGCAAATCTCCTGTTGTAATTTCAATACCTGGATGTGCGATCGCCACCTCGAATTGGTGCTAATAATTCATCAACCCACTGTTGATCGGCTTTTGACAATGCAGGAGATGGAACGGGCTGTTGATAGTCAATGCGTTGATTATACCCAGCACGTTCACATACACCATCAAAAATCGTCTGCAAATCAACGGTCACTTCTTCATCTTCTAGCTTCAGTGGCAGGGGAAAACTCGGAATTGGTTCAGGCAAATTGAAACCATATAAATCGGCTTTAGGGCGTTGCGAACTTCGACTAACAACAATACGGTAGTCTGTTGGAAGCACCTTACCCATCATGGTCATTGGTAAGTTACCACGCAGTAAGTCAATTTCAATCAGATGCGAAAAACTACTCAAAACAAGCGCCCGCTTCTTTTCGTAGGTTGTTCTACCCTTGCCCTTTTGCTTATTTTTAGGAGATAATACTTCAATTACGGTTATAACTGCATCAGTGCTGATTTCTCGGACTTCCAAATACCGATCTTTCACTGTTACTGGCATCGGTAACGTTATTGATTGCGGACGCTTCTGAGTCAGGGTAGAGCCTGTAACTGGCTGGACTTCAACATTTACTGGATTAGATAAGTTGGCGCTCAAAACTGTACCATCAGGTATACCGACTAATACCTCGTCCTCATCCTGATCTTGGTAAATACGAGTTTCGACATCGATATAATAATTTGGGCGCAACTGAGGTGCAAGCGTATCAGCTATCGCCACCAAAAGCCGGGTATGGAATGACGACCAAAGAGCTGGGTGTTCGAGATAGGGATTCATTCCAGGAAAGGTCGAGGGCATCCTTTCAACTCCGATCTTCCGCGTTTTTTCCAGTATAACGAATCGGCACGACTATCGAATCAGAAAGAAATAGTAGTATTTTTGAAACATAACCAGAATTAGTTGGCCAATAAAAAGCCGACTGCAAAAAATGGGAGTAATGTGATGAACGATTTATTCAAAGGTTTTGAGCAGTTATTAGAATTAGCGAAAACCTTAGAAGAGAAAATTGAAAAGGGAGAAATTAAGACGGATGTGCAGTTCAGTACTCGTCCTCTCAGGAATATACCTCGAAATGGAGGTATTCCCCGTTCTGGTCATGTAGCTAGCAATATTGGCACAAATCGCCCCACTCAACCGCAGTCAAGTTCTAGTTCTGGTGACTCGAGTGCTGCATCAATTGACTCTACAGCAATCCCCCTGAAAGATGTTGGCGGACTTAGCGAAGTCCTCCTCGAACTGAAAGAATTAATCGCTATACCTTTAAAACGTCCTGACTTACTCGCCAAACTCGGACTAGAACCTACACGCGGTGTTTTGTTAGTCGGGCCTCCTGGTACTGGCAAAACCCTCACTGCCCGTGCCCTTGCTGAAGAACTAGGAGTTAACTATATTGCCATAGTCGGGCCAGAAGTTATGGGCAAATATTATGGCGAAGCCGAACAAAGACTGCGCTCCATTTTTGAGAAAGCAGCTTCTAGCGCCCCTTGTATAATCTTTATTGATGAAATCGATAGTCTCGCCCCAGATCGTGGCAAAGTAGAAGGGGAAGTGGAAAAACGGCTAGTCGCACAACTTCTGAGTTTAATGGATGGTTTTGCCCAAACTAAAGGCGTGATTGTGCTAGCCGCCACTAATCGCCCCGAACATCTTGACCGAGCGTTACGTCGTCCTGGTAGATTTGACCGTGAAGTGCTGTTTCGCGTGCCAGATCGTCAGGGACGCTTGGAAATACTGCAAATTCTCACTCGCGCCATGCCTTTAGAACAGACGGTAAACTTAGGAGCGATCGCTGCAAAAGCTGTTGGATTTGTCGGTGCAGACTTGAAAGCTATCTGTCAAAAAGCGGCATACAGTGCCTTGCGTCGTCAAGTCCCCTCAATTGAAGACCCGATTCCCGATACAATGACGATACAGCAATCGGATTTTTTGCAAGCACTTCAAGAAATTAAACCTGCCGTTTTGCGTTCGGTAGAAGTAGAATCTCCTAACGTTGCGTGGGAAGACATTGGTGGGCTTTTAGAGACTAAGCAAACCCTACGCGAATCGGTAGAAGGCGCACTGTTACATCCGGAACTATACCTAAAAACAAAAGCGCGATCGCCTAAAGGTATTTTACTTTGGGGACCACCCGGTACTGGCAAAACTATGTTAGCAAAAGCAGTTGCTTCCCAAGCTAGAGCTAATTTTATCTGCGTTAATGGTCCGGAATTACTTAGTAAGTGGGTGGGTGCTAGTGAACAAGCCGTGCGGGAATTATTCGCCAAAGCAAGACTTGCAGCCCCTTGTGTGATATTTATCGACGAAATCGATACTTTAGCACCAGCAAGAGGGCGTTACAGTGGTGATTCTGGAGTGAGCGATCGCGTCGTCGGACAATTGCTTACAGAATTGGACGGTTTACACACAGGTGCTAATATCCTGCTGATTGCTGCTACCAATCGTCTTGATGCCATAGATCCAGCAATACTTCGGGCAGGACGGTTAGATTTACAATTATTAGTAGATTTACCCAATCTGGAAAGCCGCTTGTCAATTTTGGAAGTTCACAACCTTGAACGTCCATTGCAAGATGTGAATTTGGCATATTGGGCAGAAGTCACTGAGGGTTGGAATGGAGCGGATCTAGCATTGTTAGGCGATCGCTCAGCTGTGGAAGCAATCCGTCGCTATCGCTCTCAAGGTATGACAGATCCAGCTGCAATCCGAATTACCACTGACGATTTTAGCTATGCTTACCAAGTTTTGAGCCAACAACGTCCGGCGTAAGTAACGTTATGGTAATGAACGCCCTCCGCCACTGTGTACACTCTAAATCTTGTGCTGTTTCTTCAGGTGTAGCAGGATAGCGAAAATCAACTCATCTTCCCCCAGCAACCAACAGACAACAAATACGAGAAAAACTAGACAATTCTCTTCAATCGTCCCGACTTCAAGCACGGGAACAGATTCGACACATTATTCACTATATTTGCACTCTAGTTCCGTAATTTCACGAATTATCATAGGAAGTAGTTTGCGATCGCACAGTTAAAAGAGTTCATCTACAATTAAGTCTCTGAAGCTCATGTAGTATTTTTAACTACATTTGAGGTAATCATCTGGCAGGAAGGGAGTAGAGGGTTTGCTTCTGTTGGCAGATAGCAATCATCCTATCCGCTAACAAAAACACTGCATCCGGTAAGCCAGAGGGGGAAATGCAACAACCACAGACTTGACTCTACTTGGACTACAGTGTCACCTTTCATGCATTTGAATCTTACTGAGGGTGAGTTCCGATTTTTAGTCTAAATTCCAGAAAATAAAGAGGTAGCTGATGCAGAAAATCTTGGTTTTAGCAGCAAATCCGATTGGTACAAGTAAACTACGTCTAGACGAAGAGTTACGCGAAATTCAAGAAGCACTGAGACGGGCAAGGAAACGGGAGCAATTTGAGCTTTTATCAGTGCCAGCAGTACGTTATCGAGATATTCAACGAGCTTTTTCAGACAATAAACCACAGATTGTTCATTTTTCTGGACATGGATCTGGAGAAAAAGGTTTAGTTTTTGAGGATGAAACAGGACAAGAGAAGTTCATCGATGCACAAGCGCTAAGTGAACTATTTGAGTTGTTTGTAGAGGACGTAAAGTGCGTATTGCTTAATGCTTGTTTTTCAGAGATTCAAGCTAATGTGATCGCACAACATATTGATTACGTCATTGGTATGAGTCAAGAAATTGGAGATAAAGCAGCAATTGAATTTGCGGTTGGCTTTTACGATGCTCTTGGCGGAGGAGAATCAGTTGAACGTGCATATAAGCTTGGCTGTAACGCTATTAGGATGGCAGGTATTCCAGAACATCTAACTCCTAAATTACTGCTCAAAAAACAATTGAAAACTATAGGCTCAAATATAAATATTCCAGTTTCTTCTAATGTTGCGCTTGATTTTCGGTTTAATACCTTCTTAAAGAGTTTAACTGATGACCTCAGTTCTGAACGAGGAATAGATTACACACGGTTACGGAATTTTCTAGCGTTAGATAAGTGGTTTGACGCTGACAAAGAAACCCTTAATGTTATGCTTAAAGTCACTCAGAGAGAAAAAGAAGGATGGCTTGATGTCCAATCAATCAACGATATTCCTTGTATCGACCTTCACACTATCGACCAACTATGGGTTAAATATAGTAATGGGCGTTTTGGCTTTAGTGTCCAGCAACGGATTTGGAAAAGTGTAGGCGGAAAACTGGGTGTATATAATGATGAAGTCTGGATTAATTTTGGGGAACGTCTAGGATGGCGAACAACAAGATATCATCAAATTTTATTTGCTAGCTGGACTACTAGAGAATGGTCTTATTATTCTAAAATCAACTTCAATCAAGATGCACAAGAGGGACACCTTCCTCGAATGTGGGATGAATGGCGCGGTGGGCTTGAGGTTTCTGCCCTCACTTTGAAAATTGAGAATTGTGAGATTAAATATGAGCCACAAAAAACATTACCTAATGTTGAGATAAAAACTTCTATCTCTAGATCCAGTTCTGAAAAGGAAGTCAATTATACAAGACTAGAGAATTTTTTGGCTTCTGGGAATTGGAAATATGCGGATCAAGAAACTCGGCTGATCATGCTCAACATAGCCCAAAGAGAAAAAGAAGGTTGGCTTGATATAAACTCTATCAGCAACTTCAAAAGCACTGATTTATGCACTATTAACCAACTATGGATGAAATACAGTGATGGACATTTTGGTTTTAGTATACAGAAAAGTATTTGGCAAGATGTGGAAAACAATGAACAAGCTTTCAGCTATAAGGTTGGCTGGCGTATTTTAGGCAAGTCGGTATATCACCATAGCTTGACCTTTTCTCTAGATGCGCTTCCTGGACACTTGCCGTTTTGGGGTCGAGGGTGGTGTGGGGAAGGGCAATGGGTTCAAGAAGTTCAAATAGGTCAATGGGCTAAAGCTCTTCTGTCGCATCAAGATTTGTAATGTGTGCAAAGGAGAAGTTCTGATTATTTTCTCCCATACACCCTTGAGATCTACGACTTCTTAGACAGTTGAGTATCTCGCCTTCACGAAATAACAGTGGTTTTGAATAGGTGCTTCAAATCTTCAACGAAACTGGTGAAAAATTTGTCCTCATCTACCTGTAATGCTACCCAGGCATTTGCTCCTGTTTTCGGTGTAGGACGACTATCAATTGATGTCTGTCCCAATGTCCACTCTCCCTTGGTTTCAACCCGAACTTTTGCCCTTTTCAACATCATGGTTTCTGGATAAAACAAGTATCCTAATGTTGCTGCATCATGGACAAGAAAACCTGGAATTCCTGTTGTTTCTCGATAACGTAAAGCTGTGCCAATCATGAACTCACAAAGAAGTATCAAAAATTGAGAAAGTTTACTCTGTGGATTCGCCTGAGTGACTGCCTGAGTCATATTTCGTGTGAAAATTAAGTGCCGCGTCACGTCCAGTGGCATCACGACAATGTCGTCTCGGCTATTAAATACTGTTTGAGCTGCTTCAGCATTAAACCAAATATTGAATTCAGCATGGGGAGTCACATTACCGGAACAGAAGAAGGCACCTCCCATAATTACAATTTCCTTGGCTTTTTTCAGGATGCCGGGACTTTTCGTTTCTGCCGCAGCAAGGTTGGTCAAGGGACCAATCGCTACAATCGTAATTTCTCCTGGGGCTGCGTTTAACTCGTCGATGATGAGTTCGTCGGAGTAGCGAGCGTCCTCAAAATTATGCGTAACTGGGGGTAAGGTATGGGATAGATTGCCCATCCCATCAGATCCATGAATATGGGCGGCATCTTCCACAACTTCTTTTATGGGGACACCTCGACCTACTATAACGTCTGGGAACCCTGCTAAATTTAAAATTTGCGACGCATTAGAAAATGTGCGTTTGGCAGCAACATTGCCATCGGCCGAAGTAACAGCGACAAGTTCAGCGAGTCCTTGTTTGACCAAGCTGAGAAGCCAAAGGAAGGCATAGATATCGTCTCCACCCGGATCTGTATCGAGAATAATTTTGGGATGACTGAGTTGAATTGTCATAAGAAAGGTTTCTCAAGTAAAGGATGATTTGACAATAGTCTGCTTAGGCATTATCCAAAAACAATTAATGATGCCAATTACTAGCAGGGGTAGCGCGTCTCATACGAAGTTGCCAAATTCCTCAAAGTCGCTCGCGCCACTGCCATCTCTATCCATGCACTTGAACATTGCTGCCAGCGTTGCGCTGGCAGTCCCAACAAATTACCTAAAGTAAACGGATTTTTCTGCGATTTTAGCTGTATTTTCTGAATATTTGAATAAATCTCAATTAGTGCGTCTAAAATGCATTTTCTCGGGAAAAAGTCAAGCAGTTGGTTCTTGGTATTTGACTCCTCGTTTTTTAAGACGGTACTCAGCAACGATAGGATAGACAATGCTGCGTAAGCGATTTATCGCACCGACGGGTCGATGGACTGCTAAACCATTCCAAACAGAAAAGCGAAGATTTTCCCCAAAGTCATCTTCTTGGGGTGATTGAACATTCTGATGCTTAACCGTCAGACGACCAACTGTCAAAAAGGGTGATTCCTCTTCCTTCCAAACAATGGTGGCATCATCAATAGGCATCTCTGGGCTAGCTTGAAATTGAATTTGAAAGTCCCAACAGTATTCAGCATCAGGCTTTGCTAAAGATTTAATGATATCCTCTCGGTAGTAGTTGTCTTCTGAACCTGAGGTTTTGGCACTCTTAAGTTCGCTTTTAGATCTGGACTGCGTAGGTAACTGTTGATGAGGTGATTGACTAGAAACAGGAGTAAATGCATATTGAATTACAGCCGGATATTCCACAGGAACTGTACCCGGTTTAGTTGGATCAAAATTAGATTTGAGTCCCAAAGAAAAAGCTGAACCACTCCAATAGCTTTCTGTAAGTAAACTCTTGGGATATCGTTTGAAACCGTTTAATAGAAGTAAGAATTGTTTGGGATGCAGCAGTAGCCATAACAGTACGGATTTCTCAAACAATGGGGGAAACGTCGATTTATAAACCGCCAAAAAAAAGCTGTAATAATATTTGATGGTTATGACAAAAAAGTTATTGGCATTGTGTACAATCAAATCCTGTGTTTTTAACTCGTGACTTTGGGCTAGTCGTTCTCCTTCTACCTCCATCACTTTTATGGCCATAGAGCGTGTATCTGGTTTATAATCATCCTTAACTGAAAAGGCACCATTAGCGAATCGTAGCCATACTGGATATTGTTTCGGTTTTGCTAATAAACCTTGTTTTATAGAAATGGTAGAAAGTTGAGCTTCAGTCAATGAAGTACTTTTACTCAATTTCTGCTTAATTGCTGCTTCATCAAAGTCAAAGATTTCTAATGTTGCTTTGACTGCAGCGTGAGTTTTGGTGTGAGTATCTCTCTTCGCTGGTTGTGCATTCTCACCTCCGTAAAGATTTTCCATTCGCTTTCTGATGAGATCGCGGAAGAGATCGTAATATTTTAGTTCGTCTTTTTCGGGATATTCTGTAAAAAGTTTCATTTTGTAAATGTTGGATTAATCAAGAAACACTTTATCAATTTTCTCTTTGGCTCATTATTAATTAAAGCTTAATTTTACTTTAGGGTTTAATACCAATCTGATATACACAAAAATGATTGCTTCATACCTAATTTGGTGAATTAACCTGAATTCCGTAAGAAACCCTCCCCACCAAAGCTACGCTTTGTCTTCCCTCTTAGAAGAGCAAAGAGGGATTAGGGGTGGAGTTCTTTTCCACATGGATGATTGACGAGCATGATATCAATTGGTATTTAAATCCCTTTTTAAAACCGATACGGTTCAGTTTAGATTATTTATCTACCGCTAAATAATTGTAAAGACGAGCCATAGGGTGTCTCGAAATAGCATATTGAAATGTATCGGTTTTAAAAGTGTTTTAAACTTTGAATGAGCGAATGAATGTTTTTTGAAATGTCTTTAACAATTGGGTAAGATTTTATGATTTGTCATCAACTCAAGCTCATTAGGTAATCAAACTAGTTTCCAATCTTCACGATAAAAAGAAATTCTATAGTTTTTACCTTGAGGAATATTGCGATGCAATACTTGAGAGAGAGTTTTAGTATTCTGAATTTCCTCCCAACCTACTGGTGAAAAAGTTTCTGGGTTGAAGACATTTTCTGCTAACAGAGGATTGGTGAAAGCTTGGGAAAAAGCGTCAATTCCGATTAGTCGTCCTACTAAAGGCGGTAAAGCAGAATTTGGTCGCAGATCTTCTGCGTATAGTCCAACATACAATTCAATATTGTCTACATGACCATACAATCGTTTCAATTCTTTCTGAACTTTTTCATTGCCACTAATCTGATTGAAGTCAGTAACTCGTGGATATTTACACATCTCACGATAATCATTATAGCTTCTTAATTTTGCTCCGCGACCTAAAAGAATACTTGCTATCTCGGTGGGAATTAGAAAATCAGGCGTATTGAATAAACCTAGTTGTGCTGCCGGCTGTGAACAACTTTCCTCAAATATAGCTCCTAACCCTTTTTTGATAATCATGTCATTGTTCCACATCGAGTCAGGCATCGACATTTTTTTCCCTTCATGGATGAGAGTGTCGGGCAGCATACTATGCCAGCGATAGACTAAGGTAAATTCTACAGCCATCCAATTCGGGCGAGACCATTTTGCATCACTAAATGCTGGGGGATCAGTGAAGAATTGAAAGTGATAGGGAGTAATGTGATTGATATAATCCTCAAGCACAATCTTCAACATTTCAACCATCACAATATTTCGCGCCGTTTGGAAAAGGCGTTCATCATCCCACGTTGGATAATTTTTTGCCAGGATTTCGCACAAGCGATTGTGTTCTCTTAAGCAAAGAACATTCAGCATTACATAGCCAATTTGCACATTAACCCGTTCTAACTCTGCCCCCATAGCAAATAACTTTTGTTTTTTTTCTGAGGGAAAACTCTCTGATTTATTTACGAATTCATTGGTGACTATATGAGGTATTCCTTTGAATTCTTCCTTAGCTTTTCCATTTTCATCATAGTAAAAAAGAGGATATTCCTCCCCATTAAGAATTTGACTTTTTAGCTTGCCTCCTTGATGAGATCTTAGTAGGTTAGTAATTTTTGGGTTTAACCCATAAACATTACATAAATCAATCTGGTGGTTAGAAGTATTCAGGAGGTGATTTTGGCGATCAGTTCGCAAAAAACTGTCTGTAAACCATTGGACAAAATAAGGGAACATCAGTGTAGATTTGGGCGAGTATTGAGTCTCCCCGGTTTTCTTATACAACACCGCCAGATCTTCAACAGGAGGAAGATGTTTTTCAAACTTTTCAGTTGGAGCTAAATTAAATCCTGTATAGTTTTTATCAGCTGAAGGTTTCCAATCAAGAGGTGGCAAATGCAGTCCTGAATAATTACGCTCTGTTAATGACTCCCAAGAGGTGTATGGAGATTTTGTACTAAACGGATAAGGACGAGTAGGAATTTTTAAGACGGCGTTATTAATGATAGTTTTGTTAACTATTTTTTTGAGAGTATCATTGCTTTGAATAAAGTTCCACATCGGCTTCAAGCCAGTTAAAGCAAATGTCTCTAGTTTGTTTTTAAATCCATCTCTGGATGTATCTCTTTTAATAGTCATAATTGTTTGGTTGTCCTTCCTTGCTTGTTAATTTGATTGCTTCTGTTCAATCTTAAGAGTTTGATATCTTCTTTTGAGTTCTTTCCACTTGACAGTAATTTTCAGGTCAATAGAACACAGTCGTAGGGGCGAACGGTGTGGTTCATTTATCTAAAAACTGCTGTAGTTTGTCGGCAAGCCTTTCTAGATTCTTGGGGCGGTAGTCTTTGAAGTTTTGCCAACGCTTGATCGTACTTTCGTGAAGCTCTTCAATGTTATCACTCACTTCGCGGTACTTGATTCCCGACAATTTGAAAATTCCAGGAGCATTCTTAAAAGTACAGTTGTAATCAGGATTGATACCTGTGGGAATAGCACTTGGATCCAATTCTAGCCCCAATTCCAGCTTACCGATTGAATCAATCATCCACTGTAAGGCTGCGTCTGATAATCCCTTGTTTTCTTCCGTTCCGCCGCCGACGCAACCATGTCCGCCTGGGAACCAAACTTCCAGAAGCCTCTGGTTCTCAGCATTCGCGTTTTTCTTCATCGGCGTCACCGCGAAGGCTTCGCGGATTTCGTCGATCGCTACAGCGTGCAATGCATTGTGTATACACGTATTTAAAGTGGTATCGTGGAATTTATACCTCTGATGGAGCTGTTCTTGAACCTGCTTGAAAGCCGGTAGAGGAGGAATACCAAGAGCACCGACTGTGTCGAAACAACCAAGCAAGGTGATTGGGACGCGATCGCCGTTTTCTTCCCGGTATTTGATTGCTTCTGCATCCTTTGGTTTAACGTCTCGTTTACGGTAAAGCTCGTAAGCCTCAGGTGCTTTGGTAATATGAGCGCGATCTTGCAAACCAGAGCAGTGGATCATTCCCGCTAGACTCCTGACTGTGTATGCACCTCGACTGAAACCGAACAGATAGATTTCGTCGCCTGGAACATAGTTGAGACTCAGAAAACGGTAGCCATCTTGTATATTTTTATCAATTCCTAGTCCAGCAATTCCGCCCATAAGCTTAGTGGCCTGACTATCTGTTCCAACTCCCTCGTCATAAAATACGATTTGTGGAGTCCCATCACTGGCAGTTGCTTTCACTGCCTGAGCCATCTTAATCACATTGCCTGGGCAAGGATTAGATAACTGTTGCCAAGTTCCATCACAACATACAACAAGACGTTTCATGTTTGATCTCCTCTGCTTTGATTAATAGAATAAATTTCTGCTCAAAAAAGCGTAGGCTAATTTAAGCTATGCATCACAGAATGGCACGACAACCTCTTACTTTCTTTCTTTCGTAGCAATCACCCTGTAGAATAAGGAACGGGAAAATTGATGGAGAAATGAAAAATTTGTCTTACATTTCCGCACTCATTCAACCCCATTGCCTTATACCCAATAGCTAACTTTCATCCAGCACATAACAATTCTGTTGGC